>DAORUQ010000007.1:0-39133 GCA_035433265.1 Pseudomonadales bacterium | reverse complement strand
CGAGGACATCCAGCGGCGCCTGGCTGCCGGCGAACCCGTGGACGGCATCGGCGCTTCCCGGGAATTCTGATGCCCGTGCCCGCGAGCCGGGGCGAGCGGCTCTGCCCGCCTCCCCGGGGAATCCCCCCTGCGATCGGGACAGCGCTCCCTCACAGCGCCCGCGCCAGGCACCACACCTCGACCTGCGCCGCGCCGGCGGCGAACAGCGCCGCCGTGACCGCCTCGGCGGTGGCCCCGGTGGTGATCACGTCATCGACCAGCGCGATGCGTCGCCCGGCGCAGCCCGTGGCATGAAAGGCACCCTGCAGGTTGCGGCTGCGTGCCGCCGCGCCCAGCTGCTTCTGGTCGGCGGTGCGCTGCACCCGCCGCACCAGGGTGTTCGAGAGCGCGAGTCCGAGTTCGGCGGCGAGCACGCGCGCGATGCGTTCGGACTGGTTGAAACCGCGCTCGCGCAGGCGCGCCGGGTGCAGCGGCACCGGCACCAGCACCAGACCGGTTCGCCGCGCTGGCGGCAGTGCGGCGAGGCGTCGTGCGAGCAGCCCCGCGAGCATGCGTCCGCAGGCAAGATCGCCCTGGAACTTGAAGCGCGAGACCAGTTCGCGCACCGGGTGCTCGTAGCGCAGCGCGGCGATGCAGGCGCCGAAGCGCGGCGCGCGCTGCAGGCAGGGGCCGCAGGGCGCGCCGTGCGCATCCGCCAGCGGCATCGCGCAGCGCGGGCAGGCATTGTCGAGCAGCGGGAGTTGCGCGGCGCAGTCGGCGCACAGGTCCAGCGCTGCGCGGGCCGCGCCACCACAGAGCAGGCATGTGGCGGGCAGCAGCCCGCGCAGCAGTGACTTGTAAACCATTGGCGTCCGTTCCGGTTGACAAGCTATTCGCCGGGCCGGACACTTCCAGCCCCTTTTCGAGCCACTTTCGGGGTTTGTGATGCCCAATGCAAGCAACGCCGGCGCCGTGCGCAGCGACTGGACGCGCGACGAGGTCGAGGCCCTGTTCGCGCTGCCGTTCAACGAGCTGCTGTTCCGCGCCCACGGCGTGCACCGCGCGCATTTCGACCCGACCGAGGTGCAGGTGAGCACGCTGCTCTCGATCAAGACCGGCGCCTGCCCAGAGGACTGCAAGTACTGCCCGCAGAGCACGCGCTACGACACCGGGCTCGAGCCCGAGAAGCTGCTCGAGGTCGAGCGCGTGCTGGACTCGGCGCGCGCCGCGCGTGCCGCGGGTTCCTCGCGCTTTTGCATGGGTGCCGCGTGGCGCTCGCCGAAGGACCGCGACCTGCCGTTGCTGACGGCCATGATCAGGGGCGTCAAGGATCTCGGCATGGAGACCTGCATGACGCTCGGCATGCTCAGCGCCGGGCAGGCCGG
Source organism: Pseudomonadales bacterium (assembly GCA_035433265.1). GTDB lineage: Bacteria > Pseudomonadota > Gammaproteobacteria > Pseudomonadales > UBA5518 > UBA5518. Next base: position 37,769 of record DAORUQ010000007.1, on the reverse strand, counting down.
GGCGCTGGCCGAGGCCGGGCTCGATTACTACAACCACAACATCGACACCTCTCCGGAGTTCTACCCGGAGATCGTCTCGACGCGCTGCTTCCAGCAGCGGCTCGACACGCTCGCCAACGTGCGCGAGGCGGGCATGAAAGTCTGCTGCGGCGGTATCGTCGGCATGGGCGAGGGGCGCGAGGACCGCGCGGGCCTGCTGCTCGCGCTGGCCACGATGCCCGAGCATCCCGAGAGCGTGCCGATCAACCTGCTGGTGCGCGTCCCCGGCACGCCGCTGGAGGAGCAGCCGGACCTGGATCCCTTCGAGTTCGTGCGCGCGATCGCGGTGGCGCGCATCCTTATGCCGGCCTCGCATGTACGCCTGTCAGCCGGGCGCGAGAGCATGAGCGACGAGCTGCAGGCGCTGGCCTTCTTCGCCGGCGCCAACTCGATTTTCTACGGCGAGAAGCTGCTGACCACCGCGAATCCCGAAAGCGAGCGCGATATGCAGCTGTTCCGCCGCCTCGGCCTGCGCCCGCAAAAGCGCGCGCCCGCCCCTGATCGGGCCGCGGCGCGCCCGGTGGCCGCGAACGCGCTGTTCTACGACGCCGCCACGGCCTGAGCGCGCGCGGCGTGGCGGGCGCTTTCGCGAGCCTCGGCGCGGATCTCGCGGCCAGGGCGGCCGCCGGCCTGTATCGCGGGCGCCGCGTGCTCGAGGGGCCGCAGGCCACCACGGTCCGCGTCGATGGCCGCGAGCTGCTCGCCTTCTGCAGCAACGATTACCTCGGTCTGGCGAACGATCCGCGCGTGATCGGTGCGCTGCAGCAGGGCGCTGCCCGCTACGGCGCCGGCAGCGGCGCCTCGCACCTGGTCTCGGGTCACAGCCGCGCGCACCACGAGCTGGAAGAAGCGCTGGCGCAGTTCACGAATCGCCCGCGCGCGCTGCTGTTCTCCGGCGGTTATGCCGCCAACCTCGGCGTGATCAGCGCGCTGCTCGGCCGCGGCGACGCGGTGTTCCAGGACCGCCTGAACCACGCCTCGCTGCTGGACGGCGGACTGCTGAGCGGCGCGCGCCTGCAGCGCTTCCTGCACAACGATGCCGCCAGCCTCGAGGCGCGCCTTGCGCGCAGCCCCGCGCGGCGCAAGCTGGTCGCGGTGGACGGCGTGTTCAGCATGGACGGTGACGAGGCCCCGCTGGCGGCGCTGGCCGCGGTGTGTGCGCGCCACGATGCGTTGTTGTACGTCGACGATGCGCACGGATTCGGCGTGCTCGGTGAGCGCGGCGCCGGGACGCTGGAAAAGCAGGGCATGGGCAGCGCCGGGGTACCGCTGCTGATGGCGACGCTCGGCAAGGCGCTCGGCGTCGCCGGGGCCTTCGTCGCCGGCAGCGAGGAGCTGATCGAGACGCTGATCCAGTTCGCGCGCACCTACGTCTACACCACCGCGATGCCGCCGGCGCTGGCCGTGGCGGCCGCCGAAAGCCTGCGCATCGTGCGCGAGGAGCCGTGGCGGCGCGCGCACCTGCAGGAATTGATCGGGCGCTGGCGTGCCGGAGCGAATGCGCTGGGCCTGCAGTTGCTGCCGTCGCAAACCGCGATCCAGCCACTGCTGCTGGGCGATGCCGCCACCGCGCTGCGCTGGTCCGAACAGCTGCTGGCGCGCGGCCTGCTGGTGCCGGCGATCCGTCCGCCCACCGTGCCGCGGGGCCAGTCGCGCCTGCGGGTGACGCTGAGCGCCGCGCACACCGTCGCCGAGGTCGAGCGCCTGTTGCAGGCGCTGGCGGACATCGCGGGCGCATGAGCGCCGCTGCCCCCACGGTGCCCGCGCCGCAGCGGCAAGTGGTGCGCCGTCGCGTCGTGCTGCTGCACGGCTGGGGCAGCCGGGGCGAGGTTTTCGCCGCCCTGGCCCGGGCGCTCGCCGCGCATTTCGATGTGCTCGCGCTGGATCTGCCCGCGCACGGCGCGGCCGCGCACGAGGCCTTTCCGCGCGAGGAGGCGGCACTGCTCGGCTGGATGCGCGAGCGCATTCCCGCCGGGGCCGTGTTGGCGGGATGGTCGCTCGGCGGCGCGCTCGGGCTGCGTTTCGCGCAGGCCTTCCCGGGTCATCTCGCCGCGCTGGTCACCATCGCGACGAGCCCCTGTTTCCTGCAGCGCGAGGGCTGGTCCGCGGGCATGGATGCGGCGAGCTTCGCGGCATTTCGCGCCGGCCTGCTCGCGGACGCGCCGGCGCAACTGGCACGTTTCGCGGCACTGCAGGCGCACCGGGACCTGCGCCAGCGCGAGATGGCGCGCGAGCTGCGCGCGCTCGCCGCGGCGCCCGCCGACCCCGGCGAGTTGCTGGCAGCACTGGATACGCTCGCGCGCCTCGACCTGCGCGCCGGGCTGGCGGCGCTGGAGCTGCCGGTGCTGCACGTGCTGGGCGAGCGCGACGCCATCGTGGCGCCGCAGGTGGCCGCGCACTATGCGCGGCTGCAACCGCGCGCCAGCGTGTGGCTGGTGCCCGGCGCGGCACATGCACCGTTCCTGTCGCGGCCCGCGGCGGTTGCCGCGCGGGTGACGGATTTTCTTCTGACATGTTTCGCCACGCCGCTCGCCGCTGCCGCGCGCAGCAAGCAGGATGTCGCGCGCTCCTTCGGCCGCGCGGCGGCGGGCTACGAGCGCGCCGCGGCACTGCAGCGCACCATCGGCGAGGAGCTGCTGGCGCTGGCGCCGCCGCTCGACCCGGCGCGCGTGCTCGACATCGGCAGCGGCACCGGCCATTTCAGCGCCCGGCTGGCGCAGCGTTTTCCGCGCGCCGGGGTGATCGGGCTCGACCTTGCCGAGGGCATGTTGCGCCAGGCTCGCGCAGGCGCGCCGGGCGGCGCAACGAGTTGGCTGTGCGCCGACGCCGAGCAGCTGCCGCTCGCCGGCGCGAGTATCGATCTCGTGTATTCCAGCCTCGCGCTGCAGTGGTGCGAGAGCCCGGTACGGGCGCTGGCGGAAATCGCGCGCGTGCTGGCGCCGGGCGGCCAGGCGCTGATCGCGACGCTGGGAGATGACACGCTGTGGGAACTGCGCGCCGCTTGGCGCGCCGTCGACGACGGCGTGCACGTGAACCGTTTCGAGAGCGTCGCGGCGCTGGAACGGGCGGCGCGCGCGGCGGGGCTCGCCGTGCGCGTGATCGGGCAGAAGTACCACCTGCCCGCGTACCCGGACGTGCAGGGCCTCGCGCGCGAGTTGCGCGCGATCGGGGCGCACAACGTGAACGCCGGTCGCCCCGGCGGGCTCGCCGGGCGCGGTGCGTGGCGCCGGCTGCAGTCGGCCTACGCATTGTTCGCCAACCCCGACGGCACCCTGCCAGCCACCTACCGGGCGCTGTGCCTGCGGCTGGAGAAACCCCGTGGCTGAGGCCTGGTTCGTGACCGGCACCGACACCGGGGTCGGCAAGACCCTGGTCGCGGCCGCGTTGCTGCGGGCGGCCGGAGCGAGTGGCGCGCGCACGATCGGCCTCAAGCCCATCGCCTCCGGTGCCGTCGCCACCGCCGAGGGGCTGCGCAACGAGGACGCGTGCGCGCTGCTCGCCGCCATGAACCAGGAGCTGCCCTACGCGCTGGTGAACCCGGTGGTGCTGGCGCCCGCGGTGGCGCCGCATATCGCCCTCGCCGAGGCGGGCCTGGCGCTCGACGTTGCCGCGCTGCACGCGCGCTGCCTGCCGGCGCTGGCGCGGCCGCACGACGTCGCCGTCGTCGAGGGCGCCGGCGGCTGGCGGGTGCCGCTCAATCATGCCGAGACCCTGGCCGACCTCGCGCGCCGGCTGGGTTTCCCGGTGGTGCTGGTGGTCGGCCTGCGGCTGGGCTGCATCAACCACGCGCTGCTGACGGCCGAGGCGGTGCGCGCCGACGGGCTGCGGCTGGCCGGGTGGGTGGCCAACCAGGTCGATCCCGGCATGGCCAATCTTGCCGACAATCTCGCCACCCTCGATGCGATGCTCGGTGCCCCGCGCATCGGTTTCATCCCGTGGCGCGCCGGTATCGACGTGCGTACTGCGGCGGGTTTGCTCGACATCGGCCGGCTGCGCCGTGGCGCGCAGGATTGAGTGCCCGCGCACGGCAGGCTTGCGGGTCCGGATGTACACTTGCAGCGCCTTCACTTTCGCGGAGCACTCCCCGTGAGCAGCACTCCCATTGGCCAGACCGGATTCCAGGGGCTGCGCGACAGTCTCGAGCGCGCCCAGGCCGCCGCGACGCGCGTCGTCTCGAGCGCCGCGGGCGGCGATGCCGGACAACTCACCGAGGCTATCGTCGAACTGCAGGCCGCGAAGCTGCAGGCCGGTGCGGCAGCGCAGGTGGTGCGCGCGGCCGACGACACGCTGGGCACGCTGCTCGACGTCCTGGCCTGAGGCCTGCGCGTTTACCTGCCATGTAATGGTTCCTGCGCGCCCCCGCGACTAGCATCCGGGCGGTCGAATTCCCGCTCCAGAGGTTCTTCATGCTGTCCTACAAGGCCCCGCTGCGCGATATGAGTTTCGTCAGGGACGAATTGCTCGGTTTTCCGGCACTGTTCGCCGCGCTACCCGGCTGCGAGGAGTTCACGCCCGACCTGATCGATGCGATCCTCGGCGAGGCGGCCAGGTTCTGCGAGAACGTGCTGGCGCCGCTGTACCGCAGCGGCGACGAGGAAGGCTGCACCTGGACTCCCGAGGGCGTGCGCACCCCTGCCGGTTTCCGCGAGGCCTACGCGCAATACGTGGAAGGCGGCTGGGCTGCGCTGAGCACTCCGCCGGAATACGGCGGCCAGGGCCTGCCGCCCTCGATGGGCCTGTTCGTCGAGGACATGATGGGCACGGCGAACTGGGCCTGGACGATGTATCCGGGGCTCTCCCACGGGGCCACCCGGACGTTGAAGGTGCACGGCACCGACGAGCAGAAGCAGACCTACCTGCGTCACCTGGTGAGCGGCGAGTGGACCGGCACCATGTGCCTGACCGAGGCGCACGCGGGCAGCGATCTGGGCTTGCTGCGCACGCGCGCCGAGCCGCAGGCCGACGGCTCCTACCGCATCACCGGCACCAAGATCTTCATTTCCGCGGGCGACCACGACATGGCCGCGAACATCGTGCATATCGTGCTCGCGCGCCTGCCGGACGCGCCGCCCGGCACCAAGGGCATCTCGCTGTTCCTGGTGCCCAAGAAGCTGCCGCAGGCCGACGGCACGCTGGTACCCAACAGCGTTTCCTGCGGCTCCATCGAGCACAAGATGGGCATCAACGCTTCCGCGACCTGCGTGATGAACTTCGATGCCGCCACGGGTTTCCTGATCGGCGCGCCGAACCGCGGCCTCAACCACATGTTCACGTTCATGAACGCGGCGCGCCTCGGTACCGCGATGCAGGGCCTGGCGGCGGCCGAGCTCTCGTTCCAGGGCGCGCTGGCCTATGCGCGCGAGCGCCTGCAGGGCCGCTCGCTCTCGGGACCGAAGAACCCCTCCGGGCCCGCCGATCCGCTGATCGTGCACCCGAACATCCGTCGCATGCTGCTCACGCAGAAGGCCTATGCCGAGGGCAGCCGCGCCTTCCTGTACTGGCTGTGCCAGCTGGTCGACATCGCGGACAAGTCTGCCGATGCGGCGGAGCGCAAGCGGGCCGAGGACCTGATGGCGCTGCTGACACCGGTGGCCAAGGCCTTCGTCACCGAGGCCGGCTACGAAGCGGCGAATCTCGGCGTGCAGGTGTTCGGCGGGCATGGCTACGTGCGCGAGCACGGCATGGAGCAGATCGTGCGTGACACGCGCATCGCGCTGATCTACGAAGGCACCAGCGCGATCCAGGCACTGGACCTGCTCGGGCGCAAGATCATGGGCAGCGGCGGCGAACTGCTGCACGGCTTTGCCGCCATCGTCGAGCAGTTCTGCAGCGAAAACGCGGGGAACGCGGACATGGCGCCGCTGGTCGCCGCGCTGACGGCAACCGGCAAGCGGCTCGAGGGCCTGACGATGCACATCGCGGGCGCGGCGATGAAAAATCCCGACGAGGCCGATGCCGCGGCCTTCGAGTACCTGATGTTCATGGGGTATTTCGTGCTCGGCTTCATGTGGGCGCGCATGGCACGCACCGCGCTCGACGCGCTGGCGGGCGGCACCGGCGAGGCGGATTTCTATACCGCCAAGATCGAGACGGCGCGCTTCTACTTCCAGCGCATCCTGCCGCGCACCGAGAGCCTGGCGCTGTGCGTCGAGGCGGGCGGTACCACGCTGATGGCCTTGCCCGAGGCGCATTTCGCGCTGTGAACGCGGCGCGGGCGAGGGCGCGGCTTCTCGCGCCCGGCCCCGCGCGCTTATACTGCTCTCCCCAATGACTGGCGCCGCCGCCGCGGCGCAGGATGAAACATCGTGAGCGAAGCAGGAAAACTCCATCCCGAAGACCAGCAGCGGGTCGATGCCTTCACGTCGACGGGGATTCACTCCGTCCCGCGCAAGCCCTTCCGCCCGCTGGTGCTGCTGGCCGTGATCCTCGTCGCCACGACCGCGATGACGGTGCTGAGCATCATCATCGAACGAATGTATATCCCCTGAGGGAACTTTCCATTACAATGCGCGCCGCGTGGACAGGCCCGCGCGGCAACTGAACGTATTCGGAGTGTAGCTCAGCCTGGTAGAGCACTGCCTTCGGGAGGCAGGGGTCGAAGGTTCGAATCCTTTCACTCCGACCAATTCACAGAAGGGCCGTCGTGGCGAGCGACGGCCCTTTTTTGTTTGCGCGCGCGAGGCCCGGTTTGCTTTCAGCGGCATGCCGCGATAACTTGCCGCGAACTTCCGCCGAGCCGCACCAATGAGCAACGACACCCTGGATCTCGCCTGCCGCTATGCCGCACTGATCGACGACCGTCGCCTGGACGAGTTGCACACGATCATGCTGCCCTCGATCCGCATCACGGGCCCCGGTTACGTGATGGATACCCTGCCCGAGGTGGAGCGTGGCATGGAATTGCTGCGCCAGTACGACCGCACCTTTCACATGGTCGGCAACCAGCTCGGCGCGTGGGGCGATGATGGCGTGTGGAGCGGCGAGACCTATTGCATCGCCTCGCATGTCTACCAGCGTGACGGCGCCGAATGGAAGCTCGACATGGCGATCCGCTACCAGGACCGCATCGTGCGTCACGACGGCGGACTGCGCTTCGCCTCGCGCGAGTTGCGCCTGGCCTGGGTGCAGGACCTGCCGCTCACGATGGCCCGCTGATCCGCTCAGGCCGGGACGCGCAGCGCCGCGGGGCGGTCGCTCGCGTCGCTGCCGGCGCGCGGCTCGGCGATTGCGCACTCGCGCCACAGGCGCTCGCTCAGCGCTTCCAGCGGCTCCCCGCCTTCGACCAGCCACGTGGCGATCGCTGCCGCGACATCCGGCCAGTCCGACCGTGGCGCGGTTGTCCCGAGCGCGAGGAAATCGCCGATCAGCTGCGGGTCGAGTCGTTGCGCGATCCGCGCGTAGCCCAGCGCCTGCAGCGCCAGCGCATTGGACACCTGTTCCATCTGGCCGGCCAGCGGCTTGGCGAGGATGCGCTTGCCATGGCACAGCGCCTCGCTGATCAGCTCGAAGCCGCAGTTGCACACGATATGGCTCGCACGCTCCAGCGCCGCAACGAACGTGGCGCGCCCCACCGGGTGCGTCGTCACGTTGCCGCGCTGCTCCCGGGGCAGTCCGGGCCCGAACATCGAGAAGCGCCAGCCCGGGATCGCGCGCAGAAGTGCGATCACGCGCTCCGGATCCTCGAACGGCAGGTACACCAGCGCTTCGCGCGCTGAGGCGCGCGCTGGCACGTCCGCCGGGCGCGCGTCGTCGTCGACGATCGGCGGCAGCAGCGGGTGCCCGAAGTGGTGCCAGTGCAGCCCGATGCGCGTGCCCACGGGCGCGCAGGCCCGCAGCACCACGCTGCCCACGAGGTGGCGCCGCGAGCGCGGCACACCGGGCACCAGCGCGTACTGGTGCCCCAGGCCGATGCAGTCGCGCCGTTGCCGGCGCGCGGCCCAGGCCGTGACGGGCTCGAAGTCGGAAACCACGCGGTCGTAGCCCTCGAGGTCGAGCTCGCGCACGTCGCGCAGGAACTCCCCGGGCGAGAGCTGGCGCAGCGTCGCGAGCGGGCGCACGCGTCCCGCGCGGGTCGCGAAGCTCAGTCCGCGCCGCCATTGCCAGGCGCCGAAGCATTGCATGTCGAAGAAATCGCCGCGCTCGCGCCCGGTGAACAGCCAGTCGACCTGCACCTGCGGGTAGCGTGCCAGCGCCCGCGCCATTGCCCGCGCCCGCGTCAGGTGACCGTTGCCCGTGCCCTGCACGCCATAGAAGATCTTCATGCGGTGAACAGCGTGCGCGCTCCCAGCAGCAGCGCGCTGCCGAGCAGCGCGCCGGCGACGGTGTCGCTGGGAAAGTGCACGCCGAGGAACACGCGCGAGGCACCCACGCAGCAGGCCCACGGATACAGCAGCACAGCCGCCCAGAGGCCGAACTCCTGGGTGCACAGTCCGGCGAACAGGAACGCCGCCGAGGTGTGGCCGGAGGGAAAGCTGAAACGGTCGGAGGCGATCACCAGGCTGCGGAAGCCGGGCAGGATATCGGGCGGGCGCCTGCGCCGGCAGGTGTTCTTCATCAGCAGGTAGGCGCTGCGCTCGAGGGCGAAGGCCTGGCAGCCCAGCGCGATGAAGCCCACGGCGTCGATCGTGTCGCTGGCCAGGAACAGCAGCGGCAGCAGCAGGTAGAGCCAGCCGTCGGCGCTGCGCGAGATCCGGCGCGCCGCGACGAAGATCATGGCTTCGGCGTTGCGCTGGTGGCACCAGCCGAAGGCAAGGAGGTCGAGGCGGTGGATGTTCTGCAGCAATGCCGTATCCCCTGCGCGTTCCATGCACGGAGGATGCGCGGCGATTGTTGAGGTCTCGTGGTGTTTCGGTGAATTTTTGATGACGCCGGCGAGCCGCTCAGTGAGGCGCGCGAAAGCGCCGCGTCTCGGTGTGCTGGCGGCGCACGCTCAGTTCGTCGCGCGCGTGGGCGATCAGTGCCGTGGCGGCGCGCTGCCCGTCGGTCTCGGCGAGGCGCAGGATCTCCCACAGCCTGCGGTCCGACAGGTTTTTCACGTCGATGCCGGTATCGGTTTGCATGCGAGGTGTCTCCTCCCTTGTTCGCGGCACATGCTCCGGGCGATCTGTGACAGCTTCATTAAGCGGGCGCGCTGCGCTAGAGTCGCGCCACGCCCGGGGCGGTTCATCGATGTCGCGACGCCCGGCGACAGGAGGACCCTCGATGCCCGCCGGAGTGCTTGCGCTGATCGTGGCGCTGGCGATGTTGCTGCTGCTGCCGTTCCTGCTCGCCGATGCGATGGTGTCGGCGCTGCTCGGGCTAGGCATCGCGCCGCGCGTGGCCACGCTGCTGGTGATCGGCATCTTCGTCGGCAGCCTGTTCAATGTGCCGGTATGGCGCCGTGCCGGCGCGGCGGTGCTGGAATACCGCCCGTCCGATTTCTTCGGCCTTGGCCGGCTCGCGCCGCGGCTGGTTCAGCCCGGTGCCCCACAGGTCATAGCGCTGAACGTCGGCGGCTGCCTGATACCTTCTCTCATCGTGGTCTACGAGCTGGCGCGCCTGCTCGACGCCGGTGGTGGCGCCCCGCTGCACGCCGCGGTGGCGATCGCGCTGAATGTCGCGGCCTGCTACCTGATGGCGCGACCGGTCGCGGGACTCGGCATCCTGCTGCCCGCGCTGGTGCCGGGTTGTCTCGCCGCGCTGGTCGCGATGCTGCTGGCGGGCGAGCACGCGGCGCCGGTCGCTTTCTGCGCCGGCGTGCTGGGGCCGCTGATCGGCGCCGACCTGCTGCACCTGCGCGAGCTCGGCCGGCGCGGGGGCGGGCTGATGAGCATCGGCGGCGCCGGCACTTTCGACGGCATCGTGATCTCCGGATTTCTCGCCACGATGCTCAGCACCTGAGAGCGCAGGGCATCTGCTAATCTCGCGCTCCGTTCATCACCGAAAAGCCGGAACGCCGCCCATGGACCTGGAAGATTTCCGTCGCGAGTACCTCGCTCCCGGCCTGCACCGCAAGGACCTCGACGCCTCGCCGTTCCGCCAGTTCGAGAGCTGGCTGAAACACGCGATCGACGCGGGCCTGCGCGATCCCACCGCGATGGCGGTGGCGACCGTCGATGCGCGCGGACGCCCCTCGCAACGGCTGGTGCTGCTGAAGCACTGCGACGACGCGGGCTTCGTGTTCTACACCAACCTCGAGAGCCGCAAGGCGCGCGAGATTGCCGGCAACCCGCGGGTGGCGCTGCTGTTCCCGTGGGCGGACATGGAGCGGCAGGTGCGCATCGAGGGCACGGTCGAGCGCATGGGCGCCGCGCAGGCGCTGAAGTATTTCCTGCTGCGCCCGCGCGCCAGCCAGCTCGCCGCGTGGGCCTCGGCGCAGAGCCGTCCGCTGTCCTCGCGCGCGCTGCTCGAGGACGAGTTCGCGCGCCTGAAGCAGAAGTTCGGCGAGGGCCGCATCCCGCTGCCCTCGTTCTGGGGCGGCTTTCGCGTGGTGCCGGATGCCTTCGAGTTCTGGCAGGGCCGCCCCAACCGCCTGCACGACCGCTTCAGCTACACGCTCGCCGACGACGGGCAGTGGCGCATCGAGCGGCTCGCGCCCTGAGTGGCGCGCCGCTCAGACGACCAGGTCGAGCTGCTGCAGGGTTCCCGCGGAGAGATCCTCGCCGATCCACAGGCCGGTGCTGCGTACCACGGCGAGTGTCTCGTTCGCGGCGGTGTTCACGCTGAAGGGCGTTGCCACGCTGCCGAGGTACAGCGCGCCGACGCCGAGCGCGGAAAGCGGCGTGAGCACATCAGCGCCCCGGGCGTCCTTGCCGAAGGCCAGCAGGCGCGCGTACACCGCGTCACCCGCGTCGATGAAGCCGTTGCCGTCGTCGTCATGGCGCGCTAGCTCCGCGAAACCGTCGCCGGTCAACGCGCCGAAGAGCTCGCGGCCGTCATTGATTCGCCCGTCGCCGTCGCGATCGAGCGCGACGAAGGCGCTGCGGCCCGTGGCCATGGCAACCATTTCCTGCGTGCCGTCGGCGTCGAGGTCGAAGGCATGTTTCACGGCACCGAGCTCGGGCGCATTGCCCGCGAGATTGAGCAGCAGCGGGTCCTTGCGCTCGCCGGACGAGACCGTGACCGACGTCGTGCTCTCGAAGCGCCGCTGCATCAGCAGTGACAGCTCCAGGCGCATCTCGCGCCCGTCGGCGGTCTGCACGGTGGCCTCGGCCGCGAAGGCGCTGGCCTCGGCCTCGCTGTAATGTTCGCTGGTGCGCTGCGAGACCGCGATCTGGAGCGACGGGGCCGGCGAGGCGGCGGGCGCCCCGTCGGCAGGCTCCCCTGTCGCCGAGGCGTCGCTGGCGATGGTCGCGATGCGGACCGCGCGGCCCGAGAGCATTTCTATCAGCAACTGGAAGTAACGGACCTCCGCGTCGAGCGCGGACGTGGCGGATGCCGCGGGAGCGGCGGCGTCGGCGTCGGCGGCGGGTGGCGGGGGCGCGCGCGTGATGGACACCTGCAACTGCCGCTCGATGCGGTGCTCGCGCTTCTCGAAGTGAGCCGCGCGCAACTCGACCTGCGAACCCTGGATCTTCATCGTCACCCCGGCTGGTACTGCAGCAGGGCTTATCGGCCGCGGCGGCGCGAACTTGAGGCTACCGCTCCGGCGTGCGTGCCGCGCGGGCGCCTAGTCGGCGCTGCCCTCGAGCGTGAACGTCGCGTGGCGGTCGAGCCCCAGCAGCATCGTCAGCCGCGGCAGGCTCTCCGCGAGGGCGGCGCGCAGTGTGAAGGGCGGATTGACCACGAACACCCCGCTGCCGTACAGGCCGTGCGCGGCGTCCGCCGCGCGCACCACCAGCTCGGCGCGCAGCCAGCGTTCGGGAGCCAGCGCCGCGAGCCGCGCGGGCAGCTCGCGCGACTCGCGGCGCGGGATCATCGGGTACCACACCATGTAGACGCCGGTAGCGAAGCGGCGCAGCGCCTGCTTCAGCGCCTCGACCAGGCGCGCGTAGTCCTCGCGCACCTCGTAGGACGGGTCGATCAGCACCAGCGCGCGTCGCGGCTCCGGCGGCAGCAGCGCCTTGAGCCCGGCGTAGCCGTCCTCGCTGAACACGCGCGTGGGCACGGGGCCGGCGGCGAATTCCTGCTCCAGCAATGCGTAATCCGCCGGGTGCAGCTCGTGCAGCCACAGGCGGTCCGGAGGGCGCATGCGCGCGCGCGCGATCCACGGCGAGCCGGGGTAGTACTTGAGCCGGTGGTGCGGGTTCAGCGTGCGCACGAGCTCGACGTAGCGTGCCAGCGCTTCCGGGAGCACGCCCGCGTTCCAGAGCTTTTCGATGCCGTCGACGTACTCGCGCTGCTCGGCGGCGTAGCCCTGCGTCAGCGTGTAGCGCCCGGCGCCGGCGTGCGTGTCGATGTACCAGAACGGCTTGTCCTTGGCGGCCAGGTAGTCGAGCAGCTGCAGCAGCACCACGTGCTTGAGCACGTCGGCGTGGTTGCCGGCATGGAAGGCGTGGCGATAACCGAGCATCTCAGTACCTTGCCGGGCAATCGGCGCGCGCCGCCCGCTGCCTTGCAGCGGGGCGGTCGCGATGGTTTGCGGGGCGGAGTGCGCTCATGGCTTGCGATCTCGGGCGTCGAGCGGGCAGTCTAGCCGGGATCGGGTGCGGGTGCGCCTGACGGGAGGGACAACAATTGCAGCAGGGTGTGCCGCGTACGGTGGTCGCGCTGGGCTTCGTCAGCCTGTGCATGGACACATCCTCCGAACTGATCCACAGCCTGCTGCCGGTGTTCCTGGTGGCGGGGCTCGGCGCCAGCCCGCTCGTGCTCGGCCTGATCGAAGGCGCGGCCGAAGGCGTGGCCAGCGTGATGCGCGTGTTCTCGGGCGCGCTCAGCGACCGCAGCGGGCGGCGCAAGCCGCTGATCCTGTGCGGTTATGCGCTGGCGGCGCTCAGCAAGCCGCTGTTTCCGCTGGCCGGTTCGGCCGCGACGGTGTTCGCCGCGCGCGCGATCGACCGCCTCGGCAAGGGTATACGCGGCGCGCCGCGCGATGCCCTGGTGGCCGACGTCACGCCGCAGGCCTCGCGCGGTGCCGCCTACGGGCTGCGCCAGGCGCTGGACACGGTGGGCGCGGTGCTGGGGCCGGCGCTCGCGATCGCACTGATGTACCTGCTGGCGAATGATGTGCGCGCGGTGTTCTGGGTCGCCACCGTGCCGGCGCTGCTCGCCGTCGCGGTGCTCGTGGTGTTCGTGCGCGAGCCGGCCGTGCCGCGCCCGCGCGCCGCGACGCAGCGCTTCACGTTCGCCTGGCTGCGACCCGGTGCCGTGCCACCCGGTTGTCGCGCGGTGATCGCGCTGGCCGTGCTGCTGGCTCTCGCGCGCCTGGCGGAGGCCTTTGTGCTGCTGCGCGCGAGCGAGCTCGGGCTGGCCACGGCGCTGGTGCCGCTGGTGCTGATCGTGATGAACGTGGCCTATGCGCTCAGCGCCTGGCCCGCCGGCGCGTGCTCGGACCGCTTGGGGCGCAAGCCCGTGCTGGTCTGCGGGCTGGGCCTGCTGCTGCTCGCCGACCTGCTGCTCGCGCGCGCCGCCGATCCGTGGACGGCGCTGCTCGGGGCGATGGTGTGGGGGCTGCACCTGGGCGCCACGCAGGGCCTGCTGGCGGCGTTGCTGGCCGATCGCGCGCCGGCGGATGCGCGCGGCGCGGCCTTCGGCTGGCTGCACCTGGGAACGGGGCTGGCGACCGTGCTCGCCGGCGTGCTGGGCGGCTGGCTGTGGACGCGCTTCGGCGCGGGCGCGGCCTATGCCGCCGGTGCTGCGTGCGCCGCGCTGGCGCTGGTGCTGCTCGGCGCGCTGCCCGGGCGCGAAGCGGCGCTTGCGCCGCGCTGAGCGCGCTGCGGCAGCGATGGATTACACTGCGCACGGATCGACCATCGATCGCGTACATCGCCGGCACGGGCGCGGGGAGGCCAGCGCGTGAGACTGCTACTGCTGATGACGGGCAACGAGCTGATGAGCGGGGTCACGCTGGATTCCAACTCCTCGCTGATCGCGCAGAAGCTCGCGCAGCTCAATCGCCAGGTCGCCGCCAAGGTCACGATCGGCGATGATTTCGCGCTGCTGTGCGCCGAGCTCGAGCGGCTCGCGGGGCTCGCCGACGTGCTGATCGTCAACGGCGGTCTGGGGCCCACCAGCGACGACCTCACCGCCGAGGCGCTGGCCAGGGTGGCGGGCGTCCCGTTGCAGGAGCAGCCGGCGGCGCTCGCGCACCTGGAGGCGTGGTGCGGCCGGCGCGGGCTGGCGCTGAACGCCGCCAACCGCAAACAGGCGCTGCTGCCGGCGGGCGCGACGATCGTCGCCAACGCGGTCGGCAGCGCGGTGGGCTTTCGCCTGCGCCACCGCGGCTGCGAGATCGTGTGCACGCCCGGCGTGCCCTCGGAACTGCGCCAGATGCTCGACGACGAGATCGTGCCCTGGCTGGCCGCCGAGTTTCCCTCGAGCGAACGCGTGGTGATCACGCGCATGCAGCTGTTCGGCATCGGCGAGTCGTCGCTGCAGCAGCGCATCACGGAGGAATTCCCCGACTGGCCCGCGCACATCGAGCTGGGGTTTCGCGCCGGGGCGCCGACGCTGGAGCTGAAGGTCTCCAGTTTTCGCAGCGCCGACGAGGCCGACCGCGTGGCCTGCGAGCAGCGCCTGCAGGCGCTGTTCGCCGAGCACATCGTCGGAACCGGGGACACCAGCCTGCAGCGGCGCGTCGTGGAGCTGGCCGCTGCCGCCGGCAAGCGGCTCGCGACCGCGGAGTCCTGCACCGGCGGCCTGATCGCCGCGCTGCTCACCGAGATCCCCGGCGCCTCGCAGGTCTTCGACGCCGGTTTCGTGACCTACTCGAACCGCATGAAGGAGAGCGTGCTCGGCGTTGCCGGCGCTAGCCTCGCCAGCCACGGCGCGGTCAGCGAGGCCGTGGTGCGCGCGATGGCCGAGGGCGCGCTGGCGCGCAGCGGCGCGGACTACGCGGTCGCGGTTTCCGGCATCGCCGGCCCCGACGGCGGCACGCCCGACAAGCCGGTTGGCACGGTGTGGATCGCCTGGGGCAGCGAGCGGCGCGTGCAGGCGCGCGAGCTCTGGTTCCCGGTCGCGCGCAAGCTGTTCCAGACCATGGTCGCCGCGACTGCCCTGGACCTGCTGCGTCGCGAACTGCTCGGCATCGATACCGAGCCGCGCTATTTCCGCGAGCGCGTGCGGCGACGCTGAGCCATGGACACGCCCTTCGTCTCCGCCGCGCCACCCGCGGACGAACTCCGGGCACCGGAGCCGCTCGGCGTCATCGAGGAAGTCCACGGGCCGGTGATCGACATCCTGTGCACGCGGCTGCCGCCGCTGCACCAGGCGCTCTACGTGCACGCCGACGGCGAACGTTACCCGCTGGAAGTGCACCGCCACCTCGACGAATCGCGCGCCCGCGCCGTCGCGCTGCACGGCACCTCGGGGCTGCGTCGCCACCTGCCGGTCTTCGACAGCGGCGGGCCGCTCGCGGTGCCGGTCACGCCCGACTGTCTCGGACGCCTGCTCGATCTGTTCGGCAACCCGCTCGACGGCGCTGCGCCGCTCGCCGCCAGCGGCACGCGCCCGATCGTCGCGGCCCCGGGGCCGCTCGACGAGGCGATCGGCGTCGGCGAGATCCTGCCGACCGGCATCAAGGTGATAGACCTGCTGTGCCCGTTCGTGCGCGGCGGCAAGACGGGCCTCTTCGGCGGCGCGGGCGTGGGCAAGACCGTGCTGGTCATGGAGTTCATGCACGCCATCGTGCACCTGCACCGCGGGGTGTCGGTCTTCGCCGGGGTGGGCGAGCGCATCCGCGAGGGCCACGAGCTCTGGCACGACATGCAGGACGCCGGCGTGATGCCGCGCACGCTGATGGTCTTCGGCCAGATGGACGAATCGCCGGGCGTGCGCTTTCGCATCGGCCTGTCGGCGCTGACCTATGCCGAGTACCTGCGCGATCACGTGGCGCGCGACGTGTTGTTCCTGATGGACAACGCCTTTCGCTTCATCCAGGCGGGCAGCGAGCTCTCGGGACTGCTCGGGCGCATGCCCGCCACCGTGGGCTACCAGCCCACACTGCTGTCGGAGGTGGCGGAACTGCAGGAGCGCATTTCCTCGACGAGCCGCGGCAGCATCACCGCGGTCGAGGCGGTCTACGTGCCGGCCGACGACATGACCGATCCGGCCGTCGGCGCGATCCTCGCGCACCTCGACACCACCGTGATCCTGGCGCGCAACCAGGCCGCCAAGGGCATCTATCCCGCGGTGGATCCGCTGGCATCCGGCAGCCGCCTGATGGACCGGGTGACGCTCGGCGAGCGGCACTACCGCGTGGCGCAGGGCGTGCGCGAGCACCTCGCGCGCTACCGCGAGCTCGAGGACATCATCGCGATGCTGGGGCTGGAGGCGCTGTCGGAGACGGACCGGCGCATCGTGCTGCGCGCGCGCCTGCTCGAGCGCTACCTGACGCAGCCATTCTTCGTGGTGTCGGAGCACACCGGCATCGCGGGCGCCTCGGTGCCGCTCGCGGTCACGCTCGGCGACTGCGAGGACTTCATGCGCGGGCGCTATGACGCGATGCCCGAAGAGCGCTGCTACATGCGCGGCGCGATGGAGGCCCCGTGAGCGCAACCATCACGCTGTGCCTGCAGAGCGCCGTGCACAGCGAGGACATTGCCGGCGTCACCAGCTTCGTGGGCACCGACGCGAGCGGCAGTTTCGGCATCCTGCCCGGGTGCGAGCGCTTCATGACCATCCTCGGCTACGGGCTGTCGCGCTACCGCGACGCCGACGGGCGCTGGTGTCATCTCGCCTGTCCCGGCGCGGTGCTGTACTTTGCCGCGGACCGGCTCACGGTGAACACGCGCCGATACCTCCGTGACCACGACTACGACCGTATCTCGGGGCTGCTGTCGGGCCAGCTGGCCCGGGAGGAAGAGGAGTTGCGCAGCCTGCGGCAGAACGTGCAGCACCTGGAGCAGCAGCTGCTGCGGCGCCTGCGCCAGCTCGACCGGTGGCAGGCATGAGCGACGAGCAGTGGCGCCGCGGTGTCGAGCGCGACAGCGAGCGGATGCGGCGCGCCGAGCGCGGTAGCCGCTCGCTGCTGGCGCAGTCGGTGTTCCTGGGCAGCCTGTCGGTGCTGTTCGTGGCACCCCTGCTCGCGGGAGCCTACCTCGGGCGCTGGCTGGACAGCCTGGGGGAGGACTACACCGTGCGCTGGACGCTGAACTGCATCCTGCTGGGGCTGGTGCTCGGAGCCACCAACGTCTATGTCTTCATCCGGAAGTACTGGTGATGGAAAGCGTGGCCGTGGTCTTCAGCCTCGGAGGTTTCGGCATCACCACCACGGTGGTGACCACCTGGGGACTGCTGCTGCTGTTCTGGATCGTGTGCCGGCTGGCCACGCGCCGGCTCTGCGTGGAGCGCCCCGGACTGCTGCAGACCGCGCTCGAGGGCGTGGTGCAGGCGATCGAGTCCGCGATCGACAGCGTGCTGCCCGGGCGCGCGGCAACGTTGCTGCCCTTCGTCGGCACGATCTGGCTGTTCCTCGTGGTGGCCAACCTCACCGGCCTGGTGCCCGAGCTCGATTCGCCGACCGGCGATCTTTCCGCCACCGCCGCGCTGGCCTTCCTGGTATTCCTCTCGACGCACTGGTACGGCATCCGCAGCGTGGGGCTGAAGGACTACGCGCGCCACTACCTGAGTCCGAGCCCGATATTGCTGCCGTTCCACCTGCTCGGCGAGCTCTCGCGCACCCTCGCGCTGGCCGTGCGGCTGTTCGGCAACATCATGAGCCTGGAAATGGCGGCCCTGATGGTATTGTTGCTGGCGGGCTTCCTGGTGCCGGTGCCGGTGCTGATGCTGCACATCGTCGAGGCACTGGTCCAGGCCTACATTTTCGGCACGCTGGCGCTGATCTACATCGCCGGCGGCATGCAGTCACGGGAAGTGGCGCAGGGCGGCGCCGCAGCCGATTCCAACGATGCCGGAGGAGGCACGACATGAGCGACATACACTGGTTTGCCCTGGTCTCGACCGCGGTGGCCGCCATCGCGATCGCGCTGGGCACCATGTTCCCGGCGATGGCGATGGGCCGCGCCATCGCCCAGGCGCTGGAGGCGCTGGCGCGCCAGCCGGAGGCGGAAAAATCCATCACGCGCACGCTGTTCATCGGCCTGGCGATGATCGAATCGCTGGCGATCTATGTGCTGGTAATCGTGCTGGTGATCATCTTCCGCAACCCGCTGCTCGAATACTTGCTGCAGTAGCAGGAGCCGCTCATGGAGCTGGATTGGACCACCTTCGTCCTGGAGGTCATCAATTTCCTGGTCCTGGTCTGGATACTGCAGCGCTATCTCTACCGGCCGGTGCTGAACATCCTGGCGGCGCGCAAGACCGGCATCGAGCGCGTGCTCGCCGAGGCGAAGGAGGCCGAGGAGCGCGCCAGCGCGCTGAAGGGCCAGTTCGAGAGCCGCCTGGCCGACTGGGAGCAGGAAAAGGCCGCCGCGCGCGCGAGCCTGGAAACCGCGCTGGCGCTGGAGCGCGAGCGGCAGATGGAGGCGCTCGCGGAGGCCCTTGCCGCCGAGCGTGAGCGCACCGCCGCCCAGGAGGCGCACCGCCAGGAAGCGCTGCGGCGCGAACTGGCGGCCGAGGCCGGCGCCCAGGCGCGGCGCTTCGCGCGCGCGCTGCTCGGCAGGGTCGCCGGGCGCGAGACAGAGGCTCGCCTGGTCGAGCTCTTCGTCGAGGAGCTGGGCGCGCTGCCCGAGGAGCGCCTCGGCGCCCTGCGCACCGGGCAGAACGGTCATGCCCGGGGCGTCTTCGCCACCGCCTTCCCGCTGCCGCAGGCGCTGCGCACGCGGCTCGCCGCTGCCGTCGAGGCGCGGCTCGGCATGCGCGGGGATTTCGACTTCGTCGAGGACAGCACCCTGCTGGCCGGGGTGCGCCTCTCGCTCGGTGCCTGGCAGCTGGACTTCAGCGTGGCCGGCGAGCTGGGCGCTTTCGCCGAGAGCGGCGGCCTTGGCGGCTGAGCGCGCGCCACCCGCCGCCGGCGCGGAGCGCCGCGCGACGCCCGCGGCTTACCGCCCGCAGCTGCGCGTCAGCGAGATGGGCCGGGTCGTGGCGATCGGCGATGGCATCGTCTGGGTCGAGGGGCTGCCCTCGGCGGCCATGGACGAGATCCTGCGCTTTGGCGACGGCAGCGAGGCGCTGGTGTTCCACCTCGGCAGCCGGCGCATCGGCGCCATCCTGCTCAGCCAGAAGGACGGGCTGGTTGCCGGCGCCTCGGCCCACCTGACGGGCCGGCGCCTCGACATCGGCGTCGGGGATGACTTCCTCGGCCGGGTGGTGGACCCGCTGGGTCGCCCGCTCGACGGCAGGCCCGCACCCCGGCCGCACCGCCGGCGCGCCCTGGAGGCGGCATCACCGCCGATCATCGCGCGCGATTTCGTCGCCCGCCCGCTGCTGAGCGGCAACCGGATGGTCGATACGATGATCCCGATCGGGCGCGGACAGCGCCAGCTGATCATCGGCGACGCCGGTACCGGCAAGAGCTCGCTCGCGCTCGATGCCGTCATCGCGCAGAAGGGCGGCGACGTGCTCTGCGTCTATGTGCTGATCAGCCAGAAGCGCTCGGCGGTGGTCGCGACCGTGGAGACCCTGCGCCGCGCCGGCGTGCTGGACATCAGCTGCGTGGTGGTCGCCGAGGCCACCACCACGCCGGGCCTGAAGTTCCTGGCGCCCTTCGCGGGCTGCACGCTCGCCGAGGAATGGATGTGGGGCGGACGCGACGTGCTGGTGGTCTACGACGACCTCACCACGCACGCCCGCGCCTACCGCGAGCTGTCGCTGCTGCTGCGCCGCCCGCCCGGGCGCGAGGCCTATCCCGGCGATGTCTTCTACCTGCATTCGCGGCTGCTGGAGCGCTCGACCTGCCTCGCGGCGCACTGCGGTGGCGGCAGCATGACCGCGCTGCCGATCGTGGAAACCGAGCAGGGCGAGATCGCCGCCTACATCCCCACCAACCTGATCTCGATCACCGACGGCCAGGTCTACCTCGATCCGGCGCTCTACTCGCGCGGCGTGCTGCCGGCGATCGACATCACGCGCTCGGTGTCGCGCATCGGCGGCAAGGCGCAGCTGCCGGCGATCAAGGCCGAGGCGGGCCGCATGAAGCTGGATTTCCTGCAGTTCCTCGAGCTCGAGGTGTTCACGCGCTTCGGCTCGCGCCTGGAGGCGGGCGTCGAAGCCAAGATCCGTCGCGGCCGGCTGCTGCGCGAGCTGCTCAAGCAGGAACGCCTGGCGCCGCTCGGTCCCGAGCAGCAACTGGCGTGGCTGGTGGCCTACAACGAGGGCTTCTTCGACGCGTGCGCGGGCCCGCAGGTGCAGCGCCGCCTGGCATGGCTGCTCGCGCGCGCGGCCAGCGCGGGGCCGGGGCTCAGCGCCGGGCGCGAGGCGTGGTGCGCCTGTATCGAGGCCTGGGGCGCGGAGGCGGGCGATGAGCCGCCGGCGTGAGCTCTCCAGGCGCATGGAGGCGCTGGCGGACATCGCGGGCATCATGTCCGCGATGAAGGGCCTGGCGCTGATGGAGACGCGCATCCTGCAGGAGTTCCTCGGCAGCCAGCGCCGCATGGTCGCGGGCATCGAGGCGGCGGCCGGCGACTTCCTGGCCTGGCACGCCGGGGCGGGCGGCGCGCCGGCCGCGCACGGTGGCGGGTTGTGCGTGCTGGTCGGCTCGGAGCAGGGCTTTTGCGGCGACTTCAACGAGGCGCTGCTGAGCGCCTCGCAGCGCTTGCTGGGCTCCCGGGGGGCGCCGCCACGCCGGGTCGTGGTGGGGCAGCGGCTGGCCGGGCGTTGTGGCGAGCGCGAGGACGTCGACCTGGTGCTGCCCGGCGCGATCGTGGCGGACGAAGTGCCCGCGGTGCTGCTGCGCCTGACCCGCGAGCTCGCCACCCTGCTCGCGCGAGCCGCGCCGGGCGCCAGCAGCCTGTCGGTCGTGTACCACTGCGATGCCACGCGCGAGGTCCGCCTGCGCCGGCTGCTGCCGCTGGGCGAGCCGCCGGCTCTCGCGCGTGGCCACAGCCACGCCGCGCACCTGACGCTCGCGCCGGCGGATTTCCTGAGCGGGCTGACGCGCCACTACCTGCACGCGGTGCTCAACGAGGTGCTCTACAGCTCGCTCATGGCCGAGAACCGCCAGCGCCAGGCGCACATGGACCGCGCGCTGCAGCGCCTGGAGGAGGAAACCGGGAAGCTGCGGCTCGACTGCAACCGGCGGCGCCAGGAGGAGATCACCGAGGAGATCGAGGTGATCCTGCTGTCGGCGCAAATGATGGGCCTGGCCGGGCAGCCGCAATAGCGGGCACGCGCGCACAGGCTTTGCCGGATCCCTCGCCCTATAATCCGGTTCCCGCCTTCCGGATCCCCGTGCATGAACCTTCGCCCGAGCGTCCTTGCCGTCGCTGCCAGCCTTGCCGTGCTCGCGGCGAGCGTCCCGGCGTCCGCATCGCCCGCATCGCCCGCAGCGGTGCAGAACAGCCCCGCGATACCGCCCGACGATGCCGTGCGCGGTCGCGTTGCCGCCCACTGGTTCGGCCGGCAGTGGCCGATGAACTTCCTGGCGGGATTCCGGCGCGAGCAGGTGGCCGCCGATTTCCGGCAACTCGTCGACGACGGCTTCGACACGGTGGTGCTGCTGGTGTCATGGGGCGACTTCCAGCCCGTGTACGCGCCGTGCTGCACCTACGACGAACGCGCGTTCGAGCGCCTGCGCTTCCTGCTCGATCGCGCCGACGAGGCCGGGTTGAAGGTGATGCTGCGCCTCGGCTATGGCTGGAGCTTCCATCCGCAGGCCGGCAGCGTCCTGGAGCGCCAGCAGCGCCTGCTCAACGACGCGCAGGCGCGCGAGGCGTTCTTCGGTTTCCTGGGGCGCGTGTCGCAGGAGGTCGAGGGCCGCGAGGGGGTGGTGATGGCGTTCATGAGCTGGGAGGACCTGTGGCTGCGCCGCGTGGACCAGGCCGCCGCCGGCACCTGGTCGGAATACCTGTCCACGCTGTCGCCCGGCCCGGCGCATCCGCCGGCACTGCCGGACGCCGCGCGCGACCCCGTGCTGTTCAATGCCTACTGGGACTGGCTCGTGATCGCGAAGTTGCTCGAGCCCGCGATGGCGCTGTTCCCGCTGCTCTCGTTCGAGGCGCGCGTCGATGACGAGCCGCGTTTCGAACCCGGTCCCGACGGCCAGCCCGTGGTGGCCGGGTGGATCGGTCACGACGGCATGATGCGGATTGCGCCAGGGTACCCGTCGACGATCTACTGGGCCCCGTTCTGGGGATCGGACAACCGGGGTGAGCAACTGCCGGCCACGCGCAGCCTCGCCTTGCTGGACGCACTGCTGGTGGAGTCGGCCGCCACGTCGGGACGCCGGCTGTTCATCGACCAGTTCAACTTCGTGGACAACACCGTGGGCCATGGCAACAACGCCGTGATCCGCCCCGAGGAAGTTGCCGCCTTCCTGCACGCCGCGGTGTGCGTCCTGAAGCGCCGCGAGGTGCTGGGTTACGGGCTGTGGACGGTGCGCGATTATGCCGAGAGTCCCCTGCACAACCCGGCCTTCGGTTACGGGCTGGAAGGTTGGCGGCTCGAAACGGCGACCGGGGTGCCGGAACAGGCGCTCGAAGAGCTGGCGAGCGGTGACTTCCAGCTGCGCCTGCTCGCCGGTGACCGTCTGTCGCAGCAGGTGACGCTGCGCCAGCGCGGGCGCCTCCCGGGCGCCGGCGACGACCTGCCCGACCGCGTCTGCGTCGAGGCCGAGGTGCGCGCGCCCGGGGCCTTGGCCGTGCGTGCCGGCAGCGAGCCGGTGGTGCTCGAATTCGACGGCTCCGGCCTGCAGCGCCGTTGCGCCGCTATCGCGGCGCAGCCCGACGCGGCCGGCCTTACGTTCGCGCTGGAGCTGCGCCACGGCGAACTCGCGCTGCGCGAGCTCATGATCTTCGACCACGTTCAATATGGCGGGATCTACGATCTCGAGGGACAGCCCGGTCCGCTGCTGGAGCCGGTGCGGCGCATGAACCGGGATTTCCGCGCCAGGACGAGGCGCTGCGATCTGCCTGACGTCAGCTGATCCGCCGCGCGCGAGTCAGGGCAGGCCGAGGATGCGCGCCGCCTCGGCAGGGTCTGCCACCGGGCGTCCCACCGCGCGGCACAGCGCCACGGCGCGTTGCGTGAGCTCCAGGTTGTTGGGCTGCCCGGCGCCCAGGTGGTCCTCCAGCCCGGTGTGCAGGTGACCGCCGCGCTCCAGCGCGAGGCGCGCCAGCGGCGTCGCGAACAGGTCTCCGCCCATCACCGCCACCGACCATGGCAGCGGGCAGGCGGCCAGTTCCATCATCTCCAGGTAGGCATCCAGCGCTTTCGCGGTCGGTGGCAGGCCGAAGCTCACGCCGCTGCCGCCGCCGAAGTAACCCGCCTCGCCGCCGAAGTAGAACTTGATCATGCTGCCGCGCGGGATGCGCCCGAGGCGCCAGTAGGCGAGCGCGTTGCGCAGGAAACCCGGCTCGTAGATCGCGATGCTGAGCCCCAGCCCGAGGCGCGCACCCTGCTCCAGCGCTGCCTCCATGTCGGTGACGGTGTTCACGTACGCAAAGCTGTGCGGGCTCGGCGAACCGTCGGCCTCGGCCCAGCCGAGCAACGTGCAGCCGGGATCGAGCAGCCCGATGCGGATTGCGCCGGCCGCGGCGAGGATCTCGATGTGGCGCAGGCGTTCGGTCATCGTGGCGCCGCCGCCGATGGTCGGGTAGAGCAGCGCGTCGGGCCGCTGCGCCAGCACCGCGCGGTAGCTCGCCAGGTAAGCCTCGGCGGCTTGCTCCGCGGGCAGGTTGAAATCGCTGAGCGGCGCGTGGCTGTGCACGATCGCCGCGCCGGCGCGCACGCAGTCGAGTGCATCCGCGGCGATGGCCTCCACGGTGAGCGGCACGTGCGGATTGCGCGCGGGCTGGGTCACGCCGTTGATCGCGAGCTCGATGATGACGGGGCTGTCGGGCGTCATGCGCAGGTCTCCTGTTCCAGGTGGGCGCGCACGGCCTCGAGGAAGCGCGCCGCCTCGCCGCCGGTGACGGCGCGGTGGTCGAAGGTGAGCGAGAGCGGCAGCACCGGCTCCACCGCGGGCAGGCCGTCGCGCGCGACGACCCCCGGCGCGATGCGCCCGGCGCCCAGTATCGCGACCTGCGGCGGGGCGACCACCATCTGCGCCGTCTCGCCGCCGATCGTGCCGAAGTTCGACAGCGAGATCGTGGCCTCGCGCAGCTGCGCCGGCGCGATGCTGCGCGAGGCCACGGCTTCGCGCAGCGCCTGCACCGTCGCGAGCAGCGCGGCGTCGTCCAGGCGCTCGGCCGCGGCGATCACCGGCACGAACAGGCCCTCGGCGGTGTTTACCGCGAGGCCGAGGTTCACGGTGTCGTGGCGCAGCACGGCCTCGCGCCCGGCATCGAACCAGCAGTTCAGCGCGGGCTCCACGGCGCAGGCGTGCAGCAGCGCGCGGATCAGGCGCAGCAGCGGGCGATCGCGGCCGTGCCAGGCACGGATGCGGGCATGCAGCGTCACCGAGGCCGGTACCACGGCGCGATGCGCCGCGCTCATGCGCTCGGCCATCGCGCGCCGCGCGCCGTGCAGGCTTTCCCAGCCGGCAGCGGCGGGAGCGCTCGCGACCTGGGCCGCGCGCTGCACATCGGCCACGCTGATCACGCCATCGGGTCCGCTGCCGGTGATGCTCTCGAGCTCGCAGCGCAGTTCGTGCGCCAGGCGCCGCGCGGCGGGCGAGGCGCGCAGGTGCTGGATGGACCCGGCGGGGCGCGCCGGTGTCGCGGCCACCGGGGCCCGCGCGAGCGGCAGCTCGCCGACCACCGCGCCGGTGTCGGCATGCGCCGTCGCGATGAATGTGACCAGCACCGCGCCGACCGCGATACGCTCGCCTTGCGCCGCGCCCAGCGTGGCGATGTGTCCGCGGTGCGGCGCCGGGATCTCGACCACGGCCTTGTCGGTCTCCACCGCGACCAGCGGCTGGTCGGCGACCACGTGATCGCCGGGCGCCACGTGCCACTGCACGATCTCGGCGTCGTGCAGGCCCTCGCCGAGATCGGGGAGCCGGAATTCGGTGTCGCTCATGGGTATCGCATGACCTCGTGCGCGGCCTCGAGGATGCGCTCCCGTGAGGGCATGTAGTGCTGTTCCAGTTTGGCCAGCGGCATGACGGTGTCGTAGCCGGCGACGCGCAGCACCGGCGCGCGCAGTTCGAACAGGCAGCGCTCGGCCAGCCGCGCGGCGATCTCGGCGCCGAAACCGCCGCTGAGCGCCGCCTCGTGCACGATCACCGCGCGACCGGTGCGCGCCACCGAGGCCGCTATGGTGTCCGCGTCCAGCGGCTTGAGCGTGGCGACGTCGATGACCTCGGCGGCCAGGCCCTGCGCCGCCAGCGCGTCGGCGGTGGCCAGGGTTTCCCCGAGCATCGCGCCCCAGCTGATCAGCGTGAGGTCGCTGCCTTCGCGCAACGTGAAGCAGGTGTCGAGCGCCAGCGCGACGCCGTCGTCGGCGACCTCCTCGCGCAGCGCGCGGTAGCTGCGCTTGGGTTCGAGGAACACCACCGGGTCGGGATCGCGGATGGCGGCGAGCAGCAGGCCGTAGGCGCGCGCGGGCGAGGACGGAATCACGACGCGCAGCCCGGGAATGTGCGCGAACATCGCCTCGGGGCTCTCGGAGTGGTGCTCCGGGGCGTGGATGCCGCCGCCGAAGGGCGCGCGCAGCACCATCGGGCAGCAGAGGCGCCCGCGCGTGCGGTTACGCAGGCGGCTGGCGTGGTTCACCATCTGGTCGAGCGTGCTGTACATGAAACCGTCGAACTGGATTTCGGCGACCGGCCGGAGGCCGTGGGCCGCCATGCCGATGGCGATCCCCGCGATCGCGGCCTCGGCGACAGGCGTATCCAGCACGCGCTCGGCGCCGAAGCGTTCGACCAGGCCCTCGGTGGCGCGGAACACGCCGCCGTCGCGGCCAACGTCCTCGCCGAGCACGATCACCGCCGCGTCGTCCTGCATCGCGCGCGCCAGCGCGCGGTTCACCGCCTCGACCAGCGTGAGCTCAGCCATGCGCTTTGGTGCCGCCGTCGTGGCGCTGCAGCGTGGCGAGCTGCGGCTCCAGGGCCAGCGGCAGGCGCGCGTGGAGATGATCGAACATCGCGCGTGGCGGCTGCGGCGCCGTGGCCAGCCAGGCCGCGGCGGCCTCCTCGACCGCGCGGGCGCACTCGTGCTGCAAGGCTTCCTCCTCCTCGCGCGACCAGTTCCACGCCGCGCCCAGGTGGGTGCGCAGGCGCGCGAGCGGGTCCTCCTTCCAGTGCGCGCTCACCTCGGCGTCGTCGCGGTAGCGGCTGGCGTCGTCGGCCGTGGTGTGATCGCAGAGGCGGTACGACAGGCACTCGATGAGGTGCGCGCCGCCGCCGGCGCGGGCGCGTTGCAGCGCCGCCGCGACGGCGTGGCGCACCGCGATCACGTCGTTGCCATCGACCTGCTCGCCGCCGATGCCGGCGGCAATGGCCTTCTGCGCCAGCGTTGCGGCTGCGCTCTGCGCGGCGCGCGGCATCGAGATGGCCCATTGGTTGTTGTTGACCACGAATACCACCGGCGAGCGCCACGCGCCGGCGATGTTCATTGCCTCGTAGACATCGCCCTTTGAGGTGGCGCCGTCGCCGAACACGCAGACCACGGCGTTCGCCTCGCGGCGGTAGCGCATCGCGTGCGCCACGCCGACGGCGTGCGTCGCGTGCGCGCCCACCGTGATCGAGACCGGGAAATCGCGTGGCTGCGCCGTGAAGCAGGAGCCGCGCTCGTCGCCGCCCCAGAATTGCAGTATCTCGGGCAGCGTGACGCCGCGCAGCCACTGGGCGCCGTGCTCGCGAAACGAGGGCACCAGCACGTCCCCGGCCTGCATGGCGTCGCCCGCACCGACGGCCACCGCCTCCTGCCCGAGCGAGGAGGCGTAGGTGCCGAGGCGCCCGGTACGCTGCAGCGCGACCGCGCGCGTGTCGAAGCTTCGCGTCAGCACCATGGCGCGATACAGCCGCAGCACGGCATCGCGCTCGCGCGCGAAGGGGGGCAGTTCCTGTTCGACGTTGCCCTCGGGCGCGAGGAAGCGCGAAAAGGCCACCTCGAAACGGGCGCTGATGCTCATGGTCCTGCGTGCTCCTTGTCGCCCGCGCGCAGCGTGGCGCGCCTCTCAGCGCTCGAAAGAATACAGGAAGTCCACCGCGTTCTCGATGCCGGAAACGGCCTCGACATAGACCGAACGGCGCAGGCGGTAGCGCAGCCTGAAGGTGTTGACCTTGTCGAAGGTCGACACGCCGTAGCGCAGGTAGAGGTCGGGCCGCAGGTACCCGCTCAGGTGCACCTCGGTGCCGCCCTCGACCTCGCGCGTGGCGAGCTGGAAATCCTGGATGCCGAAACCCCGCAGCACATTGCTGGTGACGCCGCTCGCGCCGGCCACGCCGAGTTGCATCAGCATGCTCGCCACGACCAGGTCGGAGTTGCCGCCGGCCGAGGGCGGGCGTCCGGTGAGCAGGTAGTGCATGGCGCGGCTTTCCTCCATCGCGGGACGAGAGAAGGTGCTGAGCTTGGGATCGCGCAGGTCGCCGCGTACGCGCACGCCGACCTGTATGTTCTCGTCGTCGATGCGGCGCACCGCGGTCAGGCGCAGTTGCGGACGGTCGAGCGGGCCGCGAAAGCGCACCACGCCCTCGGTCACCTCGAGGCGCTGGCCGTAGGCGGTGAAGCGACCGTCCGCGATTTCGATCTCACCTTGTCCGCGCAGCTCTCGGTCGCCGATGTCGCGGAGCACCTCGATGCGGCCCTCGAGCCGTGCGTCCACGCCCCGGCCGCGCAACCGCACATTGTCGCCGAGGCGCACCTCCAGGTCTGCGCTGTAGTCGAACGGCGCGCCCGCCGGTTCCTCGCCCACGATGACTGTGTCGGGCGATACGCTGATGGCGCTGGCCGGGAGCCGGTCGAGGCGGATGTCGGCTTGCGGTATGAACAGTTGCCCGCTGATGCCGGCGTGCCGCGGGCCGAGCTGCACGCGCAGGTCCGGCACCACCGTGAGCGTGCTGCCGCGCATCGGCTCGAGCCGCAGGCCGGCGGATTCCAGGCCGAGATCGGCGCTCCAGCCGGCGCCGGCGCCGGCGAAGCGCGCGGTGCCCTCGAGGGTGCCGGCGCCGGCGACCGAGCCGAAGCGGCCCGCGAGCCGCGCCTCGGCACCGCTGAACTCCACGTCGAGCACGATGTCCTCGATCGGGTGCGGCAGCTTCTCGTGGCTCAGCATTCCGTCGCGCAGGCTCAGCACGCCGGAGGCGCGCGGTTCGCGCAGGCTGCCCCCGAGGCGAACGTCGCCGCCGAGCGTGCCCGCCGCCGCGACCACGCCCGGCGCCTGCTTCGCGAACGGCGCGAGGTCGAGCCCGCGCAGCGCCATCGTGCCCGACAGCGCGCCGCTGTCCTGCTGCAACAGGGCCTCACCGGTGAATCTCGCGTCGCCGCCGAGCAACAGTTGCCAGTCGAGCGCGATGCCGGCGCCGGCGGTGCGCAGCGACGCGCTCGCGCCGCCGAGCGGGATGTCGAGCGCTTCGCCCGCCGCGAGCACCGTGAGCGTCGTCGCGCCGGTGCTGGCGCGCGCTTCGATGCGCGGGTTGCGCTCGACGCCCTTGTCGGCTTCCACGCGCAGGTCGAAGTTCCCGCCGAGCTCCAGTCCCGCGGGAAGCCAGGGGCGGAGCCACGCAAACGGGATGTCGCTGCCATCGATCGCGATGCCGGCCAGGCGTCCCGCGCCGATGACCGCGGTGCGGCGGCTGCACAGCGCTGCGGCGTCACGCCGGAGGCAGAACGGCTCGATGCGCACTTCGCCGTCCTTGCGCTGCCACGCCAGCCGCAGCGGGCGATCGCCGCGCCACGGTGCTTGCGCGACGGCCGGCGCGACATCCAGTCGCCGGCATTCGCCGCGCCAGCCCTGCGCCACGGCGAGGGCGCCCGCGCAATCGAGCCGCAGCGCCGCGTCCGCCGCGCGCGCCTCGAGCGCGATGCGGTGCGCCGCTCCCGAGCCCGTGAGCGAGGCTTCGAGGCCGACGCCCGCGAAGTCGCGCCAGCGTGCACCGTCGAGCGCGAGCCGCACGCTGTTGCGCGCCTGCGCGAGTCCGCGCCAGTCCGCCTCCAGCACCAGCGAACCGGCCTCGATACCGTTCCATGTCGCGTCCCGAAGCCGTAGCGTGCCCTGGAGTTGCGGGTCTGTGCGGCGGCCGCGCACGCGCAAGCTGCCGCCGCCCGAGCCGGTGGCAGTGGCGATGGTGTCGGCGAGATTGGCGACCTCGAGCGTGGCCTCGAGCGCGATCTGCTCGCCGACGCTGCCCTCGAGCGCGAGCGTGTTCGCGCCGCTCGCGAGCCGCAGCCCGTCGACTTGCCAGCGCCCGTCCGGCAACGCCGCCACGCGCCCGGCAATGCGCGCGGGGTGGTCGTTGACGGTGCCCTCGAGTGCGCTCTCGACGGCGAGCGCGAGCGGTGTGCCGAATGCGCCCTCCAGCGTGGCGGTGCCGCTCAGGGCGCAGCGCAGCGCCGGGGTCCAGCCGGTGGGACAGAACTCCTTGGCCCGCGCCTGCACCACCCAATGGCGCCCGGCGCCGGTGTCGAGATGGCCGCTGGCGTCCAGCTGCCCCGCCTCGCCTTGCAGTGCGAAGGCCTCGACGTCGATGCGCCCGGGCGTCCACGTCGCGGCGGCGGTGACTGCGTTGGCTCCCAGCGCCTCGGACTCCAGCCGCGCCGCGAGCGTGGCGCGCAGCGCGGCCAGCGTGCCCTCTAGCGTCAGCGTGGCCTCGTGCAGCGCGGCAAGACCGGGCTGTTCCGGGCGCAGCAGCAGCGTCTCGCGGCTGCGCGCCGTCAGCGTGAGCGCGAGCGGGCGCGCCAGCGCATCGATGCGGCCCTCGACATCGAGCGCGTAAGGGCCGCCGCTGCGCGCGCTGAACACGAGGCGCGCCAGGTCCCCGCCGGCGCGGATGTCGGCGTGATGCGCGGCGCCCCAGCGCAGGCGCCCCGTGGCTTCGAGCGGCAGTTGCGCGTGCAGCTCGACGCTGCCCGCCAGCGAGGCTCGCAACTCGCCCATGCGCGCCTCGAGGCGTTGCAGCTCGATGCGACTGCCGTGCATCTGGCCGCCGAGCGCGATGTCTTGCAGCGTCAGCAGCGGCGCGGCGCCGCGGCGCACGTTGAGGGTGGCGAGCGTGCCGTGCGCGACGCTGAGCTGCAGGGGCAGCATCACCGGCGCCAGCGCGAGCGGGCTCGATCGGCCCGAGGCGGGGCCGATGTCGATGTCCAGCGTGGCGATCGCGAGCTGTTCGAAGCACAGCACGTCGGTGAGCAGGCAGCGCGGCGTAAGCGTCCACGCGACATCGCGCAGCTCGAGCGCGAGTGCGGCGTCGTGCCAGGCGATGCGCTCGAAGCCTGCCTCGAGCAGGTTGCCGTCGCGGTGCGCGATCACCAGCCGGGGCTCCACGAGAGACAGCGTGCGCGCCAGCAGCGCCGTGCCGCGCGCGGTGGCGCCCAGCCCCAGCGCCAGCACCAGCGCCGCGGTGAGGCCCCACAGCAGCACGCGCAGCAGCGCCAGCGAGAGGCCGCGCGCGCTCACAGCGGCGGCCCCATGCTGATGTGCACCTTGAAACCCGAGTTCTCGCCGTCGCGCACCGGTACCGCGAGATCGACCCGGATCTGGCCCACCGGCGACAGCCAGCGCAGCCCCAGCCCGGCGCTCTGGTAGAACGCGGCGTTCGAGTCGTTGAACGCGCTGCCCCCGTCCACGAAGGCGGCGACGCGCCATTGCGGCAGCACGCGCCGCGATACCTCGATGCTGCCTACGGCGAGATAGCGGCTGCCGGTGAGTTTGCCGTTGTCGTCGCGTGGCCCGATCGACTCGAAATCGTAGCCGCGGATGCTGTTGTCGCCCCCGGCGCTGAAGCGCAGCAACGGCGGCAGGTTCTCGAAACCGTCGGTGAGGATCGCGCCCAGCTCGAGGCGCGCGAGCACCGTGGTGTTGTCATCGGGCAGGCCGGCGAGCCACTTGCCGCTGCCGCGCCAGCGCAGGAAATCCGCCGGCGAGCCCAGCGCGCGGTCGCTCGTGTCGATCGCGCTGAACCACGCGCTGCCGCTGCGCGGATCCACGCCGGGATCGATCCGCGTGCGCGAGATGCTGGCCGCGGGCATCAGGTAGGCGGTGCGCTTCTCGCTCGCCCTGCCGATGGTGTAGCGTTCCATCTCCACGCTGGCGCCGTAGCCGAAGGACCAGTCGCCGAAGACCTTGATCGCGTGGCGCACGCCGAACGTCGCGGTGAGGGAGTCGGTGTCCTGCACGCTCTGGTCCTGCATCCCCGCGGTGAGCTCGAGGATGTCGTCGAGCGGATCGCGGTGCGGAATGCGGTAGAGGGCCTCGACCGCCTGGCGCGACTCGGTGATCTCGGACTCGATGCGCAGCGAATGGCCGTTGTCGTTGAGCAGCGGCGAGTCGCGGTTGAAGCGCAGGCGCAGCGCGGAGTCGGTGCTGAAGCCCAGGCCCACCTCGTAACGGCTGGTCACGATGTCCTCGGTGAGCGCGGTCACGTCCGCGCGGGCATCCGCCCCGGGCGTCACGCGCACGATCACCTCGCGAAAGAAGCCGGTGTCGCGCAGGCGCTGCTCGAAGCGCGACACGAGCTCGTTGTCGAAGGGCTCGCCGGCACGGAACCGCGCCAGCGATGCGAGCAGCTCGTGATCGATCCGGCTGCCCGAAATCTCCAGCGTGCCGAAGGCGTAGCGCGCGCCGCAGGCGAGGTCCAGCCTGGCGGTGGCGGTGCGCGCCGCCAGGTCGATGCGCAGCTCCGAGAGCCGGTACTTCGCGTCGAAGAAACCCAGACGCAGGCAGCCGCGCAGCAGCTCGTCGCGAAAGCGGTCGTAGTCGGCGTGGGCGAGCGGCCTGCCCGCGGCCAGCGCGCCCGAGCGCAGCAGCGCGCGGATGGCTGGCAACGAGGCGGCGGGCTCGTCGACGGCTATCTCGGGCGCGGCAAACCGCACCCGCGGGCCGGGCTCGACGTCGATCACCAGCCGCGCGCCGTCGCGCGCAACGCTGAACTGCGCCTCGTAGTAGCCCAGCGGCTGCAGCGCGTCGCGCACCGCGCGCGTCAGGACTCTCTGCAGTCGCGCCTCCTGCCCGGCGAGTGCGACATCGACATCGCCGAGATGCGCGCGCAGGTTCTGCTGCGCCGCGTTGTCCAGCCCGCGCACCGTGAGCTTCAGCGGTTCCGCGAGACCTGCCGCCGGGCGCAGCGCCAGGGCGCACAGCAACGCCGCGGCGCACAGCAGCGCCAGGGCGCCGCGGCGGCGGTGGTTGCGCTGATTCCGGGTGATGGGCAAGGTCTCGGCTGTCCTGGGTTGCCGCGGTGGCGCGGCGCCCGATTATGCCAGTGACGCGCGCCGAATTGAGCCGGCGACACCGTCCGCGGCGATGGATTAGACTGCGCGCCCGTCCGGGGCGGGTCCGAGCGCCGCCCGATGTCGCAGATTCTTCGAGGAACGACCGATGCAGACAGCAGCGCCCCCCGCGCGGCGGCTTCCGGCGGAATGGGAGCCGCAGGACGGCATCATGCTCACCTGGCCGCACGAGCACAGCGACTGGCTGCCGTGGCTGGCGCAGGTCGAGCCGGTCTACGTGGCGATAGCGCATGCGGTGAGCGCGCGCGAGCGCGTGCTGGTCTGCGTGCGCGACGCGGCGCACCGCGATCACGTGGCGGCCCTGCTGGCGGCAGGCGGCGTGCCGCGCGGGCGCGTGGCGCTGCGCGTGGTGCCATCCAACGATTCCTGGGCGCGTGACCACGGGCCGATCACGATCATCGACGGCGGGCGGCCGCGCCTGCTGGACTTCGTGTTCAACGGCTGGGGCGGCAAGTACGAGGCCGGGCTCGACGACCGCATCACGGCGGAGCTGGCGCGCCAGGGCGCCTTCGGTGACACGCCGCGCGAGCCGGTCGAGTTCGTGCTGGAGGGCGGCGGCATCGAGTCCGATGGCGCCGGCACCCTGCTGACCACCTCGGCCTGCCTGCTGTCGCCGGGGCGTAACCCGGCGTTTTCGCGCGCGGCGATCGAGCAGCGCCTGGGAGAGCTGTTCGGATTGCAACGGGTGCTGTGGCTGGAGCACGGCGCGCTCGAGGGCGACGACACCGACAGCCACATCGACACGCTGGCGCGCTTTTGCGACGAACGCACCATTGCCTACGTGCGCTGCAGCGAGCGCGCGGACCCGCACTTCGCGGAGCTCGACGCGATGGAGCGCGAACTGCGCGCGCTGCGCGACGCGCGCGGCGAGCCCTACCGCCTGGTGCCGCTGCCGTGGCCGGGCGCCAAGCACGGACGCGACGGGCGGCGCCTGCCGGCGACCTACGCCAATTTCCTGGTCATCAACGGCGCGGTGCTGGCGCCGACCTATCGCGACCCGGCCGATGCCGGGGCGCTGGCGCAGTTGCGGTTCTGCTTTCCCGATCGCGAGATCATCGCGATCGACTGCCTGCCGTTGATCCAGCAGTACGGCTCGCTGCACTGCATCACGATGCAGTTGCCGGCCGGCACGCTGGCGCCGGTATAATTTTCACGCGCCATTCGAGGCCGCCACGCGAGGCGGCACCACGGGGTCGCATCATGAGGGCGCATCGTGAGGAGAAGCACATGAGTTCCAGGCTGCTCGTTGCCTGCATCCAGCACGCCTGCGTGGACTGGCGCGACGCCAATCTCGCGACCACGGCCGCGCTGGTGCGCGAGGCCGCGGCCGGCGGAGCGCGCCTGGTGCTGCTGCAGGAACTGCACACCGGGCCGTATTTCTGCCAGGTCGAGGACGTGGCGTGTTTCGACCGCGCCGAAGCGATCCCGGGCCCGAGCTGCGAATTCCTCGGGTCGCTGGCGCGCGAGCTCGGCATCGTGCTCGTTGCCTCGCTGTTCGAGCGCCGCGCGCCGGGCCTGTACCACAACACCGCGGTGGTGTTCGAGCGCGACGGCAGTATCGCCGGGCGCTACCGCAAGATGCACATCCCCGACGATCCGGCGTACTACGAGAAGTTCTACTTCACGCCCGGCGATCTCGGCTTCACGCCGATCGACACCTCGGTGGGCCGCCTCGGCGTGCTGGTGTGCTGGGACCAGTGGTACCCGGAAGCGGCGCGCCTGATGGCGCTGGCCGGCGCCGAGCTGCTGCTCTACCCGACCGCGATCGGCTGGGACCCGCGCGACACGCCCGGGGAGCAGGCTCGCCAGCGCGAGGCCTGGATCACGGTGCAGCGCGCGCACGCGGTCGCCAACGGCGTGCCGGTACTGGTCGCCAACCGCGTCGGCCACGAGCCGGACCCCTCGGCGCAGGGGCCGGGCATCCGCTTCTGGGGGCACAGCTTCGTTGCCGGTCCGCAGGGCGAGTTCATCGCGCGCGCCGGCGACAGCGAGCCGCAGGTATTGCTGGCGGAGCTCGACTCCAGGCGCAGCGAGGACGTGCGGCGCATCTGGCCGTTCCTGCGCGACCGGCGCATCGACGCCTACCAGGACCTGGTGCGGCGCTACCGTGACTAGTGGCCGGCATCCGCCCGATCCGGCGCCGCACCGGCCGTTGCCCGTGGCAGACCTCAACGAGGAAACCGCGTTGCTGGCGCTGCTCGCCGACGGCGAGTTCCGCTCCGGCGAGTGGCTGGCAGGCCGGCTGGGCATTTCCCGCGCCGGGATCTGGAAGCGCGTGGGCAAGCTCGCCGAGCGCGGCATCGCGCTCGAGCGCGTGAGCGGGCGCGGCTACCGCGTGCCCGGCGGCATCGAGCTGCTCGATCGCGAGTGCATCGCGGCGGCACTGCCCGGGCGGGTGCGGCAACAGCTGTCGCGGCTCGAGTTGCGCCGGGTGGTGGATTCCACCAATGCGCTGGTGCTGGAAGGCTTGCGGGCCGGCACGCTCGGCCATGGGGCCGTGGTATTCGCCGAACAGCAGACCAGCGGCCGCGGCCGCCGCGGACGCAGCTGGGTGAGTCCCTTCGGGCGCAACATCTACTGCTCTTTCGCCTGGCGCTTCGATGGCGGCGTGGCGGCGCTGGAGGGCCTGAGCCTGGTGATCGGCATGGGCGCGGTGCGCGCGCTCACGCGCTTGGGCGCGCGCGACGTGATGCTCAAGTGGCCGAACGACCTGGTGGCGGGCGCGGCGAAGCTGGGCGGCATACTGATCGAGATCGACGGCGAGCTGGCAGGCCCTGTCACCGCGGTGATCGGCGTCGGCATCAACGTGAGCATGCCGCCCGGCGCCGCCACGGCAATCGGGCAGTCCTGGACCGATCTCGAGACGGTGTGCGGCGCCCGCGTCGGGCGCAACGCGCTGGCGGCGGCGCTGCTGGAGTCCTGCCTCGATATCCTGGGCGATTTCGCGCGCCACGGTTTCGGTCATTTCGCCACGGAGTGGGAGCGGGTCGATGCGCTGCGCGGGCTCGAAGTGTCGGTGTCGGGCGGAAGCGGCCCGAGCGTGCAGGGTATGGCGAATGGCATCGATGCCACCGGCGCGTTGCGGCTCATGACCTCCGAAGGGGAGCAGCTGCTGAGCGGTGGCGAGATAAGCGTGAGGCGCACCGGGTGATCCTGGAGCTCGACATCGGCAATACGCGCTGCAAGTGGCGCCTGGCAGAGGCGCCCGCGCGTGCCGGCGCGTGCGCCGTCGATGAACTTGCCGCCACCCTGGGTTCGCTGCCGGAGCGCGCGGCGATCGCGCGCGTGCGCGCCGGCTGCGTGCGCGGGCCGCAGGTGGAGGCGGCGACGCGCGAGGCGGTGCAGGAGGTGCTGGGGCTGGAAACGGCGTTCGCCCGCTCGCAGGCCGTCGCCGCCGGGGTGCGCAATGGCTACGCGGAACCGCAACGGCTCGGGGTCGATCGCTGGCTCGCGATGCTGGCCGGTTTCGCCGAGATCGGCGGCGCGGTCTGCGTGCTCGACTGCGGCAGCGCGATCACGGCCGACCTGGTCGATGCCGGCGGCGAGCACCGCGGTGGCTACATTGCGCCCGGTCTCACGATGATGCGCGCCAGCCTGCTTGCGGCCACGGACCGCGTGCGCTTCGAAGCCACGGCGGCCGCAACGGGGGTGGCGCCGGGGCGCGACACGGCCGAGGCCGTCGGCGGCGGCACCCTGCTGGCCGCGGCCGGCTTCCTGCGCGCTGCCCGCGAGCGCTTCGCGCAGGCGTGCCCCGGAGCGGTGGTACTGCTGACCGGCGGCGATGCGCCGGCCATCGCTGCCTGCCTCGACTTCCCCGCGAACATCCGGCCGCAGCTGGTGCTCGACGGGCTCAGCCTGGCCCTGCCCTGATGCGCCGCCTGTTCCTGGTGCTCCTGGCCGCCAACGCGCTCTGCGCGGGCTGGCTCCTGTTGTCGCCGCGCGAGAGCATCGAGGACGCCGGGCGCCGCCCGGGAGCGCCTGCTTATGCTGTGAGGCTGGAACTTGCGAGTGAATACTCACCTGCGCCAGAGGTTGCGGCGGAGAGCATGGCCATCGCGGCGCCCGGGGAGGCCGGCGACGCCACCGCGGCATTGGCGCCCGCGGGCGACGCCATCGCAACGCCCGGATCGGTTCCTGCTGGATCCGCTGCAGCGGATCCATCGGCAGCGCCCGGCGTGGCTGGCCAGCCGGACGCGCGGGAATTGCCCGATGCCTCCCCGCCCGCCGGGGAGCATCGCGACGCGCGGGCGGATGACCCTGCCGCGGCCGGAGCGGCGCAGGAGACCGACGCGGTCGCGGCGCCGGAGCAACATTGCGTGCGGATCGGGCCGCTGCGCGACGGCGCCACGGGCGAGCGCATGCGCCAGCGCGCAGCTGCCTGGTTGCCCGCGGCCCGGGTCGAGGAGGGGGAGGCGCCCGATCGCAGTACCTTCTGGGTGCACGTGCCCCCGCGTCCGTCCGACGACGAAGCGAGGGCCGTGGTGAGCGCGCTGACGGCGCGCGGCGTCGAGAGCTTCGTGATCCGCGATGAACCGGTGCTGCTGCATGGTGTGTCGCTGGGCGTTTTCCGCGATGCGCAGAGCGCGCAGCAACAGATGGAACGCATGCAGGGGATCGGTTACCCGGTGGCGATTCACGAGAAGCCGCGCACTCGCCGGGCATTCTTCCTGCTCGGCGCGCTTGGGCCCGATGCGGGGGCAGCCGTGCCGCCGGAGCTCGTCGAGGCCGTCGCGGCGACCACGTCCGGGGCCGGCGTCGCGCCGGTGGGCTGTGACGCCCTTGCAGACGGCCTTACAGACGGCATTGCACCCGCGACAGGCTCCGACTAAACTTCGCGCCCCGCCGTCCGGCGGGACGAGAGAATCGAGCCGCTGGCGTAGCTCAATTGGTAGAGCAGCTGATTTGTAATCAGCCGGTTGGGGGTTCAATTCCTCTCGCCAGCTCCATTCTCCCTAGGCCCTGACGGTAAGCGGGCGCTAACAAGCGCACAGACCGCCAAAAAACAGGACCGTTTCGGGACCGTTTCTCGCGCGCTGGGGGCCTCGTTTCGGCGCGTGACCGGAACTCGCCGAGGCGGCTATACTCCAATGGACTACAGCGCGCAGGCAGCCTGAGTGCGAACCATCGTTGAGACGCCATCGTTCGCCAAAGAGGCCGATACCCTGATGGGGAAAGCGCATCTCGACGAACTGAAAGACGAGTTGGCGC
>DAORUQ010000006.1:18538-40290 GCA_035433265.1 Pseudomonadales bacterium | reverse complement strand
CGAACGACTACCAGGTCGGTCAGACGGGCAAGGTCGTTGCCCCGGAACTCTACATCGCCGTCGGCATCTCCGGCGCGATCCAGCATCTCGCCGGCATGAAGGACTCGAAGGTCATCGTGGCGATCAACAAGGACGAGGACGCGCCGATCTTCCAGGTGGCCGACTACGGGCTGGTTGCGGACCTGTTCCAGGCGGTGCCGGAGTTGGCTGCGGCGCTCTGATCGCCTGCGCGGTGAACGAAAAACCCGGCCTTGCGCCGGGTTTTTTTCGCCTGTCTGCTGGCGAAACGCGATCCTTCGTGAGCGGGAAAGCCTTCCCGTGACTCGCGGACCGAGCACTACGTAGCACGCCTGCGGTGCGCGGTTTGCCCTGTTCGGACTCGCCGTGACAAATCGGCAGGACTGCCGATTTGCGCCGAAAGCGGCCCGGAGGGCGAGCCACAGGGATGTGGCGAGCGCATACGTCCATGTAGGCTCGACTGTCGCCATCCAGGCGACAGACGGTCCTCGCAGGGCAAACCGCCCCCCGCAGGCTCGGTGTGTACCGTGATCGGCGCGCGCTGTCTTAAGAGAGGCGCGAGCGGAAGTCCTCGTAGCCGAAGCGGCGCACCACGCGCACTTCGTCACTGTGCGAGTTCCAGATCGCGATCGAGGGCAGGTTGATGCCGTTGAACGTGGTGGTCTTCACCATCGTGTAATAGGCCATGTCCTCGAACACCAGGCGCTGACCGAGCGACAGTGGCTCGGGAAAGGCGTAGTCGCCGATCACGTCGCCCGCGAGGCAGGTCTGGCCACCGAGACGGTAGGTGTGGGGATGCTCGCCGGGCTCGCCGGCACCCGTGATCATCGCGCGGTAGGGCATCTCGATGACGTCCGGCATGTGGCAGGTCGCGGAGGTATCGAGGATCGCCTGCGGCATCCGGTTCCAGGTCAGGTCGAGCACCTCGCTCACCATCACGCCGCACTGGTAGGCGATGGCCTCGCCCGGCTCCAGGTAGACCTGCACCCCGTGGCGTTCGCGGAAATCGACCAGCAGCCGGATCAGTTCGTCGACCTGGTAGCCGGGACGCGTGATGTGGTGGCCACCGCCGAAGTTGATCCATTTCATGCGCGGGATGAACTCGCCGAACTTCTGCTCGAAGGCCTGCACCGTACGCGCGAGCGGCGGAAGATCCTGTTCGCACAGCGTATGGAAATGCAGGCCGCTCAGCAGCTCGAGCTGATCGGCGCGCATTTGCGACAACGGCACGCCGAGGCGCGAGCAGGGCGCGCAGGGATCGTACAGCGGCACTGCGCCTTCGGAATGCTCGGGGTTCACGCGCATGCCGATCCGCAGGCCGGGGCGCGCGGCGAGCGCCGCCTCCAGCAGCGGGCGGAAGCGCCCGAGCTGCCCGAAGGAGTTGAACACCACGTGATCCGACAGCGCGAGCACCTCCCGCAGGTCGGGCTCGGTGAACGCCGCGCAGAAGGTGTGGACTTCGCCGCCGAATTCCTCGCGTCCGAGCCGCGCTTCGTGCAGGCCGCTGGCGCAGGTGCCGGCGAGGTAGCGCCGCACCAGCGGCGCCATGCTGAACATCGAGAAGGCCTTCAGCGCGAGCAGGATCTTCGCGCCGCTCTCGCGCTGCACGTGCGCCAGCAGTTGCAGGTTCTCCTCCAGCGCGACCTCGTCGACGACGAAGCAGGGCGAGGGGACGCGCCTCGCGTCGAAGCGGTGGAAATGACGCATGCGGGGCGGCTCAGTCCATGCCGCCGTCGAGGCGCATCACGTCCCACGGCAGGCCGTGCTGGTTCAGCGCCTCCATGAAGGGATCCGGATCGAACTGCTCCATGTTGAACACGCCCGCGCCGCGCCATTGACCCGTCAGCATCATCTTGGCGCCGATCATTGCCGGGACGCCGGTCGTGTAGGAGATCGCCTGGGACTGCACCTCGCGGTAGCAGGCCTCGTGGTCGCAGATGTTGTAGACGAACACCGTCTTCGGCTTGCCGTCTTTCGTGCCCCTCGCGAGGCAGCCGATGCAGGTGCGACCCTTGGTCAGCGGGCCCAGGCTCGACGGATCGGGGAGCACCGCTTTCAGGAACTGCAGCGGGACGATTTCCTGCCCGTTGTAGATCACCGGGTCGATGCGCGTCATGCCGACGTTCTGCAGCACCTTCAGGTGGTTCAGGTAGTTGTCGGAGAAGGTCATCCAGAAGCGCGCGCGCCGCACCTTCGGGAAGTGCTTCACGAGGGATTCGAGCTCCTCGTGGTACATCAGGTAGATCTTCTTCGGTCCGATGCCTTCCGGGAAGTCGAACATGCGGCTGACGGAAAGCGGATCCGTCTCCTGCCAGGCACCCTGGTCCCAGTATTTGCCGCGAGCCGTGACCTCGCGGATGTTGATCTCCGGGTTGAAATTGGTCGCGAAGGCCTGCCCGTGCTCGCCGGCGTTGCAGTCGATGATGTCGAGCTCGTCGATCACGTCGAATTCGTGCTTGTGCAGCCACGCCGTGAACACGTTGGTCACGCCCGGATCGAATCCGCTGCCGAGCAGGCCCATGATCCCGCGCGAGGCAAAGCGCTCCTGGTAGGCCCACTGCCACTTGTACTCGAACCTGGCCTCGTCCGGCGGCTCGTAGTTGGCGGTATCGAGGTAGTCGACGCCCGTCTCGAGGCAGGCGTCCATGATCGGCAGGTCCTGGTAGGGCAGTGCCACGTTGATCACCAGATCCGGCTTTTCGCGGCGGATCAGCGCGGCCATCTCGGCGACGTTGTTCGCATCGACCTGCGCGGTCGCGATCGGGCGCGCGATCTGGCTCGCGATGTGGCGACACTTGGCCTCGTTGCGGCTCGCCAGCACGATCTCGGAGAAGACTTCGGGCACCTGCGCGCACTTGTGCGTGACCACCTGGCCCACGCCGCCTGCACCCACGATGATTACCTTGGCCATGGGATGCTTCTCCTCTCAGTCTTCGAAGTAGGTGTAACCGCGCAGGCTCGCGTTGAACGACTCCAGCAGGTGCTGGCGTTGCGCCGGCTCTATACGCCCGTTGCGCACCGCGCGCTCCGCGGTGCGGCGGAACTGCTCCAGCAATTGCTGCGGCTGGTACTCGACGTAGCTCAGCACGTCGGCGATGCTGTCGCCACTCATCTCGCGCACGAAGTCGAAGCTGCCGTCGGCGTTGATGCGCACGCTCACGACGTTGGTGTCGCCCATCAGGTTGTGCAGGTCGCCCAGCGTTTCCTGGTACGCCCCGACCAGGAACACGCCGAAATAGTAGGGCTCGCCCTCGCGCAGCGGATGTACCGCCAGCGTCTTCTGCAGCCCGCGCGGGCTGATGAACTGGTCGATCTTGCCATCGGAGTCGCAGGTGATGTCGGCGATGATGGCCTGGCGTGTCGGCTTCTCGATGTGGCGATGTACCGGCATGACCGGGAACACCTGCTCGATCGCCCACACGTCGGGCAGCGACTGGAACACCGAGAAATTGCCGTAGTAGATGTCCGACAGCGAGTCCTCGAGCCCCTCGAGTCCGGGCGGCAGGCGCTTGGCGCTCTGCGATTCGCGAACGATGCTGCGCACGATCTCCAGGAACAGCTTCTCCGACAGCGACAACGAGCGCAGGCGGATCTGGCCGCGCTTGAACAGGTCGCGGATCTCGTCGCGGTAGTACACCGCGTCGTTGTGGCACTCCTGCAGGTTCTTGCCGCTGACGCTCGTCAGCACCTCGGCGAGGTTGCGGATGAGCTCGTGCTCGGTCGGGTCGATCTGCTGTGGCAGCGTGCCGGACTCGAACCGGGTAACGTCGAGGATGTTGAACAGCAGCACCGAGGAATAGGCCACCGTTGCGCGTCCGGATTCGGTGACGATGACCGGGTGCGCGATGCCCTCGGGGTCGAGCGTGGTCATGATCGACTCGACGATGTCC
Source organism: Pseudomonadales bacterium (assembly GCA_035433265.1). GTDB lineage: Bacteria > Pseudomonadota > Gammaproteobacteria > Pseudomonadales > UBA5518 > UBA5518. The sequence goes on along the minus strand of DAORUQ010000006.1, from coordinate 36,382 downwards.
GAGCAGTACTCGTCCAGCGAGTAGTTCTTGCTGTATTCGTAGTTGGTCTGGGTGCCGTCGTAATCGACGGCCAGGCCGCCGCCGAGATCCAGGTAGCCGAGTGCGGCGCCTTCCTTGACCAGGTCGACATAGTAGCGGCAGGCCTCGAGCACGCCGCTGCGGATGTCGCGGATATTGGGGATCTGCGAGCCGAGGTGGTAGTGCAGCAGCTGCAGGCAGTCGAGCATGTCGTGCTCGCGCAGCGAGTCCACGAGTTCCACGATCTGCGAGGTCGTGAGGCCGAACAGGCTGCGGTCACCGCTGCTCTCGTTCCAGTAGCCGCCGACCTTGGAGGCGAGCTTCACGCGCAGGCCGAGGATCGGCTTCACGCCGATGCGGCGCGAGCACTCGAGGATCACCGGGAGCTCGGCAGGCGTCTCGATCACGAAGATGCAGCGGTAGCCGAGCTTCAGCGACTGCAGAGCGAGCGTGATGAACTCCTCGTCCTTGTAGCCGTTGCAGACGATATGGCTGGCGTCGGGGTCGAGACTCGCCAGCGCGATCAACAGTTCGGCCTTGCTGCCGCATTCGAGGCCGTGCCCGTAGGCCGCGCCGAAGCGGGCGATCTCCTCGATCACCTGGCACTGCTGGTTCACCTTGATCGGGAACACACCGCGGTAGCTGCCGCGGTAGTTCAGGCTGGCTATGGCGTTTGCAAAGGTCTCGTTGAGCAGGGTGATCTGGGAGTCCAGCAGGTTCTCGATACGCAGCAGCACCGGCATCTGCAGCCCGCGCTGCTGCATGCCGGCGATGATGTCGGGAATGCTGACGCTGACGCGCTTGCCTTCCAGCGTCACACTGACCGTTACCGAACCGTCGTCGTCGAGGTCGAAGTACCCCGCGCCCCAGCTCCTGATTCCATAAAGTTCGGCAGAATCTGCCGGGGTCCAGTTCGGTTTGCCGTTGGCTTTCAATTTCTTCCTGGTCCTCCGCAAGGGGGGCGGGTATCGGGGTGGGCGGCGGATATTGCGGCCGCATAGGTCAAATATCAAGCCTGAACGATATTAATATTTCATGAATCCACGCACTCGCCAGACGGGGTCAGTCGCGCCGCAGGCGGTCCGAAATGGCGATCGGGTTGGGACAGTTCAGCACGACGATGTACGAGGAAGCGACGAAGGTGATGATCGCGGTCGCCTGGATCAGGTGCGAGGCTTCCTTGCCGATCATGCCGAAACCCGCCGCCATATAGGCGATCAGCAGCGAGAACTCGCTGTTCTGCCCGAGCCGCAGCCCCACGTCCCAGGCTAGCGCCGGGGTTTCGCTGAGCCTTCCGAGCAGGAAGCGGAACACCAGCGGCTTGGCCGCCAGCATCAGCAGCGAGAGCACGATGGCGGCGACGTATATGCTGCCGAGCACGCCGAGGTCGAAGCTGCCGCCGAGCGAGAAGAAGAACAGGATCAGGAAGAAGTCGCGCAGCGGCTTCAGGCTGATGGCGATGTACTGGCTGATCGGGCTCGAGGCGATCGAGACGCCTGCGACGAAGGCGCCGATCTCGGGCGAGAGCTTCATCAATGCCGCGAGTTCGGCGAGTCCCAGGCACCAGCCGATCGCGAGCAGGAAGATATACTCGTGGAAGCGGTCGAAACGCTGGATGAGCCGCATCAGCACGAGCCGGACGAAGACGACGGCCAGCGCGATCAGCAGCGGCAGTGCGAGCAGAGAGAGCAGCAGGGCGCCGCCCTCGAAGTCGCCGCTGCGACTGCCCAGCAGCGCGACCAGCACGAGAATCGCGATCATGTCCTGCAACAGCAGCAGGCCGACCATCAGTTCGCCGGTGTGGCGATGATGCAGCACCGTGGTCGGCAGCAGCTTGATGCCGATGATGGTGCTGGAGAACATCATCGCGAGCCCGGTTATCAGCGCCTCGGTGCGCGAGAAGCCGAATGCATACGCGACGCCCGCACCGATCAATGCGAAGCACAGCGCGCTCGCGAGTGCCACCAGCGTCGAGTTGCGCATCGTGGTGAGCAGGGCGCGCGGCTGCATGTCCAGGCCCAGCAGGAACAGCAGGAAGATGATCCCGACGTGTGCGATGTCCTGCAGCAGCGTGAGGTTGGTGATCAGCGCGAGGCCGTAGGGGCCGATCAGGGCACCGAGCACGATGTAGGCGATCAGCAACGGCTGGCGCGTGTAGAGGGCCAGCGAGGCCACGGCGGCGGCACCGGTGAAGATCAGGAAGAAGGAAAAGGTGACGGGCGACTGCTCCACGGACGCGATCCCCGCTCAGTGACGCGCGCGGCCGCAATGCGTCCCCGCGCCGCCCCTCGGCCCCCGGCTCCCCTGTACTGCCGCCGTGGGCCCGCGCATCCGATTCTCCCGCGTGTGAACTCGCGGGCAGTATAGCTCAGGCGTTGGCGCGGACCGGCCTCGCTTCCTGCGCTCCGCGCAGCAGCAACGGGGTGCCCGGATCGACGGTGGCGCCCTGGTAGACGTGGGCGAAGTCGCCGAGGCCCGCGAGTGCGTCGGCGGCATCGCGGTCGGCCCGGATCTCGAAGCTGTCGAAGCCGCAGCGTCGCAACAGGAACAGCTGGTCGCGCAGCACGTCGCCCATGGCGCGCAGTTCACCGCTGAAGCCGTACTTCTCCCGCAGCAGGCGGGCGTAGGAATACCCGCGGCCGTCGCTGAATACCGGGAAATTGATCGCAATCAGCTGCAGATACGCCAGGGCATCACCCACTGCTTCCGGGTGTTGGCTGCTGTCGATCCAGATGCCGAGCGGCTCGCTCCGCGCGCGCAGTTCCTCGCCGCGCGCCTCCCAGAGATGCAGCGGCACGATCAGCTTTCCCGCGGGCAGCGTCGCGTCGGTGTCGAAGTCCGCGCCGAGGCGGGTCCACTCATCCTGGACCACCGCGCCGTCCTTAATGAGCCGCGCCATAAACCGCCTCCTTGAATGCCTCGATGCCGATGCGCCGGTAGGTTTCGAGGAAAGTCTCCCCGTCGATGCGCCGCGCCACGTATACGTCGAGCAGCTGCGCCACCACCGCGGGAATCGCTTCCTGGGCGAAGGACGGCCCGAGAATCGTGCCGAGCGCGGCCTCGGTGCCGGCGTCGCCGCCGAGCGAGACCTGGTAGAACTCCTCGCCCTTCTTGTCGACGCCGAGAATGCCGATCTGCCCCACGTGGTGGTGACCGCAGGCGTTCATGCAGCCCGATATGTTGAGGTGGATGTCCCCGAGGTCGTGCAGGTAGTCGAGGTCGTCGAAGCGACGCTGGATGGCCTCCGCGACCGGGATGGACTTGGCGTTGGCCAGCGAGCAGTAATCACCGCCCGGGCAGCAGATGATGTCCGTCAGCATGCCGATATTGGGCGTGGCGAGGCCGGCGTCGCGCGCGGCCTCCCACAGCGCGAGCAGCTTCTCCTTCTCGACGTCGGCGAGCACCAGGTTTTGTTCGTGGGCGACGCGGATCTCGCCGAAGGAATAGCTGTCCGCAAGATCGGCGATGAGCTCCATCTGCCGGTCCGTCGCATCGCCCGGGGCGATGCCGGTGGGCTTGAGCGACAGTGTCACGATGGCGTAGCCGGGCACGCGGTGCCCCGACACGTTGCGGCTCATCCAGCGGTCGAAAGCGCGGTTCGCCGCGCGCTGTCCGGCGAGTAGCGACTCGGCCGCGGCGTCGTCGACCGGGCGGTAGGGCGGGGCGGTGAAATACGAGCGTGCGTGCTCGATTTGCGCGGCGCCGAGTGCCGGCATGCGCTGGCGGGTGATTTCCCATTCGCGTTCGACGCGCGCGCGGAATTCCTCCGCGCCCAGCGCCTTCACCAGGATCTTGATGCGCGCCTTGTAGAGGTTGTCGCGCCGGCCATACTGGTTGTAGACGCGCAGTATCGCCTCCAGGTAGCTCAGCAGGTCCGCGACCGGCAGGAACTCGCGGATCGTCGTGCCGATGATCGGGGTCCGCCCGAGACCTCCGCCAACCAGGACCTCGAAACCGGTGTTGCCGGCGGCATCGTGCACGATGATCAGGCCGATGTCGTGTACGCGCGCCGCGGCGCGGTCGGCGCGCGAGCCGCTGACCGCGATCTTGAACTTGCGCGGCAGGAAGCTGAATTCGGGGTGGAAGGTGGACCACTGCCGGATCAGCTCGCAGTATGGCCGCGCGTCCTCGACCTCGTCCGGCGCCACGCCCGAGAACTGGTCCGCGGTGGTGTTGCGGATGCAGTTGCCGCTGGTCTGGATCGCGTGCATCTGCACGCTGGCGAGTTCGGCGAGGATGTCGGGAACCTCCTCCAGCCGTGGCCAGTTGAACTGCACGTTCTGGCGCGTGCTGAAATGCGCGTAGCCCTTGTCGAAGTGGCGGGCAATGTGGGCCAGCTTGCGCAGCTGGCGACTGGCGAGCATGCCGTAGGGGATGGCGACCCGGAGCATCGGCGCGAGGCGCTGCACGTAGAGGCCATTCTGCAGGCGCAGCGGGCGGAACTCGTTCTCAGCCAGTTCGCCGCGCAGGTAGCGCTCGGTCTGCCCGCGGAATTGCCGCACGCGGTCATCCAGCATGCGTTGGTCCAGATCGTCGTATCGGTACATGATGTCCTGGTCGAGGGCTTGGTGATCCAGTGGGGTTGCCCGCCAGCACTGGCGCCTAGGGAGCGCCACGAATCACGTCGGGGCAACGGCGCTCAAAGTAGCAGAACGATTATGGCTATAAAAGAAATCAATTTTTATAACCAAATAATCATCAGTGATATTCCCTGCGGAGGTCGGCCAGGATGCCGCGCAGGCTTGAGAGGGGCGGGCCAATCGTCCACAATCGCGCGCTCGGAATCCACATCCCCTCAAGGAAACCCTGATCCAATGGCCAACCCCGACAATTCCATCGAGATCTCCGCCGAGGAACGCGAGGCAGACAGCAAGGTCGATGCCATCAGCGCCATACTGCTGGTCGCGATCGCGGTGTTTACGGCGCTGTTCTGGATCTCCGGGCAGTAAGGCCGGCGCCCGGCGCGCCGCGCTCAGGACGCGCCGGCATTCTTCAGTACCAGCGACACCACGAAGGCGACCGTCAGCACGAAGATGACGGTGAAGATGATGCCCCCGACGATGAAGTGGCGGTAGTTGCCGTGGGTGAAGTCGGCTTCCCTGTTGCGGCTGCTCTGCACGCCGAATGCGGCTGCGGCAATGCTCTTGACCACGCCGAGCAGAGGCACTGACTTCCTGCCCTCGTCGCCGCCGCCGTTTTCCCTTCCCGGTGACTGTTGACTCATCTGTTTCCTCATCGGCCAGTTGTAAATGCTGCCTGCGCGCGCCGGTCTAGGCCAGGTTCGGCCGCAGCCAGCGCTCCATTTCGTCCACCGGCATGCCTTTGCGGGCCGCCACATCCTCGAGCTGGTCGCGCCCTATCTTCCCGACCGCGAAATAGCGTGAGTCGGGGTGGCTGAAGTACCAGCCGCTGACGGCCGCCGCCGGGTGCATCGCGAAGTTCTCGGTCAGCGTGATGCCGGTGCTGCGCTCGGCGTCCAGCAGGCGGAACAGGGGGCGCTTTTCGGTATGGTCGGGGCAGGCTGGATAGCCGGGCGCGGGCCGGATGCCACGATAGCGTTCGCGGATCAGGTCCTCGTTCGACAGGCTCTCCGTGGGCGCATACCCCCACAACTCGCGCCGCACCAGCCGGTGCATGTGCTCCGCCAGTGCCTCGGCCAGGCGGTCGGCCAGCGCCTTGGTCATGATGCTGTTGTAATCGTCGTGCTCGGCCTGGAAGCGTGCTGCGAGCTCGTCGGCCCCGAAGCCCGTGCTGACGGCGAACGCGCCCAACCAGTCCGGCGGGCCACCTGCCGGGGCCACGTAATCGGCCAGGCTGAGGTTCGGGCGACCGTCGGCCTGCGCCTGCTGTTGACGCAGGCAGTGCAGTACCTCCAGGCGGGCGCTGCGCGTCTCGTCGGTGTATACCGCGATATCGTCGCTCCCGAGCCGTGCCGCGGGCCAGAAGCCTACCACTGCGCGCGCGACCAGCAGCTTCTCGTCGATGATCCGGCGCAGCAGCTTCTGCGCATCATCGAACAGGTTGCGCGCCGCCGCTCCCACCGTCGCATCCTCGAGGATTGCCGGATACTTGCCGGCGAGATCCCACGAGATGAAGAACGGCGTCCAGTCGATGACGTCGATCAGTTCCGTGAGCGGATAATCGTCGAACACGCGCACGCCGGTGAAGGCGGGCCGCGGTGGCTGGTACGCGGCCCAGTCCAGGGCGGGCGCATTGGCGGCGGCGTCGCTGTAGGAGAGCAGTGCCGCGCGCGCAGGGCGATTCGCATTGCGCTCGCGAATCCGGGCGTATTCGTGGCGCCGCTCGGTGATGAATTCCGCGCGCTGGGTGTCGCTCAGCAGCTGCGACACCACGGTGACCCCGCGCGAGGCGTCGGGCACGTACACCGTGGGGCCCGCGGCGTAGGCGGGCTCGACCTTCACCGCCGTGTGCGCCTTCGAAGTCGTGGCGCCGCCGATCAGCAACGGGATATCGAAGCCCAGGCGCTGCATTTCGCTCGCCACGTGGACCATTTCGTCCAGCGAGGGCGTGATCAGTCCGCTCAGGCCGATCACATCGACATCGTGCTCGCGCGCGGCGGCGAGGATGCGCTCGCAGGACACCATCACGCCGAGGTCGATGACCTCGAAGTTGTTGCATTGCATCACCACGCCGACGATGTTCTTGCCGATGTCGTGCACGTCGCCCTTGACCGTCGCCAGCAGCACCGTGCCGTTGGTGGTGCGCTCGCCCTCGGCGCGATCCTGGTTCATGTAGGGCAGCAGGCAGGCCACCGCCTGCTTCATCACGCGAGCGCTCTTGACCACCTGGGGCAGGAACATCTTGCCGGCGCCGAACAGGTCGCCGACCACGTTCATGCCGGCCATCAGGGGGCCTTCGATCACGTCGAGCGGGCGTGCGGCCGCCACGCGTGCTGCCTCGGTGTCTTCCTCGATCCAGCTGTTGATGCCCTTGACCAGTGCGTGCTCGAGGCGGCGCTCGACCGGCCAGCCGCGCCATTCCAGGTCCTCGACGGCCGCGATCGCGGCGCCGCCGGCGTATTTCGCGGCGATCTCCAACAGCCTTTCCGTGCCATCGGCGCGCCGGTTCAGCACCACGTCCTCGACGCGTTCGCGCAGCTCCGCGGGGATCTCGTCGTAGATGGCCAGCTGGCCCGCGTTGACGATACCCATGTCGAGGCCGGCGCGGATCGCGTGGTACAGGAACACCGCGTGGATGGCTTCGCGCACGCGGTCGTTGCCGCGGAACGAGAACGAGACGTTGCTGATGCCGCCCGAAACCAGCGCTCCCGGCAGGTGCTGCTTGATGTGGCGGCAGCATTCGATGAAGTCCACGGCGTAATTCGCGTGCTCCTCGATGCCGGTGGCGATGGCGAACACGTTGGGGTCGAAGATGATGTCCTCGGGGGCGAAGCCGACCTCGTGCACCAGCAGTTCGTAGCAACGCGTACAGATCGCGATCTTGCGCTCCAGCGTGTCGGCCTGTCCCTGTTCGTCGAAGGCCATCACCACAACTGCGGCGCCGTAGCGGCGCGCGAGGCGCGCGTGGGCGAGGAATTCCTGCTCGCCTTCCTTCAGGCTGATCGAGTTGACGACGGATTTGCCCTGCACCACGCGCAGCCCGGACTCGATCACGTCCCACTTGGAGGAGTCGATCATCACCGGCACGCGGCTGATGTCGGGTTCGGAGGCCACGAGGTTCAGGAAGCGCTCCATCGCGGCGCGCGAATCCAGCATGCCCTCGTCCATGTTCACGTCGATGAGTTGCGCGCCGGCCTCGACCTGCTGGCGCGCGACATCCAGCGCGGCGTCGTAGTCCTGGTCCCTGATCAGGCGTGCAAAGCGGGCCGAGCCGGTGACATTGGTGCGCTCGCCGATGTTCACGAACAGCGAATCGGCGGTGACGACCAGCGGTTCGAGGCCCGCCAGGCGCAACGCCGCCGGTGCGCGCCCGATGCGTCGTGGCGCCACGCCCGCGACGCGCTCGGCGATCGCGCGGATGTGTGCAGGGGTAGTGCCGCAGCAGCCGCCCACGATGTTCAGCAGTCCGCTGTCGGCGAACTCCCCGACGATTGCAGCCATCGTGGCCGCGTCCTGGTTGTAGCCGCCGAACTCGTCGGGAAGCCCGGCGTTCGGGTGCGCGCTGACCGCGGTGTCGGCGATTTTCGCCAGTGCCAGCACGTGGGGGCGCAGTTGTTCCGCGCCGAGGGCGCAGTTGAGGCCGATGGCCAGCGGTCGGGCATGCGCTACCGAGTACCAGAACGCCTCGGCGGTCTGCCCGGAAAGCGTGCGCCCGCTGGCATCCGTGATCGTGCCCGAGATCATGACCGGCCAGCGGCGGCCGTGCTCCTCGAAGAACTGCTCGCAGGCGAAGATCGCGGCCTTGGCGTTCAGGGTGTCGAACACCGTCTCGATCAGCAGCAGGTCCGCGCCGCCGGCGATCAGCCCCTCGATGGCAACCCGGTAATCCGCGGCGAGACCATCGAACGTGATGTTGCGAAAGCCCGGATCGTTCACATCGGGCGACAGCGAGGCGGTGCGGCTGGTCGGCCCGAGCACGCCGGCGACGAAGCGCGGCTTGTTCGGCTCGCGGGCGGTGAACTCGTCGGCGGCGAGGCGCGCGACGCGCGCACCGGCCTCGTTCAGTTCGCGCACGATGTGCTGCAGTTCGTAGTCGGCCTGCGACACGGCGGTCGAATTGAAGGTGTTGGTCTCGATGATATCGGCACCGGCCGCGAGGTAGGCCGCGTGGATTTCCCGGATCACGTCCGGGCGCGTCAGCGCCAGGAGGTCGTTGTTGCCACGCAGCGGTACCGGGTGGCCGGCAAAGCGCGTGCCGCGGAAGTCGGCTTCCTGCAGACCATAGCCCTGGATCATCGTGCCCATGGCGCCATCGAGCACGAGGATGCGTTCGGCGATGGCCTGCTGGAGAGTCTGGTCGGTTTGCATTGGGGTCTCGGTTCGGTCCGGAAATGGCCGCGTGCCTAGGCTGCCCGCGGAGCGTAGAAAGGAAATGGTAACAAAGGGGGGGCAGCGGCAGGCTGAGAATCAGTAATCCTGCACGTGAGTATCGCCAATACCCGAGTAAATCAGTAATATATTTCTGTCAGCATTTCACGGATGGCGATGGCATGATCACGATCACCGAGTCGGCCCAGGAATACCTCGTCGGATTGCTCGCCAAGCAGGATCCGGAGGTGAGGGGGATACGCGTATTCATCAACGACCCCGGCACCCCGCGGGCGGAGACGTGCATCGCGTATTGCCGCGACGCCGACATCAAGAGCGATGACGAGCGGCGCGAGTTCAACGGCTTTGCGGCATGGTTCGAGGCGCGCAGCCTGCCGTTCCTGGCGGATGCGCTGGTCGATTACGCCGCGGACCGGATGGGCGGGCAACTCACGATCAAGGCTCCCAACGCCAAGGTGGCCAAGGTCGACGCCGACAGCTCGCTGGAAGATCGTATCAACTACATCCTTTATAACGAGGTGAACCCGCAGTTGGCCGCCCACGGCGGCGAAGTGCGGCTGGTGGAATTGCTCGAGGACGGTGTCGCGGTGCTGCAGTTCGGTGGCGGTTGCCAGGGCTGCGGCATGGTCGATGCCACCCTGAAGCACGGTGTCGAAAAAACCCTGCTCGAGCAACTGAGCGACCTGAAGGGTGTGCGTGATGTCACGGATCACTCGGTCCGCACCAACGCCTATTTCACCTGATCGCCTTTCCTCGTCCCGCGCTTGCCGGGCCGGCGCGTGCCCGGAGGGCGTTTCGCGCCTATTTGTCGCCGCATCGGCTATCCTTGCCTGAGGAATGGCCTTGACCCTGCCCTGACGGCTGTTGTTCGCTGCGGTGACAGGGATCGGTGCCTGCCGGGATTTTCTTCAGCGACAGGGGGCGGCAGTGAGCATATTCAGGGAGCCCGGATCCAGGCGCGGTCGCGGCCGCGGCCGGACGCTGGTATTGCTTGCCGCGGGCGCGCTGCTGGGGATAATCGGGGTCGTTGCTTTCAATACCACGCTGGAGGCGACGAGCACCGACGAGTTCTGTCTCGGTTGCCACAACCATGGCATTCCCTATAAACAGCACCAACTCACGGTCCATTACACGAATCCGCACGGCGTGGTCGCCGGCTGCTCCGATTGCCACGTGCAGCACGAATTCGTACCCAAGATGACCCGCAAGATCGAGGCGGCGCGCGAGGTCTGGGGGCATTTGCGTGGCGTGATCGACACCGACGAGAAATACCTGGCGCACCAGCCGGCCATGAAGGCTAGGGAGCTGGCGCGTTTTCGCGCCAGCGATTCGGCCACCTGCCGCTCCTGTCATGACGTGGCGCGCATGGATCTAGAGGCGCAGAGTCCCAAGGCGAGGCGCGAGCACGCGAGGCTCGGCTCGGGTGCCAAGACCTGCGTGGACTGCCATGAAGAGGCCGGCCACGCAGCGCTGGCGCCAGCCACGGCCGAGCAGGAGCAGAGCTTCGACTTCTGAGCGCGGGATGATCCTGGTCAATGACATGAGTGCGTAATGTCCTACAGTTTCAATGCTGTTGCATAGCGAACACAAAAAAGGAGAAGAGGTCGTGCCGCATCAGTCGCCCCGCCCCATAGTTCCGCGTTCCCGCCGCCTGATCGCCTGCGCGTTCGTATGCGCCATGGTCCTGCCGGCGGCCTCATGGGCCGTCGACTGGGGCAAGACGGCTGCCGCCGAAGTTTCCCTGTTCTACCCGGGACAGATGTCGTGGGAAAAAGTGCTCACGGCGTCCTCGCACAAGGGCGCTACGAAGTTCCGCGCCGGTGAGACTTGCCACGACTGCCACCGCGACGAGGAAGCCGAGATGGGCGCCTCGCAGGCGCAGCTCACTGGTTTTGCGGGCCGCAATGCAGTCACCGTGCAGCTCAGGGCGGCAGTGCAGGGCGACAGCCTGCACCTGCAGATGTCGGGTCCGGCCGTGGATGGCAAGGCGCCATCGGTCGCGATCATGCTGGGCAATGAAGCGCTGAAATCCACCGCACAGGCCGGTTGCTGGGCCGCATGCCATGACGACGCTCCCGGGATGGCCAGCGACAGCGGCCAGAGACTCGGCAAATACCTTCCCCGCTCGCGCAGCAGGAACACGGCCACCGGCGGGGGCGACAGCGTCCGCCCGCAGGCGGAGCTCGATGTGGCCCTGGCGGCGGGCGAGTTCCTCGACGTGCTGGAAATCGAAGCCTCGGGCACGGGTGAGCGTGGCCATGTGCTCGACAAGCTGCATATGGGTGAGCTCGTCGGGGCCGCGTCGATGCGCATCGAGAACGGGCGCTGGGTCGCCGAAATCCAGCGCCCGCTCCAGGCCGCAGGCAGCGGCCAGATCGCGCTCGAGGCCGGCAAGGTCTATCACCTGGGTATCGCACTGCACGATCCCGGCAGCGAAGGGCGTGAACACCTGGTCAGCCTGGCAAGGTCACTGTCGATCGGTTCGGGAAGTGCCGATATCGTGGCGGCGAGTCAGTAGCGCGAACGGCTCGTGCGCGGGCCCGGGTCGCCGGCCGCACGCACGGTCCGGATGCAATTGCAGCGAACAAGAAAGGGGAGTCCGGGATATGCGCAATCTGAGGCTGACAAGGCTGTTCGGCGTGATCGTTGTTTCTCTGGCGTGCCAGGCGGGCGGCGCTGCAGCGGCTGAGGATCGCGCGGCGCTGCCGCCATCGACCACCTACAGCGAGGGCGTCAAGGTCTGCACCGAGTGCCACGACGACGAGCATGCGACGGCCATCATGAGCGGTCCCCACGGGATGGCCGCGGATCCGCGCACGCCCGCGGCGACGAAGGGCTGCGAGTCCTGTCACGGTCCCGGAGGCGAACACGCCAGGCAGGAAAAGAAGTTCCGCGTCGCGCAGACCCTCGAGGGGCACAGCGAGGAAGACGCCGCCGAGCGCGCCGAGGTCTGCATGAATTGCCACGGCAAGACCGCGCAGAAGCACTTCCTGACCAGCGAACACAGCCGCGCGGATGTTGCCTGCAGCGACTGCCACGACGTGCACTCGCGTAACGACAAGGTCCTGAATCGTGTGACGCAGACCGAGGTCTGCGTGGACTGTCACCAGGATCAGAAGGCGAACATGAACAAGTTCTCGCGTCACCCGATCCGCGAGGGCAAGGTGGCCTGCACCGATTGCCACAATCCGCATGGCGCCAAGGGTGAGCACATGCTGGTCGAGGCGACTACCAACGAGACCTGCTACAAGTGTCACGCCGAGAAGCGCGGCCCCTTCCTGTTCGAACACGAACCCGTGCAGGACGACTGCTCCGAGTGCCATAACCCGCACGGTTCCGTGAATGACCAGCTGCTCACGGCGCGGCCGCCGTTCCTGTGCCAGCAGTGCCACAACGACACGCGTCACCCCGGCACGGTCTACGCGAACGCGAATGTCGCCTCGAGCAACCGGGCGATCGGCCGGGGCTGCACGAACTGCCATACGAACGTGCATGGAAGCAACCACCCCTCCGGCGTGACCTTCCGTCGCTGATCCGGGCAAGCGTATCCAACAGGGGAGTCAAGACATGAACACCAGGCGCAAGACACTGTGGATCGCGATTGTCGGTGCCGGCCTCGCCATGGCGGGCGCCGCACAGGCGCAGGACGAGTATGGCTTCGAGGATACGAGCGCCGCGAAGCCCAGGGTGGTCTACGAGAACTTCATCGAGCTCGGCGGCGGCTACACCGATGACGGCAACGGCAAGTTCGGCGAGTACACCTCGGGGCTCACGGATGCCTTCCAGGACGAGGGCGGCTTTCCGGTGGGCGCACTGCGCCTGAGCGGTGGCGACGACGCCACCGCGCGCGCATGGGAGGTCTCCGCGGGAGTCGGCAACGGGCGCGCCCTGGAGGCCAGCTACGGGGTCCAGAACGACTTCGGGATCTCGCTGTACGGCGATCGCATCGAGAAGACCGAGTATGGCGAGGCCGGCACGGTCTACGGGGGCGCGTCGGACACCATGTTGCTGCCGCCGACCTACAAGTTCACAACGTCGTTTCCGATACCCGCCGCGCCCCCCGGCAGCTACGATGCCGCGAATTTTTCGACGCAGGACATCCGCCACGAGCGCCAGATCTTCGGACTCGAGGGCTTCAAGAACATCGGTGACGCCTGGACCGTGAGCCTGGGCTTCGAGAGCCAGGAAAAGTCCGGCGAAGACGTCTTCGGCGGCAACCAGGGCTTCAGCGGAACGGCACTGGTGCCGGAGGAGCTCGACACCGAGCACCAGCAGATGCGGGCGCGCATCGACTATGCCGACCGCTGCCTGCAGCACGGCTTCGAGCTGTACCTGTCGGAGTTCGAGAATGGCAACGATGCGATCGCCTTCCAGAACGCGATAGTCCCCGGATCCTTCGTGCCCAACAACGCCAGTGGCACGTTCAGGCCGCTGGGCATCGAGCAGGTCGCCTCGGATCCGGACAACCGCTACCTGCGCCTCGGCATGGACGGTGGCTACAGCATGGGCCTGATGACGCGACTCAGCTGGTTCGCGGACTGGAGCCGCGGCGAGCAGGACGAGGACTTCCTCCCGGTGGTGCTGGACACCAACTATTACCCGTCGGTGAACCCGGTGTTCCCGTTCTCCAACCTCGACGGGGAGGTGGAGCGGGCCAACGTCAAGCTGAGCCTGGCGGGGCGGCCGTTTTCGCGTTTCGACTATCGCGTGCAGTACGCCTACAAGGACCGCGACGCCAGGCACGATCCGCTGCCGGTCAACGAGCTGAGCTACACCTACAACAGCAGCGCGCCGGGCTTCACGTCCAAGGTCTACGACAAGCAGACCCAGACCCTCGGCGCGGAGGCGGGCTATCGCTTCGGCGGGCGCGTGAAGCTGCGCGGCGGCTACGAATACGAGGAAGCGGATCGCGATACCGACGAACTGGAGTACGACTCCGTCGCCAGGCTCTACTCGCCGGCCTCGTTCACGGATTCGACCACCGAGGACAAGGTCTGGGCACAACTCAGCATCGCGACCATCGAGGCGCTGACGATCAAGCTGCGCGGCGAGTACAACGTCATCGAGGCGGATCTGAGCGACGAAACCGGGGAAGTCATCTCCCCCGGCGGGATCCCGCGCCGGGGTACGCCGGTCTTCCTGCTCGACCGCGACCAGGAGGTCTACGAGATCGAGGCCAACTACGCGCTGGGCGCCGCGGCGTCCGTCTATGCCCGGTACGATGTGGTGCGCGACGACTACGACAACGACACCTTCGGACTCGAAAAGCGCGACAGCGAGATCTGGAACGTCGGCTTCAGCTGGAGCCCGAGCGATGCCGTGGCGCTCTCCGCGTACGCCAGCCGCGAGAGCTACGAGTTCGAGCAGATCGGGCGACAGATGAACCAGGGCGGCCCGACCCCCTACATCGACTGGGGGCTCGATACCGAGGACGATGTGGATGCATTCGGTCTCGGCATGGATTGGGCGGTTGTGGAGGACCGGTTCAGCCTGTCGGCCGACGTGGCGTACCTGGAGGCGGATTCGAGCTACGCGAGCGAGTTCCTCGGCAGCACCTACCCGGCGGGTACGGCGCTGCCCTTGTTCGGCGACACGCCGGACAGTCAGGACGAGCTGTTGCGCTTCAGCCTTTCGGGCGTGTACCGCTGGAACGAGAGGATCGACGTGTCCGGGCGCTACATCTACGAGACCCGGGATGCGGAGGACTGGGGCTGGAGCGATCAGGTCGTGGGTCCTGCGACACCGGCGGATCCGGCGCAGGCGAGCGCGAGGTATCTTGCCTTTGCCTGGGCCCGGCCGGACTACAGCTCGCAGCTGGTCGTGATGTCGGTCCGCTACAAGTTCTGATCGTCGGTCCTGCAATGCGCGGCGCCCCAGGGCGCCGCTCCTTTTTTTGGGGGTAGGAGATGGTGCAACCCTTGCCGCCGGACATCGCGATCGCGCGTGCCGCGACGATGCTGCCGATCGACGCAATCGCTGCTCGTGCCGGCATCCCCGCGGATGCCCTCATCCCCTATGGCCGCAGCAAGGCCAAGATCGATCGCGCATTCCTCGAGGCGCTCGACGGGCGCCCCGATGGCAAGCTGGTCCTCGTCACCGCGGTCTCGCCGACGCCGGCCGGCGAGGGCAAGACCACGGTGGCGGTCGGTCTCGCCGACGGCATGAACCGCATCGGCTGCAACACGCTGCTCGCGCTGCGCGAACCCAGCCTCGGTCCCTGCTTCGGCATGAAGGGCGGGGCGGCCGGCGGCGGTTTTGCGCAGGTCGTTCCGATGGAGGACATCAACCTGCATTTCACCGGCGATTTCCACGCCATCACAGCGGCGCACAACCTGCTCGCCGCGATGGTCGACAATCACCTGTACTGGTCCAACGATCTGAGGATCGACCCGCGCCGCGTGAGCTGGCGGCGCACCGTGGACATGAACGACCGCAGCTTGCGCGATATCTGCGTCGGGCTGGGCGGCGCGGCGAACGGGCTGGTGCGCGAGGCGGGCTACGACATCACGCCGGCCTCCGAGGTGATGGCGATCTTCTGCCTCGCGCGCGACCTGGCGGATCTCGAGCGCCGCCTCGGCAACATCATCATCGGCTATCGCCGAGACCTCTCGCCGGTGTACGCGCGCGAGGTGAACGCCGCGGGCGCGATGACGGTGCTGCTGCGCGACGCGATGCAGCCGAACCTGGTGCAGACCCTCGAGAACAACCCGGTGCTGATCCATGGCGGTCCTTTCGGCAACATCGCGCACGGCTGCAATTCGCTGATCGCCACGCGCAGCGCACTGAAGCTCGCCGACTACGTGGTCACCGAAGCGGGTTTCGGCGCCGACCTGGGCGCGGAAAAATTCTTCGACGTCGCGGCGCGCACGGGTGGCCTGCATCCGGATGCCGCGGTGCTGGTCGCCACGGTCCGGGCGCTCAAGATGCACGGTGGCCAGCGCAAGAGCGAACTGGGGCGCGAGAATCTCGAGGCGCTGCGCGCGGGTTGCGCCAACCTCGCGCGCCATGTGCGCAACATCGGGCTGTTCGGTGTGCCGGTCGTGATCGCCATCAACCGCTTCGATGCCGACACCGATGCCGAGATCGCGCTGCTGAAGGAGCAGGCCGCGCGCCTGGGCTGCGAGGCCGTCGAGTCCACGCATTTCCGCGACGGCGGCGGTGCCGGCGCCGAGGCGCTGGCGCGTGCGGTGCAGCGGCTCGCCGATTCGGGGCTCTCGCAGTTCCGCACGCTCTACGACGACGACATGCCGCTGTGGGACAAGGTGTGCTGTGTCGCGCGCACGATCTACGGCGCGGGGAAAGTGGTCGCGGACCAGAAGGTGCTGGACAGGTTCCGGCAGTACGACGCCATCGCCGGCCGCTTCCCGGTCTGCATCGCGAAGACCCAGTACAGCTTTTCCACCGATCCGGGGCTGCTCGGCGCGCCGACGGACCACGCGGTGTCGGTGCGCGACGTGGTGCTCGCCAACGGCGCCGAGTTCGCGGTGGTGCTCTGCGGCGACATCATGACGATGCCGGGACTGCCGCGGCGTCCGGCGGCCGAGGGCATCCGCCTGAACGGGAGCGGGGAGATCGAGGGACTGTTCTGAGGGAGGGCAATTTTCCGGCACCGACGCGACGGGCGCTGCCCGTCGGGCAGCCCGTCGCGCGCGGCGGCGCCGGCATCAGCTGCCGATGGCGCCAGAGCGCTGCGGCAGGATGCGGCGCAGCTTTTCGTGCATCGAGCGGATGGCCTGCTCGGTGCTGTTCCAGTCCATGCACGCGTCCGTGACCGACACGCCGTAGCGCAGCTTTGCCAGGTCCGAGGGAATCGGCTGGTTGCCCGCTTCCAGGTTGCTCTCGAGCATCGCGCCCACGATCGAGCGGTTGCCCTCGAGGATCTGGTTGGCGACATTGTCGAGCACCAGTGCCTGCAGCGCGTGGTCCTTGTTCGAATTCGCGTGGCTGCAGTCCACGACAATGTTCGGCGCGATGCCGGCTTTTTCGAGCTCGCGCTCGCACACCGCCACATGAACCGAGTCGTAGTTCGGGCCATTCGTCCCACCGCGCAGCACCACGTGGGCGTGACGGTTGCCGCGGGTGTGGATCACCGCGACCTTGCCCTCGATGTTGATGCCCAGGAAACGGTGCGGACTGTTCACCGATTTCAGCGCGTTGACCGCGACCGTGAGCCCGCCGTCGGTGCCGTTCTTGAAGCCGACCGCGCACGACAGGCCGCTCGCCAGCTCGCGGTGTGTCTGCGATTCCGTGGTGCGCGCACCGATGGCGGACCACGCGATCAGGTCCTGCAGGTACTGCGGCGAGATCGGATCGAGCGCCTCGGTCGCCGTCGGCAGGCCGATGCCGGTGATGTCGATCAGCAGCTTGCGCGCGATGTGCAATCCTTCCTCGATGCGGAAAGAGTCGTTCAGGTGCGGATCATTGACCAGCCCCTTCCAGCCGGTCGTGGTGCGCGGTTTCTCGAAATAGACGCGCATGACCAGGTACAGCGTGTCCTGTACCTCCTCGGCCAGGCGGCGCAACCGGTGCGCGTACTCCATGGCGGCGCCGGTGTCGTGGATGGAGCACGGGCCCACGACCAGGAACAGCCGGTGGTCCTGGCGGTCGAGGATGTCGCGCACGATCCCGCGCGCCGAGCGCACCGTCTCGCTGACCGCGGGCGTGAGCGGCATCTCCGCCTTGAGCTGATCGGGAGTGATCAGCTCCTCGATGGTTTCCACATTGAGATCTTCGAGAGTCCTGTCCGTCATCGGCGACACCAACCTGCCTGTTTCATGTGCTGCGCGGCGCAGCGGGGGCAGGATTATAGCGAATGCGACAGCTCCGATCACTCGCGCCGTTCGCGGCGCCGCGGCGG
>DAORUQ010000006.1:0-18438 GCA_035433265.1 Pseudomonadales bacterium | reverse complement strand
GCGCCGCGGCGGCGAGTTCGGTGCCGTGGCGCGCGCAGAGCGCCAGCAGCAGGCCATCGACGCCTCGCTCGATGGCGTCCAGGGCCGCGTCGAAGGCTTCGGGCGAGCCGTAGTACGGGTCCGCCACCTCGGTGGTGGCGCCGGGCGCGAAGTGCAGCAGCAGGTGGATCTCGCCGGCGAAGTCCGGCCCGGCCCAGCCCTGCAGCGTGCGCAGGTTGGCGCGGTCCATCGCCACGATGTGCTGAAAGCGCGCGAAATCCGCGTCCTCGACCTGACGCGCGCGCTGGTGCGCGATGCGGTAGCCGCGGCGCTCGGCCGCGGCGATCGCGCGCGGATCCGGCGCCTTGCCGACGTTGAATGCGGCCGTGCCGCAGGAATCGACGCGAAAGTGCGCCGCGAGCCCGCGCCGCTCGAGCCGATCCTCCAGCACGGCCTGGGCCGAGGGCGATCGGCAGATATTGCCCAGGCACACGAAGAGGACGCCGATGCGCTGCATACAGGGGAAAGCACCCGGGGACGACAGGCCGACATTCTAGTGCCCGTGGGCGTTCGCCGTGGCCCCGATCGGACGTGGCCTAAACAAATCGTCATCTGGCCGCGGCGCGGCCTTGTCGTGTGACTCGCTACACTCGACGCTTTGCTTGGCCACTCACAGGAGAATCCCGATGGCTTTCCACGGCAAGGTAGCACTGGTCACCGGCGGCGCCAGCGGCATGGGCAAGGTCTCGGCGCTGCGACTCGCGGCGGCCGGCGCACAGGTCGCGATTTTCGACATGAACGAGGCCGCGCTCGCGGAAACCGCGGCACAATCGCCGAACATCCGCGCGTGGCGCTGCAACGTGGCCGACTGGGAGGAGGTGCAGGCGCGCGTCGCGGACGTCGAGCGCGAACTCGGGCCGATCGACCGCCTGACCCATGCCGCCGGCATCATGCCGAGTCACGCGGCTATCGACACGACCCTGGAGGTGGCGCGGCGGCTGATGGAGGTGAATTACTTCGGCACGCTGCACATGATCCGCGCTGTGGTGCCGGGCATGGTTGCGCGCAATCGCGGCGACGTGATCCTGTTCGGATCCGTGTCCGCGACTGCGCTGACGCCAAAGCTCGGCGCCTATGCGGCCTCCAAGGCCGCCGTGAACGTGTTCGGCGAGACGCTGGCCAATGAACTGGGGCACACGGCGCTGCGTATCGCGGTGGTGATGCCGCCGGCGGTTAACACGCCATTGATCCAGCAGTCGCTGGACACCGATCCGGCCAAGGCGCTGCGCGAGGCGAAGAAGTCCGGGCGCCTGGGGGACCCGGCCAAGATCGTGGAGCAGATCGAGCAGGGGCTCGAGAAGGGCAGGAAGGCCATCTATCCCGGCGAGGCCAAGCTGCTCGACCTGTGGCACGCGCTCGCGCCGCGGCTGTGGTGGAAGACCGTGCTGAAGTTCGAGCAATGACGCCGGGCGCTCGGGGCGGCCTGTCGCGCCGCCCCGAGCGCTGCCTCAGTCGTGCGCGCCCGCCATCGCCGCGGCGCGTCCGGCCATGCGGCCGGAGAAGGTCGCATCGCCCACCGAGATGCCACTGGCGTAGCCGCTTGCGGTGCGCGGCACGCCGCATGCGGTGCGCCCGGCCGCGTACAGGCCCTGGATCACGGTGCGCTCGGCGGTGAGTACCTCGCCGCTCGGCAGGGTATCCAGGCCACCCAGCGTGAAGAAGGGGTAGAAGGCACCGTGGCCCGGCGTGCAATCGAGCGCGGCCAGCGGCAGTTCCAGGGGCTTCAGCCACTCCGCGGTCTTGTGGAACAGGGGATCCACGCCCTCGGCCGCATTGCGGTTGAACACCTCGATCGTGTTCTGCAGCGTGCCCTCGGGCAGTTGCAGCTCGCTCTCGAGCTCCGCCACGGATTCCTCCGCGGTCGCCACGAACTTGGCGCCGAGATAGCTGGTCTTCTCGTAGTCGCCGAAATCCTCGACGTTCGCGATCAGGTACACGCGCCGGTCCGGCTGCTGCAGGCAGTAGTAGCCCACGCGCCCGTGGTAGCAGTCCTCGTTCACGAAGCGCTGGCCCTGGGCGTTGACCAGGATGCCCCAGGTCAGCGACGACGGCGGGTAATACGGCAGGCTCACGAAGCCCTCGTGCATGTTGATCGCGGCCGCACCGACCGCCATGCCCATCTGGATGCCCGATCCCGTGTCGCCCGGGTTGCCTATCGGCTCGCTGGCCGCGAGCAGCAGCGGCGAGTACTTGCGCAGCATCTCCTGGTTCATCGCGAAGCCGCCGGCGCAGAGGATCACGCCGCGCCGGGCGCGCACGCAGCGTTCCTGCTGGTCGATGCGCACCACCACGCCGTGCACGCGGCGCTCGTCGTCAACGATCAACGTCAGCGCGCGCGCTTCAAAGACGACCTTCACGCCGCGTTTCTCGACGTTCTCCGTCATGATCTTCATGAACAGCGGGCCGCCGTTGTCGCCCTCGACCTGCAGGTTGTGGCCGCGCGGGCAGGGCTTGGCGACCCGGTTGTAAGGCCATGCCTTCTCGCTGCCGGTATAGAGCAGGCAGTCATCGGTGAGCGCCATGATGGCGCGCTGGTTGTAAAGCGTGTCCTTGTACGGCACGCCGAGGCCGACCAGCCAGTTGAAATGATCGAGGCTCCCCTCGCAGTAGGCGCGCACCTTGTCCGGATCGGCCAGCGGACCGTTGGCGGCCATCAGGTACTGGTA
Source organism: Pseudomonadales bacterium (assembly GCA_035433265.1). Taxonomy (GTDB): domain Bacteria; phylum Pseudomonadota; class Gammaproteobacteria; order Pseudomonadales; family UBA5518; genus UBA5518. The sequence continues at coordinate 15,733 of DAORUQ010000006.1, read as the reverse complement.
CATGTCCTCGGTCGAGTCCTCCAGCCCGCAGGCGCGCTGCACGCGCGTGCCGCCGTTGCCGCCCATGTAGATCTCGGCGCTGGACAGAGCGGTCGAGCCGCCGCTGGCGCTGGCGAGGTCGAAGATCGTCACCGCCGCGCCCTGGTCGCTGGCCTCGATGGCCGCCGCGGCTCCGGAGCCGCCGAAGCCGATGATCGCGACATCGGTTTCCATGTCCCAGCGCCCGACGTCGGCGAGGCGGCGCGGGCGCGAGGGGCTGCTCTTGTCTACCGGTACATTCATGCATTCACCCTGGCAATTCGTGATCGTGGACAGTACCCGCCCGGCGGGCGCGCGCGGAGTCTACGCCACGCGTGCGGCTGCTGGGAATTACCAGGACTTTACTGCGTGCTGCGGCGGGGAATCGTCGCGTTTAGTGCGTCGGCGGCATTTGCCGCCAGCGCCGCGGCGGAGGCAGTGACGACAGGTGTTGCGATGAATGCCCGGCTGGCCCGCACCGGGGCGCTGATGCTAAGCTCGCGCCCTTTCCCGGCGGAGGATTCACGATGAGCGCGAGCGAACAGGATACGGAGCTGGCCCTGTTTCGCGACAGCGTGCGCCGCTTCGTGAAGGAGCGCGTGGCGCCGTTTTACGAGGAATGGGAGAGCGCCGGCATCATCCCGCGCGAAACCTGGCGCGAACTCGGTGCTGCCGGCATGCTCGGCACCGACATCCCGCTGGAGTACGGTGGCGTCGGTGCCGATTTCCGCTTCTCGGTGGTGGTGCAGCAGGAGATCGCGCGCGCGGGCTTCCTCGCGCTCGCCTGCAACATCACGGTGCACAGCGACATCTGCGCGCACTACGTGCTCAATGCCGGCACCGAGGAGCAGAAGCAGCGCTACCTCCCGAAGATGGTCTGCGGCGATTGCGTGGGCGCCATCGCGATGACCGAACCCGGGGCGGGATCGGACCTGCAATCGATCCGCGCCAGCGCGCAGCCCGATGGCGAGGGCTGGAAGATCAACGGCGCCAAGACTTTCATCACCAACGGCCAGCACGCGGATCTCGTGATCACCGCGGCGAAGACCGATCTCTCGGCGCCGGGCTCGAAGGGGATATCGCTGCTGCTGGTCGATGCCGACGCGCCGGGTTTCGCGCGCGGGCGAAACCTGGAAAAGCTCGGGCTGCACGCCGCGGACACCTCGGAACTCTTCTACAGCGATGTGCGCGTCGGTCCGCAGGCGCTGCTGGGCGGACTGAACCGCGGCTTCGCGGTGCTGATGAACGAACTGCCGCGCGAGCGGCTGGGGCTCTCGATCGGCGCGGTCGCACACGCGCGCGGTGCGCTCGACATCACGGTCGCCTACGTCAAGGAGCGCCACGCCTTCGGCCAGCCGCTCGCCGCGCAGCAGAACACGCGTTATCGTCTGGCCGAGATGGCCGCCGCGATCACGGTGCACGAGCGTTTCCTCGACAGCTGCATCGCCAGCCTGATGCGCCACGAGCTCGACTCGGCGACCGCCAGCGTCGCCAAGCTGAGCTGCACGGAACTGGAGGACCAGGTCGTCGATGGCTGCCTGCAGCTCTTCGGCGGCTACGGTTACATGCGCGAATACCCGATCTCGCGCTTCTATGCCGATTCGCGCGTGCAGCGCATCTACGGCGGCACCTCCGAGATCATGAAGGAGCTGATCAGCCGCGACGTATTGAAGTAGGAGCGGGCCATGCCCGCGGCTAGTGCCATGCCCGCGAGCGTGTCCGCCGCCTTGCTCGCAGAGCGTCGCTATCGCGACGACCGCTGAAACCTTCCCCGGCCCCGGTTCCCTTGCACGATCGTCATGTACGCGGCGACGCGGGACGCTATGATTCGCGGCTGTGCCACCAAGGAATTGCATGATGAACCACGACCGCATCCACGAACCCCCGCTGATGGTGCACATGCTGATCGACGGGCTGAACCGCTACGACGAGCGGCCTTGCCTGTTCATCGGCGATGCCGTGCTGAGTTATGCCGAGGTGCGCGCGACCGCCAGCCGCATGCACCAGGCGCTGAAGGCGATGGGCCTCGGCGTTGGATCGCGGGTGGCGATCCTCTCCGGCAACCGCCCCGAGGTGCTGACCAACCTGGCCGCGATGCAGGTCACGGGCTGCTGCGGCACGCCGCTGCATCCGCTGGGATCGCTCGACGATCACGCCTACGTGCTGGAGGACGCGGGGATCGAGACGCTGGTCTACGATCCGTCCGCCTTCGATCAGCGCGCCGCCGAGCTCAAGGCACGCCTGCCCGGGTTGAAGAACCTGCTGGCTTTCGGTCCCAGCACGGTCGGCGTGGACTACCTTGCGCTCGCCGCGCAATTCAGCGCCGCGCCGCTCCTGGCGCCCGACATCCGCCCCGACGACGTGAGCTCGATCAACTACACCGGCGGCACCACCGGCAAGCCCAAGGGCGTGATGTCGACCGCCCGTGGCGGCGCCTACCTGACGATGCTGCAGATGGCCGAGTGGGAGTTCCCCGAGGAACTGCGCATGCTGATGTGCACGCCGCTCTCGCACGCGGCGGCGGCCTTCTTCATCCCGGTGCTGCAGCGCGGCGGCGCGTTCTACGTGCCGCGCGGCTTCACGCCGGATCTCTTCTTCGACATGGTCGAGCAGCACCGCATCACCGCGACCATGCTGGTGCCGGTGATGATCTACACCCTGCTCGATTCGCCGCGCGCGGCGACCGCGGATCTGTCGAGCCTGGAGACGATCTTCTACGGCGCCTCGGCGATGAGCCCGGCGCGGCTGCGCGAAGGCATCGAGAAGTGGGGCCACGTCTTCTACCAGTATTTCGGCCAGTCCGAGGCGCCCATGGCGCTGGCGAACATGAAGAAGGCCGAGCACGACCTGTCGAAACCGGAGCGTCTCGCCTCCTGCGGGCGCCCGGCGCCGTGGGTGCACCTGGCGCTGCTCGACGACGACAACAATCCCGTTGCCCCCGGGCAGCCCGGGGAGCTCTGCGTGCGCGCCCCGCTGGTCATGAAGGGCTACCACAACCTGCCCGAGCAGACCGCCGAGGCCTTCGCCGGCGGCTGGCTGCACACGGGTGATATTGCCCGCTTCGACAGCGAGGGTTTCCTCTACATCATCGACCGCAAGAAGGACATGGTGGTCACCGGCGGTTTCAACGTGTTCCCGCGCGAGGTCGAGGACGTGATCTCGGCGCACCCGGCGGTGGCGCAGGTCGCGGTGATCGGCGTGCCGGACGAGCGCTGGGGCGAGGCCGTGAAGGCGCTGGTGGTGCTGAAGCCGGGCGTGGAGCAGGGCGATGCGCTGCGCGAGGAGCTGGTGGCGCGGGTCAAGGACGCCAAGGGCTCGGTGCAGGCGCCGAAGTCGCTGGACTTCGTGAGCGCGATCCCGCTCACGCCCATCGGCAAGCCCGACAAGAAGGCGCTGCGCACGACGTACTGGGCGGGCGCCGCGCGGAAGGTGTGACGATTCGCGTGCTCGCGATTCGCGCGGAACAAACACGTTTCTCGGTTCCACCGGAGAGAATCTCATGACTCTGAAGGGCAAACGCATCGTGATCACCGGCGCCGCCGGCGCGCTGGGGCGCGGAGTCAGCGAATGCGCCCGCGCGCTCGGCGCCGACACGGTGCTGCTGGACCTCGCATTTCCCGCCGACGCGCCGGCCGACGGCTCGCTGCGCCTGTGCGTCGATCTCGGCGATGCCGGCGCGACTGCCGCGTGCTTCGGACAGATCGGTCCGGTGGACGGGTTGTTCAACCTCGCCGGCGGTTTCGCGATGGGGCCGCGCACCTGGGAAGTCACCGACGGCGAGTGGGCGCAGATGTACCAGATCAACGTGGCCACGATGCAGAACGCCGTGCGCGCAGCGGTGCCCGGCATGGTCGCCCGCGGACGCGGGGCGATCGTGAACGTGGGGGCGCTCGGCGCGCTGAAGGGCCAGGGTCACATGAGCGCCTACTGTGCCGCCAAGAGCGTGGTGATGCGCCTGACCGAGAGCCTCTCGGCCGAGCTCAAGCATCACGGCGTCAACGTGAACGCGGTGCTGCCGAGCATGATCGACACGCCGCGCAACCGCGCCGACATGCCCGACGCCGATCCCTCGCTGTGGGTCAGCCCGCAGGATTTGGGCAACGTGATCTGCTTCCTCGGCAGCGATGCCGCGCGCGCGATCCACGGCGCGCTGGTGCCGGTGGCGGGGTTGTCGTGATCGGGGCAAGTTGCCAATGAACTCACGGGGGTAGGGATCCGGGCCGGCGCGCCGAGCGCCGGGCCTGTGCCGCGCGCGGCCGCCGCCTGGCACATCCCTGTGCGGCGGCTACGCGTGTTGACGAAATCGCTCCCGGCGATTTCGTCATCCACATGTCCGCTCGCGGCACAGGCCCGGCGCTCGGCGCGCCTACCGTTGGTGGTTCATCGTCCGGGAGCAGTTTCGATCGAAACCGCGAACCAGCACGGATCAGGTCTCAATGCCACAGCGCCGCCGCGCTGGCACAGACCGTCATCAGGAAAAGGAACCATTTCAGCGTTTCCTGCCGCACCTTCAGCGCCATGCGCACGCCGAGCGCGGCACCGAACATCGTGCTGACGCCGAGGACAAGACCCGGCAGCCACAGCACCAGGTCGTCGACGATGAAGACCACGAGCGCGATCAGCGTGAACGCACCGGTGCACAGCATCTTCAACGCATTGGTGCGCACCAGGTCGTAGCGCAGCGTGCCGGCGAGCGCGGCGATCAGCACGAAGCCCACACCGGCCTGCACGAATCCGCCGTAGACCCCGGCGAGGAACAGCGCGGCCCACGCGGCCGGTCGCTCGCGCACCGACAGCGGCGGCGTGCCGGGCGGCGGGGCGATCACGGCGGGACGCAGCAGTATCAGCAGCGACATCCCGATCATGGTGCCCAGCAGCAGCGGCTTCAGGAAGCTCACCGGGATCGCGGCGGCGAACACCGCCCCGAGCAGGCCGCCGAGCAGGTTCGGGATCAGCACCGGCACCGTGTCGTGCGAATCGAGCTTGCCGTGGCGGTGAAAACCGTGCACGCCCGCCACCGACTGCAGCAAGACCCCGACGCGGTTGGTCGCGTTGGCGACGTCGGCGGGCAAGCCCATCACCATCAGCGCGGGTATCGTCAGGTTCGAGCCGCCGCCGGCGAGCGTGTTGATCACGCCGGCGATGAAACCGGTGACGACCAGCAGCGAGACGCTGACGAGGCTGAGCTCGACCATGCGCTATGGGTCAGTGCGGGCGAGCGGGCGCCGCGGCCGCGCTGCGTCCCGCCAGGCGCCCGAAGAAGGTCGCGTCCCCGATCGACATCCCGCTGCTGTAGGTGGCGCCCGAGCGCGGCAGGCCGCAGCAGTTGCGCCCCGCGGTGAACAGCCCTGGCACCACGACGTTGTCCTCGGTCAGTACCTCGCCCGTCGGCCGCGCGTGCAGTCCGCCCAGCGTGAATACCGGGTAGAACGCGCCTGACCCGGGCGTCACGTCGCAGGCGGCGTAGGGCGGGTTGTCCAGCGGCACCAGGTAGTCGGCGTGCTTGCGGAACAAGGGATCCTCGCCGTTGCGGGCGTGGCGGTTGAAGAAGTCGACCGTGAAGGCAAGCGTGCCGGCGGGTAGCGCGAGCTCGGCTTCGAGCTCCTCGACGGTGTCACCGGTGGCGACCACCTTGAAGCCGCCGAGCGGCGGGCGTTCCATGGTGTGGAACAGCCGGCTGTCGATCACGAGGTAATGCTTCTCGGGATAGTTCCTCAGGATCGCCTCGCCCATGCGCCCGTGGTAGCAGTCCTCGTTGATGAAGCGCTGGCCCTTGCTGTTGATCATGATGGCCTCGACGAGGTCTGCGGGCGGATAGAACGGCAGGCAGACGAATCCCTCGTTCATGTTCATCACCGCGCCGCCGGCCCCCATGCCGATGCGGATACCCATGCCGTTGTCATTGGGATTGCCGTTGAGCACGGTCTCGTGCAGCAGGTGCGGCGCGTGGCGCTGCACCATCTCGTTGTTCATGATGAAGCCGCCGGCGCAGAGCACCACACCGCGCCTCGCGCGGATGTTGCGCTCTTCGCCGTCGATGCGCGCGACCACGCCCGCGACGGCGCCGGCCTCGTCGACGATCGCGGTCAGCGCGCGCGCATCGCAGCGGATACGCACGCCCTTCGCGGTGGCCGAGGCGATCAGCTTCTCCATCAGCATCCGGCCGCCGTCCTCGCCCTGGGCCTTGCCCTTGTGGCCGCGCGGGGCGGGCGCGGCGCGGGCACGGAACTCGTTGCAGGTCTCGTTGCCGGTGTAGATCAGGCCCTCGTCTCCCGGCGTGTTGGTGTGTTTTCTGGCGTAATACTCGGGCTTGTACTCCATGCCCTGCGCGAGCAGCCAGTCGTAGTGCGCGAGGCTGCCGTCGGCATAGAGCCGCACGCGCGCGGGATCGGCATTGGGACCGCTGGCCATCAGCAGGTACTCGTACATGTCCTCGGTGGTGTCCTCGATGCCGCAGGCCTTCTGCGTGGGCGTGCCGCCGCCCATGTAGATCAGTCCGCCGGCCATCGCGGTGGTGCCGCCGCCGGCGCTGGCCGCTTCGAGCACGAGCACCGTGGCGCCCTGTTCCGCGGCCTCGATCGCGGCGCTGGCGCCGGCCGAGCCCAGTCCCACCACGACGACGTCAGCGCCATCGAAGAAGTCCATGTCGGGCGTCAGGCGGCGCGCGCGGGTCGGCAGGGTCTTGCTGTTCATCCGGAGGGACTCCTGTGGTCGTGTGGGCGAGGAAACCGAGCAGGGGCGCGGGGCGCCGGTCGGTCCAAACGGCCTAGCCTAGTGGACTTGCTTGTGAAAACAAGCCCCTTGGCGTTCAATTGCTCTCGCATATTGGTTCACGGACGGGGGAGAGAATTGGCGGCGGCGAAGAGAGCACAGCAGTTGGACGCGACGGGCGTGCCGGTGAGCAAGTTCCGGCGGCTGCTCGCCTATCTCGACGAGCAGGGGCTCGACGGCGCCGCGCTGGCTGCGGCCGTCGGCATCGACGCCCGCACGCTGCAGTGCGCCGCGCCCAGCGATGTGCTGCCGAGCCTCTACTACGGCCTGCTGTATACGGAATCCGTGGTTCGCCTGCAGTCCCATGATCTGGCGCTGCCCTGGGCCGCGGGGATGGGCGGCAAGGCCTTCCGGCTCATGGCCTGTTGCGTGATCACCTGCCGTACGCTCGGCGAGGCGCTCGCGCGGGCGAGCGAGTTCGAGAGCCTGATATCGCCGCAGCTCAAGGGCGACCGCATGACGCTGGAGCGCCACGGTGATCTGGCTCGGCTGGTGTACCAGCATCGTCTGCTCGACAGCCAGAATCGCTTCATTCCGCGCGCTCTCCACGGCACGATCTGGCCGCTGGTGCTGGGGCGCGGCTCCGGCCTCACGGTGTGGCATGCCTTCTGCGGCTGGTTGATCGGTCGCGCGCTGGAGCCGGAACAGGTCGGCGTGGGCGTGAGCGCGCTGCCCGAGGGATACGCCAGCAAACTTGCCGGCATATTCCGCTGCCCGGTGCGCGCCGTCGAGGGCAATTCCTTCCTCGAGTTCCCCGCGCATTTTCTCGACTGCAAGCTGGTGCACGACGCTGCCTCGCTCGAGGACATGCTGCGCACCGGCCCCTATCAGCTCATGCAGATGGACCACGCGCCCGCGAGCACCAGTGCGGCGATCCGCTCCTTGCTCGGCAACAAGTTCGCCGACGGCCTGCCCAGCTTCGAGGAGATCGCCGAGCGCCTCGGCATGTCGTCCTCCAGCCTGCGCCGTCGCCTGATGAGCGAGCAGACCAGCTACCAGCGACTCAAGGACGACTGCCGCCGCGATGCGGCCATCCGCCTGCTGCAGGCGAGCGAGCTGAGCGTCGCGGACATCGGCGAGCGGTTGGGATTCACCGAGACGAGTTCCTTCATCCGCTCGTTCCGCGCCTGGACGGGCACCACGCCACGTGGTTTTCGCGACCGTACCTGCCTGCCACGGCAGGCAGGCGGCGGTGCGCTCCGCGTCGGGCAGGCGGCCCTGGCGCGCGGTGGCGAGCGGGGCCAGCCGCCCTGAGCGTCCGCCGCACTCGATGCCTGCGACGGATGGTCTGCAGAAACAGCCGGACAAGAAAAAGGGCCCCGAGGGGCCCTTGAAAGTCGTTTCGTAGCCGACCGGAATCAGAACTCGAAGGTCACGTCCAGGCCGAAGGTGCGCGGCTCACCATACGCTTCGGTGACCATGCCGAGGGAGCCGAAGTTGATACCGGTGGCCGGGTAATCCTCGTCCAGCAGGTTGTTGGACCACAAGGCGGCGCGCAGCGTACCGCGCGACAACTCCACGTTCTCGATACCGACGCGGGCGTTGACCACCACGCGATCGTCCATCGTGACATGGTCGTACAGGTACGGACGCGCGTTCGCGGTTGCCGTCGGGTTCGGTGCATAGGTGCCGGCCCACAGAGCTGCGGTACCCATCTCGTCCTGCCAGAACGCCCCGACGTGGGCCATGAAATCAGCCCAGTCGGTGCGCACAAACACCCAGTCGGCAACCAGCGAGGCCGAGTTGTCGGGCGAGTAGCCGCGCTCGGCGAAATCGCTGGTCGGCAGGCATTCACCCGAGAAGGTACCGGTGCCGCACACCGGCGGGTACTTCTCGAAGTTGCCGCTCATGTGGGTCCAACTCAGGGCGATCATCAGGTTGTCGGTCGGCGAGAGTTGCGCTTCGATTTCCGAACCCCAGCGATCGGCTTCGCCGGCATTGCCGTAGTAGGAAGTCGGCGAGTTGTTGATCAGCCGGATCTCGCTGGTCTGCAGATCTTCATAGGTGAACTGGAACACCGAGGCGTTGATTCGCAACAGGCCGGGCACGACGTCCGATTTCACGCCCAACTCGACCTGCTCGATAGTCTCCTCCTCGAACGGGTTGTTGTAGAGCTCGCCGTTGAAGCCGCCGCTGCGATAGCCCGTCGCCCAGCGCAGGAACATGTTGGTGTCTTCAGTCAGCTGGTAGGCCACTGTGACGTTGCCCGAGTCGTTGCTGAATGTAGCGTCGAACTGGTCGCCGTAGGTCGAGGCCTGGTACAACTCGCCGGTGTATGCGGTGTTGATCGCGCCGCTAGGCAGGCGCAGGCCCAAGCCGGTGGCGGGATTCACGTCTGTCAGGTAGCGGTAGCGGATACCCTTGTCTTCCTCCGTGTAACGGTAGCCGACGGTCAGCGCGAGCTTGTCGTCGAGTACCGGCGGGGTGTAGGTGAATTGGGAATAGAAGGCCGAGGCCTCGGTCTCGTTGTCGTATGCCGAGGTCAGGATACCGCCGAACGGGATGGCCGCCTTGCGATAGTTGTCGAAGCTGCCGTTGTCCTCGAAGTAGTAGAGCCCCACCGCGTACTGCAGACGCTCGGTGCTGCCCACCATCTGCAGTTCCTGCGAGAACTGTTCGTAGTCGAACTGCGCGTCCTGCACGAAGAAGCCACCGCCGAAGGTGTCGATCAGGCTCCACAGCTTGGCCGTGGAGGCGTTGCCGCCCAGAATGCTGCCAAAGGCGTAGTAGTTGTACATCGCCGCGGCGCTGACTTCGTTCAGGGCGCCGGAGCCGCCGGGCGCAACCGTGTTGTCGAAGCCGTCGAGGTCACCGAGATTGCGCGCTTCCGCATCGCGCCAGCCGGTCATCGACTTGAACTCGACGTCACCGAGGAATCCGAGTTCCTCAAAGTTCCACCCCACGGTCAGGCTGTGTCCTTCGCTCTCGTTGGTCGCCTCCGAGGCCGCGTCCACTGCGCCGCGACTCGGACGCTCCCCGTCGCTGTTGATGCCGAGCATCGCGTCGCGCATGGCGATTGTCGAGTTCAGCCAGCGCGAGAAGGTGGGGTCGCTGGATGCCGGGCCAGCCAGAATGCCACTGCCCGCGAGACCGGCCTGACCCTGGGCGATATAACCATTGAGCCGCGTGATGCGGTCACCCGGATTGGTGGCCGTCGGGATGGCGTAAGGCGTGAGGCCGACCGGGGAATAAACCGTGTTCACCTCGTCAAGCTTGCTCTTGTCCCAAGCGTAGTCGAAGGTCACCGCGTCGTTCGGTTCCCAGCGCAGCGCCACGCGATAGGCGTCGCGGTCGAGGTCGTCGAACTCCTGATCGACGCCTGCCCCGGAGCGGGAATCGTACAGGCCGTCACGCTGGCGGGTCTGCGCCGAGAACTGCCCCTTGAGTGTGCCGGCGCCCTCGCCGTCGGTGCCGAGCGTCGGGGTGTCTACCGCAGCCTTGATGCCCCAAAGGCTGTCGCTGCCCACGGTACCGCTGACCTTACCGCCGAATTCGCCCGAAGGCTTGCGCGTGATGAAATTGACCGCACCGCCAGTGGAATTGCGGCCATACAGCGTGCCTTGCGGGCCGCGCAACACCTCGATGCGCTCGAGTTCAGCCACGTCCATGCCCGCGCTGAGCGGCTTGCCGAGGAAAAAGCCGTCGATGTAAATTCCGATCGAGGAGTCGATCGACAGGTTGGCCGGACTGCCGCTGGTGACACCGCGCATCGCGATCGAGGCGTTGCCGCGTGCGCCGGGCGACTGGAAGCCTGCCATGTTCGGTACGGTGCTCATCAGGTCGGCGGCGCTCTGCACGCCCCGGCGCTCGATATCGTTCGCACTGAGCGTGGAGATCGAGATCGGCACCGCCTGCACGTTCTCCTCGCGCTTCTGCGCGGTGACGACCATTTCCTCGATACCGAGGTTGGTGACGTCGTCCTGGGCCATGGTGCCTTCTGCGAGCAGCAGGGCGCTGGCGCCCATGATGCCCACGAAAAGCGCTTTCCTGCGATGGTTCACGTTGTTCATCCCCGTTGTTCTCCTTTGGAAAGATGAGGCCGACTGCATTGCTCAGCCGAGCGTAGCGCACATGACGCTGACCGTCATTGTGGTGCCGCAGCTTGCGTCCTTTCGATGCAAAGTTCAGCTCCAAGTGTGTGAAAAATCACCTGAAATGCCCCGGTTCGAACGCTGCGGTGCATGCCGCGCGAACTGTGCTGCCTATCGGTGCCGGCTGGTCCGGGCGGATCGCCCTCCTGGTGCAAGAGGCGCGCGACGCCCGAAACCCTCGCCATCATGCAGCTTCGAGTGCGGCACCGGCGGCGCTGCGCTACCATGCCGCCGCGTCAACCGCAGATGGATCCCGATCCGATGAGCCTCACCGTCGTCCTCTCCTCCTTCGCCCTGCTGTTCCTTGCCGAGATGGGCGACAAGACCCAGCTGATGACGATGACGCTGGCGCATCGCTATCGCGCGCTGCCGGTCGCGATCGGCGTCTGCGCGGCATTCCTGGTGCTGAACCTGCTCGCGGTTGCGGTCGGCGAAGTGCTGTTTCGCTACGTGCCACGCTCGGCGGTGCTGCTGGTCGCCGGCGCGATGTTCCTGTTCTTCGCCTGGAAGTCGTGGCGCGATGCCGGCGAGCCCGAGGAGGAGGCCGCGGAGCGCCGCGGCGGCGGCGGGGTGGTGCTCAGCAGCTTTGCGCTGATCTTCGTGGCCGAACTCGGTGACAAGACACAACTGGCGTTGATCGCGCTGGTCGCCAGCACCGGTGACGCCTGGTCGGTGTTCACCGGCGCCACGCTGGCGCTGTGGAGCGTGTCGCTGCTCGGGGTGGCGGTGGGCAGCACGCTGCTCTCGCGGGTGCCGCGGGCGTACATGCACCGTGTGGCGGCGCTGATGTTCGCGATCTTCGGCGTGCTTGCGCTCGCGCAGCCGCTGATGTCGTGGCTCGAGCCGTGGGTGGGGATGATCGTGCGGCCGATGTGAATGATTGGCGGGTCCGGCCTGTGCCGAACCCGTGTCCGGATGAATCCGCAGACACGGGGCCTGTCCGGATGAATCCGGACCTACGTGAAGGAGTTGTTCGAGCGTGCCCGCCCGCCGGGGCCGCTGTAGGACATCGTGAAACCGGGTTCCGTGTCGAATGCAATCGCCGGCATTGACGCCAGTGCGCTTTCCCAGGCCGCGCGCAGGCGGTCCTCGGCGCTGTAGTCGAAGGGATCCTGCAGCACCATTTCCTCGACGCCGCCGCGCGCCGGCGGTGTCGCCGCCAGTTCGCGCGCCGTGATCGCCAGCGCCTCGCGCGCCGGCACCCGGTCGGCGTAGCCCAGTTCCACGCGGATGCGCGAGGTGTCCAGCACGCGGTGAGTGGTCAGTGGTTGCATCACCAGCGGGCGTGCCGGCACGGCGAGCTCCCACGGCATCGACACGATCTCTATGGCGCGCCCCAGCGCCGCGGCGATGATTTCGGTGCGCTGGCGCAGCGTGAGCGCCTCGTCGTCGGCGCAGTTGTAGATGCGCCCGCGCGCGTTCTCCGGCCGGTCCACGGCGAGCAGCACGCCGTGCGCCACGTTTTGCGCGTAGCCCATGTGATGCAGCGTGAGGCCGCCGTCGGGCAGGATGATGAACGCGCGCCCGTCGAGGATGCGGCGCACGATCGGCCATTCGCACGGAATGGGCTGGTGACGGCCATACACGTAGGGATAGCGGATGTGCGTGGCCCCGGGATGGCATTCGAACACCGTCTCCTCGGTGCGCAGGATGCGCCAGCCCTTGTCGTCGTCTTCCGGTCCGCGCACCTTGGCGGCATCCTCGCCGGTGGGGACGGGCAGGCCGGCCGGTTCGAAGGCTTGCGGGTGCATGTAGCCGCGATAGGCGGGCACGCCGCCGGCCGAGATGAAGCGCTCCACCTTGCCCGCGCTTTCCTGCGCGATGGCGCGCAGCCGGCCATAGGTCGCCACGCACAGCGCGTAGCGGCGCGCGTCGAAGAACTCGCGCAGCACGGCCGGGTCGTAGGGGTCGGCGTGGTGATGCACGACTTCGCGCGGAATCTCCTCGACCTCGTGGGTGCCGCGATGCAGGATCTCGACCGTGTATCCGCGCGCGATCAGGCCGTTGACGATGTGATGCCCGGTGGGCCCGGTGCCGCCGATGACGAGTGCCTTCACGCAGGTGGATCCTTTGTAATGTTGCGAAACGATGCGCTGGACTATAAACCGGGGCGGCGTCGCGCGTGACAAAGGTTGCGACTGATTAATTTTGTCAGCGCAATGCGCGCGGTGATGCCATAGCCAGCCCTGGCCCAAGCGTGCACCATGCCATTTCAACGTAGTTCCAGGAGAGCGATACATGGCGAGCCAGCCGGAGATCCTCACCAAGCCCTTCGAGCTTGGGTACACCTACACGCGCTCGACGGGGCCCGTGATCGGGCACTTCCTCACCGAGTTGCGGGAAGGGCGCATCACCGGCGTGCGCGGCTCCGACGGCGGCGTGATCGTGCCGCCGGCCGAATACGATCCGGTGAGCTGCGCAGCGCTGACGGACATCGTTGCGGTTGCCGACACGGGCATCGTGACCACCTGGTGCTGGGTCAGGCAGCCGACCTCGCACCACGTGCTGCAGCGCCCCTTCGCCTTCGCGCTGGTGAAGCTCGACGGCACCGCGGTCCCGATGCTGCACGTGGTCGATGCCGGCGAGGAATCGGCGATGCGCACCGGCATGCGCGTCAAGGCGCGCTGGGCCGCCGAGCGGCGCGGCTCGATCACGGACATCGCCTGCTTCGAGCCGGCCTGAGGAGAACCACGATGACAGACGCACGTGAGCCCGTGACCGGCATCGAGGTGCCGATCTACCTGAACTACGAATTCACCGCCGGCGCCGCGCTGGCGCGCTTCCTCGCCAGTATCCGCGAGGGGCGCATCATGGGGCAGCGCTGCCCGGGCTGCGCCAGCGTGTACGTGCCGCCGCGCGGCTCGTGCTCGCGCTGCGGTATTCCGACCGAGGAAGAGGTGGAGGTGAAGGACACCGGCGTGATCGAGGCCTTCACCATCGTGCACATCCCGATCCCGGGCAACCCGATCAAGCCGCCGTTCATCGCGGCGAGCATACTGCTCGACGGCACCGACATGGCCTGCCTGCACCTGGTCAGTGAGGTCCCGACCGAGCAGGTGCACGTCGGCATGCGCGTGCAGGCGGTCTGGAGGCCGCGCGAGGAATGGGACTACACCTTCGAGAACATCGCCTGGTTCAAGCCGGCCGAGGGAGCATGAAGCATGCGTGACGCAGCGATCATAGGTTATGCACAGGGTCCGCAGTACCGCTACGCGGGAGCGGCCAACGAGAGCGAGCTGATCATGCCGGTGGTGCGCCGGGTGATGGAACAGGTTGGTGTGGGCCAGCAGGACATCGACTTCACCTGCTCGGGCAGCTGCGACTACCTGCAGGGCGCCGCCTTCGCATTCGTCGAGGGCCTGTCCGCGCTCGCGACGGTGCCGCCGATCAAGGAGTCGCACGTCGAGATGGACGCCGCATGGGCCGTCTACGAGGCATTGATCAAGATCTGGACCGGCGAAGCGGATCTGTGCCTGGTCTACGGCTTCGGCAAGTCCTCGCCGGGCGAACTGCGCACGGTGATGGCGCTGCAGCTGGACCCGTACTACCACGTGCCGCTTTGGCCCGATGCGATCAGCCTGGCGGCGCTGCAGGCGCGGGCGATGCTCGACAGCGGCGCCATCAGCGAGCGCGACATGGCCGAGGTCGTGGCGCGCAGCCGCGCCAACGCGCGGGCCAATCCGAACGCGCAACTCAAGGGCAATCCCGGCATCGAGGAACTGCTGGCGGAGCCGGGCTTCGTCTCGCCGCTCAGGCGTCACGACTGCCCGCCGATCACCGACGGCGCCTCGGCGATGATCGTCGCCTCCGCGGACGTGGCGACGCGCTACTGCAAGCGCCCGGCGTGGGTTCGCGGCATCGACCATCGCATGGAGACGGGCATCCTCGGTGCGCGCGACCTCACGCGCTCGCCCTCGACGCGGATCGCGGGCGAGAAGGCGGGTGTGGCGCGCGGCAAGGTGGACCTGGCGGAGCTGCACGCGCCGTTTAGCCACCAGGAGATCATCCTGCGCCGCGAGCTCGGCCTGGCCGACGCGGTGCCCGTGAACCTCTCGGGCGGCGCGCTGGCCGGCAACACGATGATGGCGGCGGGGCTGGACCGCATCGGCTTCGTGGCCGAGCGCATCATCAACGGCGAGGCCGATCGCGGCGTGGCGCATGCCACCTCGGGGCCTTGCCTGCAGCAGAACCTGGTCGCGGTACTGGAGGCCTGAATCATGGCGAATCTCGCAGCAGTGGTCGGCGTCGGCCAGACCAAGCACAAATCCAAGCACAAGGACGTTTCGATGGCGGGGCTGGTGCGCCAGGCCGCGGAGCGCGCGCTGGCCGATGCCGGCTGCGAGTGGAAGGACATCGACGCGCTGGTGCTCGGCAAGGCGCCGGATATGTTCGAGGGCGTGATGATGCCCGAGCTGTACCTCACGGATGCGCTGGGC
Source organism: Pseudomonadales bacterium (assembly GCA_035433265.1). GTDB lineage: Bacteria > Pseudomonadota > Gammaproteobacteria > Pseudomonadales > UBA5518 > UBA5518. Next base: position 417 of record DAORUQ010000006.1, on the reverse strand, counting down.
GGCAACGGCAAGCCGGTCATCCGCGTGCATACCGCGGGCAGCGTCGGTGGATCCACCGCGATCCTTGCCGCGAACTACGTGCAGAGCGGCGTGTACAACCGCGTGCTCACCGTGACCTTCGAGAAGCAGTCGGAATCGAACGCGACCTGGGCGCTGTCGCCGCGCATGCCCTTCGTTCCGCACGTGAATGCCGGCGCCGGCGGCTTCTTCGCGCCCTACATGCGCCAGTACAAGGAGAAATACGGCGCGCCCGATTACATCGGCTGCATGGTGGCGGTCAAGGACCGGCTGAACGCCTGCAGGAACCCCTACGCGCACCTGCAGATACCGAACATCGATCTGGCGATGGTGCAGCAGTCGCCGATGCTGTGGGAGCCCGTGCGATTCCTCGAAAGCTGTCCCTCCTCGGACGGCGCC
>DAORUQ010000005.1:0-41108 GCA_035433265.1 Pseudomonadales bacterium | reverse complement strand
CCAGGGCACGGTCCACGTCCTGGATGCCCACGCCCAGCCAGCCGCGCACCACGTGCCCCGAGGCCTTCAACTGCTCCATGACGTCGATGGCCACGGAAATGGGGATAGCGAAGGAAAGCCCGATCGAGCCGCCGCTGCGCGTGTAGATCTGCGAATTGATGCCGACCACCTCGCCATCGAGATTGAACAGCGGTCCTCCGGAGTTGCCGGGATTGATCGCCACGTCGGTCTGGATGAACGGCACGTAGTTGCCGGTTTCCCCGTCGCTGGGCAGGCTGCGACCGCGCGCGCTGACGATGCCCGCGGTGACCGAGTAGTCGAGGCCAAAGGGCGAGCCGATCGCCACCACCCACTCGCCCACCGCGAGTTCGTCGGTATTGCCGAAGCTCACTACCGGCAGATCCCTCGCCTCGACCTTGAGCAGGGCGATATCGGAGCGCTTGTCGCTGCCGACGATCCTGGCCTCGAACTCGCGGCGGTCCGCCAGGCGCACCGTCACGGCGTCCGCCCCGTCGACCACGTGGTGATTGGTCAGGATGTAGCCGTCAGCCGAGACCAGGAAGCCCGAGCCCATGGACTGGCGCTCGCGCTGCGGCTGGCCGCGGTACTGGAACAGGTGACGGAAGATCTCCGGCATCTGCTCGAGCGCGCGCGGATCGATGTCGGGCGGCAAGCCTTCCACCTCCGGAGACTTCTGCGTGCTCATTATCTTGACGACCGCTCCCGAGTTCTTTTCGACGATCGTGGTGAAGTCCGGCAATGCCGCCGACCACGACTTGCCGGCCAGCGCCAGCATCAACGCGAGTCCACACCAAACCGACATCCAGTTGCGCTTCATAGGCTCTCCAGACAGGGAAATGACAACAAGTGATCAAGCGAGGGAGCGCGCCGCGGGAAACACCCTGAGCAACTCGGGCTCGAGGACACCCGCACGCGGTCGGCGCGACAACGCGCGCGCGGCGGCCACGGCGAGCAGGAACCCTGCCGCGGCGGCTGCCATCGACCACGCCTCGGCGGATCCCGGCGGCGCAAGGCGCTCGCCCGTCACGGCCCCGGCCACGATACCGGCCAGCGGCAGCAGGTACGCAAACACGGAGGCGCGCAACACGCTGTGCTCGCGCACGCCGATCTCCACCTCGTCGTCGACCGCCGGACTCAGTCCCGCCGGCAGCACGAGGCGCAGATGATGGCGTCGCTCACCGAGCAGCCTGCCGATCACGCCGCCGCCGCAGCCCTGGCCCGAAGCGCAGGCGCCGCAACCCGGCCTGGCGATGGTCTCCACCCAGCAGGCGTCGGCCTCGACCGCAACGACGCGTGCACGCTCGATCATCATGGCGTTGCGTCCGGAAAATTGACCCCGTTGGCAATCAGCTGCGCAGTCTCGACGGGAATTTCGCCCACCACCGTAACCAGGTGCTCCTGGTCGCGCGGCACGACATAGGACACCGTGGCGCCGCGCGAGGCCTGCCCTGCATGCGGCGGACGCTCGGCGGTACGCTCGACGAAGACCGCGAACACCGCCAGCCCGTCGGTATAGCTCTGGACCTCGACCGCTGGCCCCCCGGCGCGGGCGCTGCGCACCTCGCGTCCCGTCGCGACGAATCCCTCCGGCAGCCAGGCAACCGTCCATGCGAAAGGTGCGGGTTCCTCGGCCCCGGCGTGCCCTGCCGCGTGATGCGCGCCGGGCGTCTCGGGCGCCAGCTCGGCGGCGGCGACGGGAGCACCGATCTGCAGGTCCACGAACTGGAAACGCTCGAGCACGCGACCGGCACCGTCCGTGGTCTCCGACTTCAGCAGCAGCGAACTCGCCTCGTCCAGCACCACGTTCATGCCGTAACGGTAGGGATCGCGCGGAACGATGCGGATACGCTGCCCCCGGTGGTTGGCCACGCGCTCGCTACCGTCGAACTCGATGGCATAGTGGTCGCCCAGCTGCGCGCCCGCGACGCCCGTTTGCGCGCGCTGCGCGAAGCGTGCCGCCGGGTCCAGCCGCATCAGGCGATCCCCGGCGTGCTCGCAATCAACGCGGTGGCCGCGGCGCACGAACTCGCGCTGCTCGCCGTCGAGATGCACCAGGCGCTCCTGCTCCACGCCGTCGACCACCGCGTGCGCGATGCGCACCGAGCTGAGCGACTGTCCCTGCTCGTAGGTGAACACGCCATGGTAGTCGAGGGACCGGAAGCTGCGCGACATCGCGTCGAGGCGCGAAGCCGGATCGCCGGCCTCCACGGCATGCAAGGGGACCGAGAGAAAACCCGGCAGCAGGCAGGCGAGCACGGCGAGCGGGCGCATGGAAATAAACCGTTTCGCCTCAGGGCGCCTCGTACGAGACCACGCGCGCGTAGGGCAGCATGCCCTGGTTGGTGTTCAGCGCCGCGTTCTGGACATGATCGGCCATGAACAGGCGCAAGCGCTGCTCGGCGAGCTGATCGGGGTTGGCGCCTGCGTGCTGCAGAGCGCCGCCCGGAGCCGGCACGGCAGCTCCGAAGCCCACCGGCACCGCGGGCCCCGTGACGGGCACCGGCAAGCCGCCCGGGCGTCCGAGTTCGCCGAGCGAGGCGCCCGCTGACGATGACGACGCGACCACGGCGACCTGCGGCATGCCTGCGGGCTCGGGCGCGAGCGCGCGCAGGCCGAATACCGCAGCCATGCACACCGATGCTGCCACGGCCACGCCGCCAACCGGCATCCGCCAGCGCCGGGCGCTCGGGGCCGTCACGGCCGCGGGCTGTTGCTCCGCCAGGGCCGCAAGGATGCCCGCCGTCAAAGCCGGCGGGCACAGGGCGCGGGCCTCGCCCCGCGCCACCGCGCGCACCGCGTAGTGCCGCCCCAGCAGAGCCGTCACCCCGGCATCGTCCACGCTCTCCAGCACGCGCCGGTATTCGAATTCGCTGGCCTCGCCGTCGACCACGGCGGAGATCATCTCGCGCAAAGGCGCATTCAGCTGGCTCAAAATCCACCCCCAAGCGGATACGTGCAACCCTTCGGATACCCGGCAGACAAATTAGTTCCCCTCGATCAGGGGCAGGATTTCATGATCCACGGCTTCGCGCGCCCGGAAGATCCGCGAGCGCACCGTGCCCACCGGACAGCGCATCACCTCGGCGATCTCCTCGTAGCTGAGCCCCTCGAACTCGCGCAGCGTCAACGCCGTGCGCAGATCCTCGGGCAGCGCGCGTATCGCCCTGTCGATCACCGCGCGCAACTGCTCGGTCATCAGCTGGTTCTCCGGACCCGCCAGGTCGCGCAATGCCGCGCCGCTCTCGAGGTGCTCGGCGTCCTCGACATCGACGTCGGCGCCGGGCGGGCGGCGCGCGCGCGACACCAGGTAGTTCTTCGCGGTGTTGATCGCGATGCGGTAGAGCCAGGTGAAGAAGGCGCTCTCGCCGCGGAAACCCGGCAGGGCGCGGTAAGCCTTGATGAACGCCTCCTGCACGACGTCCTGCACCTCGTCGGGATCCCGGATGAAGCGTGTCACCAGCGAATAGATCCGATGCTGGTATTTGAGCACCAGCACATCGAAAGCCCGGTTGTCGCCCTTCTGCACGCGCTCGACCAGTTGCTGATCACCCTCCTCCCCGGAAAACATCGAAGGACTCCGTTCGACCCTGGTTTCAGTCCGTTAGCCACGCGCCACGGCGACCCCGCGATCGGGGGCATCGCGAGGGGCCGTGACGTTCGCGGCGCTCAATATACGTGCTGGCGGGTCCCGTGACAAAGCGGCAATCGTGCCGCGATCCGGCCACTGGAGGGGCCTGTGCTATATTTCGGCCTCACCCCGCCCCGGACCCGCCTGGATGCCGCAACGCTACACCCATGATGTGCTCGTGATCGGCAGCGGGGCCGCCGGCCTGAGCGTCGCGATCCAGGTCGCCGACCGGGCGCGGGTCGCGGTGATCTGCAAGGGCGAGCTCGGCGACGGCTCCACATCCTGGGCCCAGGGCGGCATTGCCGCCGTGCTCGATGACGAGGACACGATCGACTCGCACGTCGCCGACACCCTGCGCGCGGGAGCAGGCCTGTGCCACGAGGACATGGTGCGCTTCACCGTGGAGCACAGCCGCGAGAGCATCCAGTGGCTGGTCGACCTCGGCGTCGGCTTCACGAAGCTTCTCACGCCGGGCGGCGAAAACGAGTTCCACCTCACGATGGAGGGCGGCCACAGTCACCGGCGCATCATCCACGCCGCCGACGCGACCGGGCGCGCGGTGTCGGACACGCTGATCGAGCAGGCCCGGCGCCATGCGAGCATCGAGCTGTTCGAGCGCCACATCGCGGTCAACCTGATCACGACCGCCGGGCGTTGCCGCGGCGCCTACGTGCTGAACAAGGACACGGCCTCGGTCGACCTCTTCAGTGCGCGCTTCGTGGTGCTCGCCACCGGCGGCGCCAGCAAGGCCTACCTCTATACCACCAATCTGGACACCGCGACCGGCGACGGCATCGCGATGGCCTGGCGGGCGGGCTGCCGGGTCGCGAACATGGAATTCAACCAGTTCCATCCGACCTGCCTGTACCACCCGAGCGCGAAATCCTTCCTGATCTCGGAGGCCGTGCGCGGCGAGGGAGGCGTGCTGCTGCTGCCCAACGGCGAGCGCTTCATGCCGCGCTTCCATCCGCAGGCCGAGCTGGCGCCGCGCGACATCGTGGCGCGCGCGATCGACCACGAGATGAAGCGCCTCGGTATCGACTGCGTCTATCTCGACATCAGCCACAAGGGCGAGGACTTCGTGCGCTCGCACTTCCCCACGATCTACAGCCGCTGCCTCGAGCTCGGACTGGACATGGCGCGCGCACCGCTGCCCGTGGTCCCGGCCGCGCACTACACCTGTGGCGGCGTGATGATCGACCGCGCCGGCCAGACCGACCTCCCGGGGCTCTACGCCGTGGGCGAGACATCGTTCACCGGGCTGCACGGCGCCAACCGCCTGGCCAGCAATTCGCTGCTCGAGTGCTTCGTGTTCGCCCGCGCCGCCGCGCAGCACATCCTCGCGCAGGGCGAGAGCATCGCGATCAGCGCCGGCCTGCCCGACTGGGACGCCTCCCAGGTGACCGACTCCGACGAGGATGTGGTGATCTCCCACAACTGGGACGAGCTGCGCCGCTTCATGTGGGACTACGTCGGCATCGTGCGCACCACCAAGCGCCTGCAGCGCGCGCTCAGCCGCGCCCACCTGCTGAAGCAGGAGATCGCCGAGTACTACAGCAATTACCGCATCACCTCGGACCTGGTGGAGCTGCGCAACCTCGCGCTGGTGGCGGAACTGATCATCCGCAGCGCGCTCGGGCGCCACGAGAGCCGCGGCCTGCACTACACCCTGGACCACCCCGGCCTCGCGGCCGAGGCCGGGGACTCCGTCCTAACACCCGGCTGAAGCGGGGCGCGGGCTTCAGCGCGCGCCGCGCAGGCGCAGCAGCACCCGCAGGCGCCGCAGCTCCCCGCGCGGCAGCGAATCCCCGAGCACTATCAGCGAGCGCACCCGCCGCGCCTGCTGCACGCGCAGCACGACCAGGAAAGGCAGCACCGCGCTGTCGGCGCGCAGCCGCACCGGCTGCGGCGCGCCGTCGCCGTGCAACCACCACGCTTCACCGCGAAACTCGAGCCGGGTGCCGCCGCGGCGCTCCAGCGCACCGTGCGCGCGCCAGTGCCGCGCGAGGCTTGCCAGCAACAGGGTGGCCAGCGCCAGCATGAGAGCGGACGGCAGGGCGGTAGCGACGAGCCCGGCGAGGGCCGCCAGGTGCAGCACGCACAGCGCGTACAGGAGGCGCCTAGACGGCGCCAGGTGGAAGCTCTGGCCGGGGCATTCCATTGCCCAGCACCCTCGCAATGATGACTTTCAGTTCAGGATCGTCCGGTTCGCCGCGATGCACGATCCACGCGAACAGGTCGGCATCCTCGCACTCGAGCAGTGCGCGATAGCGACGCTGCATGTCCTCGCCGAGCCCGGGATAAACCTGCTCGGCGAAGGGCATCAGCACGAGGTCGAGTTCGAGCATGCCCCGCCGGCTGTGCCAGTAGACCCGCCTGTTTTCCGCCGCCTCGTCCATCGTGTATCCGCAACCGCTCGTAGCGCGGGCAGTGTGCGTTATTATTCGCCGCCTGTCAGCCACCGGCGCGCGCAGCCCGCGCTGCGCCGCCAGCGCCCAGGAGCGCATGCCGGAACCACGAAGCCATGAACACCGCCGCCATCCGCCTCGACGACTATGCCTTCCTGCAGGTCGAGGGCGCAAAGGCCCTGCCGTTCCTGCAGGGACAACTGACCTGCAACGTGCAGGATGCAGCACCCGCGGGCGTGCTTCCGGGCGCCTACTGCACGCCGAAGGGGCGCGTCATCGCCAGTTTCCTGCTGTGGGCTCGCAGCCCCGACTCCGTGCTGCTGCGCCTGCGTGCCGACATAGCCGACGACACCGCGACCGTGCTCGGCAGGTACGCCGCGCTGTCGCGCGTGCGCGTGGCACGCTGCGACATGGCTTGCATCGGACTGCTGGGGACCGGACTGGAGACCGAGTTGCACACGCTGTTCCCGGATTGGCCCGCGCAGCCGCGCGCGCTCGGCGCCGCCGGCGCGTGGCGCCTGCTGCGCCGCGACGGCGAGCCTGCGCAGTTCGAGATCTGGGCGCCGCGCAGCGAGACCGGAGCGCTGTGGGAAAGTCTGGCCTCGCGCCTCCCGGTCGCCAACACGGAGCGTTGGCGCCTGGCACTGGTGCGCGCCGGTGCGGCCGAGATCCAGCACGCCACCGTGGACCAGTTCCTGCCGCAGATGCTCGGCTACGACACCAGCGGCGCCGTGAGTTTCCGCAAGGGCTGCTACACCGGCCAGGAGATCATCGCGCGCACCCATTACAAGGGCAGCGTGAAACGCCGCCTGCATCGCCTCGGCGGCGCCGGCCCGGCGTGCCCCGCGGTCGGCGACGAACTGCGGCACCGCGACGCCGACCGCGTCGTGGGCAGCGTGGTGGAGAGCGCGATGGACGGCGCGTCGCGTTTCGAACTGCTCGCCGTGCTGAGCGACGAAGCGCTCGACGGCGCGAACTGCCTGGCCGTCACTGCCCGTGGCGAAGCGCTCGAAGTGCTGCCGCTCGCCGAGCGCGCAAGCTGAGGCAGGACGGTTCAGTCTCCCGCGCCGTCCGGGCGCGCCACGGCCGCTTGCGCCGCGTCGCGACAGTCCAGCACATCGTCGAGCACCGTGGTCGCGAAGCAGCCCGCGGGAAGCCGGAAGGCGATCGCCAGCGTGGTGTCATCGATCCAGCCCCACGTCAGCTCGCGCGGCATCACGCGCAGCGCACGCCGCTCCTGCTCCAGGCCCGCGCGCTCCAGCCCGGTGGCGAGCTCCGCGTGTTCGGTCGCCACCGCGCGCTCCAGCCCGGCGATGCCAGAGCGCGTGGCGAGTTCTCCCCTGCCCCACAACGCGCCGCTCGGGTGCAGCTCGCCGCGCGCCACCCGCTCGCGCAGCGTTGCGTCGATCTCCCCGGCGACGAAGAAGCTGCCGCGCCCGTCGAGCATCAGCGCGTCGCCCGCGCGTGCCTCGCACCAGGAACCGTCCTGAACCCGGCGCGCCAGCAGCGCGTTGAACAGCTGCGAGCGCGCCGCCGAGAGCAGCAGCCCGCGCAGCTTGCGATCATCGACGCGCCGCTCACCGCGCATCCACGCCAGCGCCTGCGCCACGTTGCCGCCGCCGCGGCCGAAGCGCTGCGCGCCGAAGTAGTTCGGCGCCCCGCGCACGGCCGTCTCGCGCAGGCGCTCGTCGAGCAGCGCGGCATCGCCGGCAAACTCGCGCACCAGCAGGCGGAAGCGGTTGCCGCGCAGGCCGCCGACGGCGAGCTTGCGCCGGCGCCGGCGCATCCCGAGGATCTCCACCGAGGGCGGCAGCGCGAAGTCCGCCGGATCCGGCCGCCCCGGCAGGTGCAGGCTGAACCACTGCTCGGTCACGGCGTGGCGGTCCTTGCGCCCCGCGTAACCCACCTGCTGCGGGCGTATGCCGGCGGCCTGCGCCAGCAGGCGCGCGACGTGCTCGGTGTTCTCGCCGGTCTTGCGCACGCGCAGCCACAGGTGCTCGCCGCCCTCGTCGAGGTCCATCTCGATCAGCTCCTCGACCGTGAAGTCGGTCGTCTGCTGGCGGATCAGGCCCTGCCCGGCCGGGCGGCCCGCGCGAGGGCGCGCGGCCTCGATGTCCGGCAGCGCGGCGGTGAAGCTCACGGCAGGACCTTCAACGCCGCGTCTTCACTTGCAGCCCCGAGCCGATCGCCGCGAGGAACTCGTTCTCCGCGCGCAGATCCTCCTCCACCAGCGGGTGCTTGCGCAGCCAGCCCGACGGGAGCTCGATGCTCCAGCCCTTGCGCATCGGCGCGAGGCGTATCGAGGGCATGCGCTGGTCGATACGCATGCGGTTGAACAGCGTCGCGAGCCGCAGCACCAGCACCAGCGCCCAGTCGGGCCTGAAACTGTAGCTGCTCACCTCGGGCGCACGCAGTTTGCGGCGGTGGTTGAGCACCAGGAAGCTCAGCATCATCTGCTCGCGCCGCGAGAACCCGGGCATGTCGGCATGCTCCAGCACGTAGGCGCCGTGCTTGTGGTAGCCGCTGTGCGAGACCGCGAGGCCGAGCTCGTGCAAACGCGCCGCCGCAACCAGCACCTGCTGCGCGAAGGCGCGCTCCACGGTCAGCTGCGGCGCGACCTGCGGCAGCAGCGACCTGGCGAGCCGCTCGACGCGCGCGGCCTGGCGGCGGTCGATGTTGAACTGCTTGGTCAGGTAATCCATGGTCTGGCGGCGCGTGTCCTCGTGCTCGCCCCGGTCGGCCAGCTCGTAGAGCACGCCCTCCTTCAGCGCGTAGTCCGAGACGTGCATGCGCTCGATGCCGAGCTCGATGAAGGCCGCGTGCAGTATCGCCAGCCCGCCCGGGAACACCGGCACGCGCTCCGGGCTGAGCCCCAGCGATTGCAGCGCGTCGGGCTTCTTGCTGCGTTTCAGGTGATCGACGACGCGCTCGATACCCTCGCGCGTGATCAGGTGATCGCAGGGCGTCAGACGGTCGATCACGGCCTCGACGTAGCGGATCGTGCCCGAGGTGCCCACCGCCTCGTCCCAGCGCGCGGTGCCGTAACCGTCGGCCAGATGCTGGATCTCCGCGCGCGCCAGCGTCAGCGCGCGCTGGTAGCCCTCGCGCGTGAAGCGGCGCTCGGGAAAGAATCGCTCGCTCATCGACACGCAGCCGATGAACAGGCTCTCGACGCGCTTGGCCTTGCGTCGGCCGACGATGAACTCGGTCGAGCCGCCGCCGATGTCGATGACCAGGCGGCGGATCGCGTTGCTCGCGTGCCCCTTGGCCACCCCGAGGAAGATCAGCCGTCCCTCCTCCTGGCCGCTGATCACGTCGATCGGCACCCCGATGATCTTCTCGGCGCGCTCCAGGAACACGTCGGCGTTGTGAGCCGCGCGCAGCGTGTTGGTCCCGACCACGCGCACGTTGGCGCGCGGGATATTGCGCAGCTGCTGCGAGAACACCGCCAGGCTGTCGAGCGCGCGGGACATGACCGGCTCGCTCAGCTGGCCGTCGCCCTCCAGCCCCTGGGCGAGGCGCACCATGTCCTTGCGCCGGTCGAGCGTCACGAGGCGCCCGCCCGCCAGCCGCCCGATCAGCAGATGGAAGCTGTTGGAGCCCAGGTCGAGGACGGCGCAGACGGGACCGGAAGATTCATTCATGTGCGGTATTTCCGTGGCATCGCGGCGCGCGCTGTAATAAAAATGTCATCCGGGCGCATTAAGAAGTCACGCTGTGCCCGCCGCGATGGGCCGGCAGTTTAATCGCTGCCCGCGCATTTTCAATCACCGACCCACCGGTCACGGATCCCTGCATGCCGACCCGCCACAAGACCCTGCCGCTTTACCCCAAGGAGCTGAGCTGGCTCTCGTTCAACGCGCGCGTGCTGCAGGAAGCCGAGGATCCCGAAGTGCCGCTGATCGAGCGCGTGCGCTTCATGGGCATCTTCTCGAACAACCTCGATGAATTCTACCGCGTGCGCTACGCGGAGGTGCGCCGGCTGGCGGCCTTTGCGAAGGGCCGCGAGAAGGCGCGCTGGGAAAAACTGCTCGACGACATCCGCGACGCGGTCGGCGACCTGCAGATGCGCTTCGACCGCGTCTACCGCACCTGCCTGTCGCAGCTGCGCGAGAACAACATCTACCTCGTCGACGAGCGCCAGCTCGATGCGCAGCAGCGGGAGTTCGCGCGCCAGTACTTCTTCGCCCGCGTGATGCCCGAGCTCGCGCCCATCATCATCTCGGATGCCACCGCCACTCCGCAGCTCGAGGATGGCTCCATCTACTTCGCGGTGCGCATCCAGCTGAGGAACCAGTCGATACGCTACGCCATCGTGAACATCCCCTCGGATCGACTGCCGCGCTTCATCGTGGTGCCCTCGCCGGCGGCGCAGTCGAGCCGCCAGGTGATCGTGGTTCTCGACAATATCATCCGCGCCTGCCTGCCACAGGTGTTCCAGGGCGTTTTCGACATCGAGCGCGCCGAGGCATTCACGTTCAAGATCACGCGCGATGCCGAGCTCGAGCTCGGCGAGGGGATCACGCAGAGCCTGGTCGACGCGCTCTCGAGCAGCCTGAAGAAGCGCAAGCTCGGCGACCCGGTACGCCTGGTCTATGACCGGCGCATGCCCAACGACATGCTCGACATCATGGTGAAACGCTTTCGCCTCGGCAGCTACGACAACGTGCTGCCCGGCGCGCGTTATCACAATTCCAAGGATTTCATGGAATTCCCCAATCTCGGCGCGCGCTCGCTAGAGCACCGGCCGATCGGCCCGCTGATGGTGCCTCGCATCGACCGGCACGCGAACATCTTCGCCGCGATCGCCGAGCGCGACGTACTGCTGAACTACCCCTACCACTCGTTCCGCTATACCGAGCAGCTGATCAGCGCGGCGGCGATAGACCCGGCGGTACGCGCGATCCAGGTCACGCTCTACCGCGTGGCGCGCAACTCGCATATCGGCAATTCGCTGATCTGCGCGGCGCTCAACGGCAAGGAGGTGTTCGCGATCATCGAGTTGCGCGCGCGCTTCGACGAGGCCGCCAACATCGACTGGGCCAAGCGCCTCACCGAGGCCGGCGTGCACGTGGTCTTCGGGATACCGGGCCTGAAAGTGCATTCCAAGCTGATCCTGATCAGCCGCCAGGAGGGGACGCAACTGCGCCGCTACGTGCACATCGGGACCGGCAACTTCAACGAGAAGACCGCGCGCTTCTACACCGATCTCGCGCTGTTCACCGCGAACCAGGAGATCGCCGAGGACGTGCACCACGTCTTCGACTTCATCCGCCACACCTATCGCCGCCACAAGTTCCGCCACCTCGCGGTCTCGCCGCTGACCAACCGCTCCACCTTCCTGCGCCTTATCCACGCCGAGGTGCTCAACGCGCGCGCGGGCAAGCCGGCCACGATCTTCCTCAAGTGCAACAACCTGGTCGACGAGGAACTGATCGACCGGCTCTACGAGGCCAGCCAGGCCGGCGTGAGGATCCGCGTGATCGTGCGCGGCATGTGCTCGCTGCTGGCCGGTGTCGCCGGCGTGAGCGACAACATCGAGATCATCAGCATCGTCGATCGCTTCCTCGAGCACAGCCGCGTCTACGTGTTCGGCAACGGCGGTGAACCGCGCTACTTCATCTCCTCGGCCGACCTGATGACGCGCAACCTCGACCACCGCGTCGAAGTCACCGCGCCGGTCTACGACAAGCTCGCGCAGCGCCGGCTGCAGCGCCTGCTCGAGACGCAATGGGCCGACAACGTGAAGGCGCGCGTGCTCAGCGCGGACCAGGACAACGGTTACCGTGATCGCGGGCACAAGCGCCGGCTTCGCTCGCAGGAAGTTCTGGCGCGCTACTACGCCGACGACCAGCGCCGCGAGACGCTGGCACTGGAGCAGCCCGAAGCGGGAGAGGACGGTCCGGCGAAGGCTCAGTGATCGTGTTTGCCGCCCCCCATGCAGGCGGGTGAATCAGGCGCGTGCGCGGCGCGTTGCGCCCACTCCGCGGGCGTGTAGGTGTGCAGGGCGAGCGCGTGCACGCCACGGGCGAGTTCTTCGGCCAGCACCTTGTAGACCTGCTGGTGGCGCGCGACGCTGCGCTTGCCCTCGAAGGCCGCGCTGACCAGCACGACCTTGAAATGCGTTTCCGAGCCCGGCGGCACGCTGTGCTGGTGGCTCTCGTTGAGCACCTCCAGCTCCCCCGGCGCGAAAGCCTCGGCGAGCTTGCGTTCGATGGTCTGCTGCATGCGCATCCGTACCTTGCCTCCCTAGCGGACTGTCCGTATTTCACTGGCCCGCCCCGGGCCGATCCCGGATAATACGCGCCCTCCCCCCTTATTGCGATGCAGGCTCCAGTCCATGCGCAAGCCCGAATTGCTGTCTCCGGCCGGCACCTACAAGTCCATGCAGTATGCCTTCGCCTATGGCGCGGACGCGGTCTACGCCGGGCAGCCGCGCTACAGCCTGCGCGTGCGCAACAACGACTTCAGCCGCATCGAGCGCCTCGCCGAGGGCGTGGACTACGCGCACCGGCTGGGCAAGCAGTTCTTCATCGCCAGCAACGTCTCGCCGCACAACGACAAGCTCAAGAGCTACCTGCGCGACATGGAACCGGTGATCGCCATGAAACCCGACGCGCTGATCATGGCCGACCCGGGGCTCATCATGATGGTGCGCGAACGCTGGCCCGAGATCCCGGTGCACCTCTCGGTACAGGCCAACGCGGTGAACTGGGCGACGGTGAAGTTCTGGAAGCGCATGGGGCTGACGCGCATCATCCTCTCGCGCGAGCTTTCGCTGGAGGAAGTCGCCGAGATCCGCCAGGAATGCCCCGACATCGAGCTCGAGGTCTTCGTGCACGGCGCGCTCTGCATTGCCTATTCCGGTCGCTGCCTGCTGTCTGGCTACATCACGCACCGTGACTCGAACCAGGGCGCCTGCACCAACACCTGCCGCTGGAAGTACCAGGCGCACGAGGCGGTGCAGACCGAATCGGGCGACGTGGTCGCGATCCACGAACCGGTGCCGCTACAGGCGCCCGAACCCGAGCCTGCGCCCGTGCAGGACCGCATCTACCTGCTGCAGGAGGAAGGCCGCCCCGGCGAATACATGCCCGCCTACGAGGACGAGCACGGCACCTACATCATGAACTCGAAGGATCTGCGCGCGATCCAGCACGTGCGCCAGCTGATCGACATCGGGGTCGACTGCCTGAAGATCGAGGGCCGCACCAAGTCGCACTACTACGTGGCGCGCACCGCGCAGGCCTACCGTCGCGCGATCGACGACGCGCTCGCGGGCCGCGAGTTCGACATGGGGCTGATGGAGGAACTCGAGAAGCTCGCCAGCCGCGGCTACACCGAGGGCTTCTACCGCCGCCATCCGCCGGGCGAGTTCCAGAACTACGAGCGCGGCGTCTCGAAGGGCGATTACCAGCAGTTCGTCGGCGAGGTGCTCGACCTCGACGCCGCCTCCGCCATGCTCACCGTCTCGGTCAACAACCGCTTCGCGCTGGGCGACCGCCTGGAACTGATGACCCCGCAAGGCAACTGCGAATTCACCCTCACCGACATGACCAGCGAAGCCGGCGAGCGCCGCGAGGTGGCACCGGGCTCCGGTCACGTGGTGAAGTTCCCGCTCCCCGAAGCCGCACGCGAGCTGCGCGATGCCGGCTACGCGATGGTGGCGCGGTACATCTGACGAAGGGATCTCCGCGGGCGCGGGCGCGGAGAGAACCGCGAAATTTCGGACCATTTCGAACCTTTGACTTGCTCCGTCGCTGGCCTCGCTGTACGGCCGCCGCAACGGGGCCCGCGGCAAGTACGTCCCTGTAGGCTCTGGCGCCGCATCCCTGCGGCGCACGGCCCCTTATGCCGCGACCGGACAACGAGGCCGCTCGGCTGACGCACTGCCGCAGCTTGATACGCCAAGTATCGCTACATGTTTGAGTACCTGCAGAAACAACGCAACAGAATGCCTTCGGGGCAAATGCGTGGCCGAGTCCACTCGGCGCTGTGGAACATCGGAATGAGCCGGATCGAAGGAATAGCCAAAGGAGGCACCGCTTCGACCGAGCGGGCTGAGCTGGCCGCCCTTGCCGTGAGGGGGCGTGCGCCGCATGGATGCGGCGCTCGAGCCTACAGGGACGTATTCACGGCGTCCCCAGCACGGCAAGGGCGGGCAGCGCAGCCAGCGACGCGCCGCGCGTGCGGCTCTCGAGCATTACGGCAGCCGCGCGGGCGTGAAAACAGCCGAGCAATTTCCAGGCAACGGCCAGACCTACTCCTCAGTACATCAGCGCAAAGAGCTTGCGCTGGTACTCCGCCGCGAGCGGGTCGCCCTTGCCGAGCGCGCGGATGATGTCGAGGAGCGTCTTGCGCGCCTCGCCGCCACGGAACTCGCGGTCACGGCCCAGGATGCCGATCAGCAGCTCCAGCGCCTCGCGCGAACGGCCCGCCTGGCTGAACTGCACCGCGAGCTGGTAGCCGGTGTCCATGTTGTCGGGATCGCGCGCGCGCGCCTGCAGCAGCGCCTGGATCTCGGGCGTGTCGGCCGCCTGCTTCTTCAGCTGCAGCTCGGACAGCAGGCGTTCGAAGTCACCGTCCTGGTCGGCCATCGGGATCGAATCGAGCACCACCTGCGCCTCGTCCACGCGGTTCAACTCGATCAGGATGTCGGCGTAGACCTTGGCGATGTCGGCACGCTGGCGCGACTCCTCGTAGGCACTGCGCGCCGGCGCGAGCGCCCCGGCCGCATCGCCCGCCTCGAGCAGTTCCAGCGCCTGGTGCAGCAGGATGTCCCACGGCTTGGGCAGGTGCTTCTCGAGCATCTGGCGCACCGCGGATTCGGGCTGCGCGCCCACGAAGCCGTCGACCGGCTGGCCGTCCTTCATCAGGATCACGGTCGGCAGGCTGCGCACCCCGAACTGCTGCGCGATAGGCTGCAGCTCGTCGCAGTTGACCTTCGCGAGCATCACCTGGCCGGCATATTCGCGCACCAGCTTGTCGAGGATCGGCATCAGCGCCTTGCACGGCGCGCACCAGTCGGCCCAGAAATCGATCAGCACGGGGCGCGCGTGCGACTCCTCGATCAGCATGCGCTGCGCGTTGTCGCGCGTGATCTCGACCATCAATTCGGCCATGTGCTGCTCCGTCATCCTCGTGTGGGTTGCAGTGGGGAAATCATGGCTCACGGCACCGGGTACCGGGCCGCGAGACGCTCGAAGAATGCGATCAATTCCGGATCACTCATGCGACCTGCCGCGGACAGGCTGCCGTGGTCGGTGTGCAGCAACGTCCCGTCAGGCGCGAGCAGAACCACGGAGGGAATGCCCATGTCGGTCGGATTACCGTATTGCTCCACGATATCGCGATTGCGCTGGCTCCTGCCGACGTCCACGTGCAGCGTGCGGAACTCGCGCTCGAGCACCGCGGCCAGCTCCGGCGTGCGGTAGCGTCGCGCGAGGCTGCGCGAATCCGAACACCAGTTGGCCCCGAAGGTCAGCAGGATGCGCTTGCCGCTGGAGCGGTCCTCGAGCAGGGCGGCGATCTGCGCCCTGGGATCGGCCTCGCGATCGTAGGGGCGAAAGCCATCTTCATCGCCGGCTCGTGCACGCGCGAACAGGGCACAGCACAACAGCAAGACGAGCAGCGCGACACAGCTGCGCGCAGACGGGCTCCTGGTATCGGGCTGCATGAAACTACCTCCGCACAAGCGGCGCGCATCATATCAGGATCGGAGGGCTCTCACTCCCCGGATGGGGTGTCGTCGCGCTTGCGGGTCCGGGAGCTGGAGGATTTCTGCACGAAATGGTGGCTCTCGACGTAATCGCGCTCGAGCCACCATGCCCCCTGGGCACCGCGCCCGGTCTTGCGGCGATCGCTCACCTCACGCCGGCTTTCGGTCACGGAGACCTGCTGCTTGCGCCGATCCCACCCGCTGCGC
This sequence comes from Pseudomonadales bacterium, assembly GCA_035433265.1. Lineage (GTDB taxonomy): Bacteria > Pseudomonadota > Gammaproteobacteria > Pseudomonadales > UBA5518 > UBA5518. Next base: position 25,126 of record DAORUQ010000005.1, on the reverse strand, counting down.
TTGTCACCGAATATGGATTCGGTGTCCGTGCGCGACGGGCGCATGCTGTCAGCGCCGCCCGCCTTGCCGTCCGGAATCTTCCTGACCATGCACCGCTGCCGGAAAATTGACTCATCCGCATTATAGGCCGGCGATCCCAAATGAACAGCCGCGGCGTGCGCCACCCTTGCGTGGCATGATCTGGATCAGCCGAACAATTCGCCCGTCTCCGCGCGCTCCAGCAGCAGCCGCGGCGGTTCGAAATCCGCGCCGTAAGCCTGCGCCAGCTCGCGCGCCCGCGCCACGAAGCGCTTGAGCCCCCAGGCGTTGATGCACTGGAACACGCCGCCGGTATGCGGCGGGAAGCCGATACCCATGATCGAGCCGATGTTGCCATCGGCAACGCTCGTGATCACGCCTTCCTGCATTGCACGCACTGCTTCGACGCACTGCGCGAACACGAGCCGGTCCTTGATGTCCTCGAACGGCACTTCTTTGCACCCATTTGGGGCAAAGTGCTGCTTGAGGCCTGGCCAGATGTGCTTCTTGCCGCCTTCCGGGTACTCGTAGTAGCCGCCGCCGCTGCGCCGCCCCTTGCGGCCGAACTCCTCGACCATGCGCCGCACCAGCTCACCGGCCGGCTGCTCCTGCCAGGTCTCGCCGCGGGCCTCGGCGTCGGCCTTCATCTGCAGACCGTTGCGGTAGGCCGTTTCCTGGCTGATCTCGTCGATCGCCGCGAGCGGGCCCACCGGCGAGCCGTTGGCGCGCGCCGCCGCCTCGATGAGCACCGGGTCGATGCCCTCCAGCACCATCTGCGCGCCCTGCGAGATGGTCTTGCCGATCACGCGCGTGGTGAAGAAGCCGGGCGCGTCGTTGACCACGATCGGCGTCTTGCCGAGCTGCTGCGCGAGGTCGAAGGCCGCCGCGAGCGCCTCGTCGCCGGTCTGCTCGCCACAGATGATCTCCACGAGCGGCATCCTGTCGGCCGGCGAGAAGAAGTGCATGCCGATGAAATTCGCCGGGCGCACCGAGGCCTCCGCAAGCTCGGTGATCGGCAGCGCCGAGGTGTTCGAGGCGATCAGCGCAGTGTGCCCGAGCACGGCCTCGAGTTCGCGCACCACCGCTGCCTTTACGTCGCGACGCTCGAACACCGCCTCGATCACCGCGTCGCAGGGGGCGAGATCCGTGTAGTCCGCGGTCGGCGTGATCATCGCGAGCAGCGCCTCGCGCTCGGCGTCGCTCATGCGCTTGTTCTTCGCGCACGCCTGGCGCGCATAGTCCTTGCCGCGCTCGGCTGCCGCGAGATCCATGTCCTTCAGGAACACCGCGATACCCTTGCGCGCCGCAGCGTAGGCGATGCCCGCACCCATCTGTCCCGCGCCGAGGATGCCCAGGGTCTTCACCTTGCGCCGCGCGATGCCCGCGGGGCGGCTCGCGCCCTTGCCGATCGCGTTCATCTGCACGAAGAACGCCGTCATCATGTTGCGCGCGGTCTGGTCGAGCAGCAGGCTGAGGAAATAGCGCGCCTCGATCTTCTGCGCGGTGTCGAAATCCACGCGCGCGCAATCGGCAACCGCCGCGAAAATCGCCTTCTGCGCCGGCATCAATCCCCTGGTCTGGTTCATGACGTTGACCGGGCCCAGCATCATCAGGCCCTGGTTGGCCTTGTGGTCCGGCCCACCGCCGGGAATCTTGTAGCCTTCGCTATCCCACGGCTGCTTCGCCCCGGGGTTGGCCAGCAGCCAGGCGTGGGCGCGCGCGCGCATCTCGTCCTCGCTCGCCGCGATCTCGTGCAGCAGGCCCTTTTCGAGCGCCTTCTCGGCCTTCAGGCGCGTGCCCTGGCTGATCAGCGTGATCGCTTCCTGCATACCCACCAGGCGCGTCAGGCGCACCACGCCGCCGGCACCGGGCATCAGCCCGATCTGCGCCTCGGGCAGGCCGAGGTCCACGCCCGCCAGCGCGATGCGGTGGTGGCAGGCCAGCGCAATCTCGAAGCCGCCGCCTAGCGCTGCACCATTGATGCCGACCGCGACCGGCACGCCCAGCGTCTCCAGCGTGCGCAACGGCGCCTTGGTCGCCAGCGTGCCCTCGAACATCTGCTGCTTGCGCTCGGCCGGCACGTCGAGATCCATCTCGAGCATTTCCTTGATGTCGCCGCCGGCGAAGAACTGCCCCGGCTTGCCGGAGCGCACATAGACGCCCCTGACGCCACCCGCTGCAACCATGCCTTGCAGCTCGGCGACCGCCGCCTTCATCGCGGCGTCGTACTCGAGGCCCATCGTGTTGACGCTGGAGCCCGGCTGGTCGAACACCAGCTCGACGATGCCTTCCGCGCCCTTGTTCAGAGTGATGTATCCCATGGTCCCTGCTCCCCGCTGTACCGGATCCGCGCTCGGCGCGCGGATCACACGCGCTCGATGATGGTTGCGATGCCGATGCCGCCGCCCGCGCACAGCGTGCAGAGGCCGCGCTCGAGGTTGCGCCGTTCGAGCTCGTCGAGCAGCGTGCCCAGGATCATGGCGCCGGTGGCGCCGATCGGGTGCCCCATCGCGATTGCCCCGCCGTTGACGTTGATGCGCTCGTCCGGCACACCCATCAGCGCCTGGAAGCGCAGCACCACGGCCGCGAAGGCCTCGTTCAGCTCGAACAGGTCGATGTCCTCCACCTTGAGCCCTGCCTTGGCCAGCGCCTTGCGTGCCGCGGGAGCCGGGCCCTCGAGCATGATCGTCGGCTCGGTGCCGACCAGCGCAGTCGCGACGATGCGCGCGCGAGGCTTCAGTCCGAGCTCGCGCCCGGCGCGCTCGTTGCCGATCAGCACGAGGCCCGCGCCGTCGACGATGCCCGAGGAATTGCCGGGGGTATGCACGTGCTCGACGGATTCGAGTTGCGGGTAACGCAGCTTCAACAGCTCGTCCTGGCCCCACTCGCCGAACTGCGCAAACGAGGGCTTGAGCCGCGCGAGATCCGCCAGGGTCGTACCTGGGCGGATGAACTCGTCATGATCCAGGATCGTCACCCCGTTCATGTCACGCACCGGCACGATCGAGCGAAAGCGCCCCTCGGCACGCGCCGCGGCCGCGCGCTGCTGCGACATCAGCGCGTAGCGGTCGACGTCCTCGCGACTGAAGCCGTTCAGGGTCGCGACCAGGTCGGCACCGATGCCCTGCGAGACGAACAGCGTGCGCATCGCGACCCAGGGATCGCCCTGCGCCCCGCCGCTGGCGCCGATGCCGAGGCGCGACATCGACTCCACGCCGCCGGCGGCCACGAGGTCCTCGAAGCCGGCCGCCACCTTGGCCGCGGCCATGTTCACGGCATCCAGCCCGCCGGCGCAGAAGCGGTGGATCTGCACGCCCGCCGTGGCCTCGCCCCAGCTGGAGTAGGTCACCGCGGTGCGCGCGATATCCTGGCCCTGCTCGCCCACGGGTTCGCCACAGGCGATCACCAGGTCCTCTACCCGCGAGGTGTCTAGATCGTTGCGCTGCTTCATCGCCTCCATGAGGTTGACGAGCAGGTCGATCGGCTTGACCTCGTAGAGGCTGCCTCCGGGCTTGCCCCTGCCGCGAGGGGTGCGGATCGCGTCGAAAATCAATGCCTCGTGAGCCATGTGGAACTCCGCCGGTGGTTGCGCGCGCCGCTCCCGGGGCCGGCCCTTGCGGACTGCCGCGGCGCGCAGATTTCAGGGCGACAAGGATACCCGCGCGCCGCGCGGCCTCAATGGCAATTCGGGTCAACAGGAAATAGCAATTGCAGTCAGGCCGCGCTCAGCGTGCCTCGAGCGCGCGGTGCTCGCCCGGTGTCATGCCGGTCCATTTCTTGAACGAGCGGTAGAACGCGCTCGGATCCGTGAAGCCCATCAGGATCGCCACGTCGGTGATCGACAGCTCCGGGCGGTTCAGGTAATCGATCGAGGCCTCGCGACGGCAGCTGTCCTTCAACTCCTGGAACGTGGTGCCCTCGCGCTTGAGACGCCGGCGCAGCGTGGGCGCGGACATGTGCAGCAGCTCGGTGATGCGCTCGAAACTCGGGAAACCGCGACTGAAATCGTGCCCGATCAGCGCGCGCACCTGGTCCACCAGGCTCTGTTTGCCGGGATCGGCCGGCATGGTCAGCAGCTGGTAGGGCGCGGTGCGCAGGAAATCGCGCAGCGAGTCCTCGTTGTGCACCAGCGGATACGCCAGGTAATCGGCCGGAAAGGCGAACGCGGGGATCACGACGCCGAACTGCAGCTCGCAGTTGAACAGCTGGCGGTAGCGCGCGAGATTCGCCGGCGGCGAACCGCTCAGCTCGACGCGATCGAGCGGCAGCGGGTGACCGACGAGCCAGCCGAAGAAGCGGTGCCACATCGACAGGCCGCAGGCCGCGGCCGCCGGCGACATCAGGAAGGCGGTATCGCCTGCAGCGGCGAGCGCATTCGCCTGCGGCGGCACGACGATCTCGAAGCGCGCCGATTCACCCTCGCGCTTCAGGCGCATCTCGAGTTGGCCGTCGTAGAACACCTGGTGGAACTCGCAGATGCGCGCAATGGCGCGACCCAGGTTCGCGCAGCCGAGCAGGCAGTAGCACATCATGCGGAAGGCGCCGGGCCGCATCCCGACATCGCGCCGCAGGCCGAAGGTCTCGTCCTGCAATGCGGTCATCACGCTACGGTAGAGCCGGCTGTAGGCAAGCGCGGGAATCTCGCTGCGGTAGGCCGCCGCCTGCGGGTCCAGCACGTCGAAGCCGATGCCGGCGGCCAGCGTGGACTGCGCCGGATCCAGTCCGCGCTCGCGCAGCATGCGCGCCAGCGAGGCGGCGAACTGGGTCGGCACCAACTCGTTGGGGAGCACGTCCTGGGTCACGGTATCGGGCACTGGATCACGGGCTGGCGCATGGAGGCCGCGCATTATGCCAAAGCACGGCCCGCGGTGTCGCCTCGTGGCATATACTTCGGCGCAGCGATGGAGCAAGGACCCCGAGGCGGAGCGGCATGAGTGACGAGCGTTTCGACATAGTCTTCGGTGGCGAGTTGCTCACCGGCTTCGCGCCGGCGACGGTGGCCGACAACCTGGCGCGACTGTTCAAGACCTCGCCCGAAACCGTGGCGCGGCTGCTCGACGGCGGCATGCATACGCTCAAGCGCAACGTCGATGCCGCGACTGCCGCGAAGTACCGCAGCGCGATGGAACGCGCCGGTGCGCGCGCGACGCTGCGCCCGCTGGCACCGGATTCCGCCGCAGCCACCCGGGCCGCGGGACTCGACCTCGCGCCACCCGGCGGCGAGTTGCTGGCCGCGCACGAACGGCGCCCCGCTACCGCCATCGAGGTGGACACCAGCCACATCCGGCTCGCAAGCGCCTTCGCAACGACCCCGGAGGAGGAACGCCCCCTGCCGGTCGTGCCCGACACCTCCCACATCAGCATTGCCGCCGTCGGCGCCGACCTGCTGGCGCAGCGCGAGGCCGCAGCGCCGGCGCCGCCACCGGACACCAGCGCCATCACGCTCGCGGAACCGGGCGCGGTGCTCGGCCCGCAAGGCGCGGCGCTCGCGGTTGCGGTACCGGACATCAGTCACATCTCGCTCGCACCGCCGGGCGCGCCGCTCGAGGAGTTGCGCCCCGAACGGCGCACCGTGACGCCCGACACCAGCGCGCTCGAACTGGCACCACCGGGCTGAGCGCCTCAGGCAGGCGCAGCGGCGCGCGGCAGCCACACGCTGACACGCAGGCCCGGTGCGTTGTCGCCGAGCTGCACGCCACCGCCGTGCAGGTTGATCACGGCCTGCACCAGGCTGAGCCCCAGCCCGTTGCCCGGATGACCGCTGCGGCTCGCCTCGACCCGGTAGAAGCGCTGGAACACCTTGTCGCGCTCCGCGGCGGGGACGCCGGGGCCGTCGTCGGCGACGCTGATCGTCGCGACGTCCGTGCCGGCATCCAGCCGCACCTCGATATGACCGCCCGCGGGCGCGTACTTGATCGCGTTGTCGAGCAGGTTGGCGAAGGCCTGGAACAGCAGGTCGCGGTCGAACACGCCGGGGCAACTCGGCGGCAGCACCACGCTCACCCGCTGCTCCTTGTCCGCGGCCAGCGGCTCATAGAACTCGCAGACGTCGCGCAATATGGTCACCAGGTCGGTGGCGGCGAAGCCAGAGCGCCGGTTGCCCGACTCGATCTGCGCGATGCGCAGCAGCGCGTTGAAGGTTGCGAGCAGCTCGTCGGACTCCTGCAACAGTGCCGCGACCGCCTCGTTGCGCCCGCCCTGTCCGTCGAACTCGATGCTGGCGAGCCGGTTGCGCAGGCGCGTGAGCGGCGTGCGCAGATCGTGCGCGATGTTGTCCGATAGCTGCTTCAGGTCCTCCATCAGTTGCGCGATGCGATCGAGCATGTGATTGAGGTTGACGATCAGGCGCTTGAAGTCGTCGTCATCGCCACCCCTGGCCACCGGGATGCGCTGGCTGAGATCACCGGAGAGGATGCCCGCGATGCTGTCGTTGATCGCGCCGATGCGCCGCTCGAGGATCAGCGCGAGGATGGCCGCCCAGACGGCGCCCAGCACGATGGTGGCGAGCATGCCCTGCACCAGCACGGTCAGCGTGATGCGCAGGAACTCGCTGATGTCCTTGTAGTGCCGCGCGACCAGCAGCCGCGAGCCGTCGGCAAAGCGCGTGCTGGCACCGACGAAATCGAACTCCTGCTCCCCCCCGCTGATTTCCGCAAGCGTACGGTCGAAACCCAGCCATTCCTCGCCCTGCCCCAAGCGCTCCGGCCAGCGCGACAGGTTGCCCGCGACCTTCTGCCCCTCGGCGTCGACCAGCAGGTAGAACAGGCGCGGAAAGCCCGAGGCCTGGATGCGATCGGCAATGACGACGGATACACCGCGCGCGCCCTCGGTCGCGAACCGCGCCTCGAGCTCGCGCGTCTCCGCACCGATCAGCGCGTTCATGTCGCGGAAATAGCTGAGGGTGAGCGAGGCGTAGCCGACGGCCAGCACCACGAAGACCGCCACGCTGACACCGACCAGGTAATTCAGCGTGTAGCGGAACAGGCTAGCCCGGAAAATCCTGTTCGGGTTCATCCAGCATGTATCCCGCACCGCGCACGGTCTTCAGCAGCGGCTTGTCGAATTCCTTGTCCAGCTTCTGGCGCAGCCGGCTGATGTGCACGTCGATGACGTTGGTTTGCGGGTCGAAATGGTAGTCCCAGACGTTCTCGAGCAGCATGGTGCGCGTGACCACCTGGCCGGCGTGCTTCATCAGGTACTCGAGCAGGCGGAACTCGCGCGGCTGCAGGTTCAGCGACTTGCCGGCGCGCGTGACCTTGTGCGACAGCAGGTCCATCTCCAGGTCCGCGACGCGCAGCCGGGTCACGGCCGAGGAGGAGTCCTTGCGCCGCAGCAGCGCTTCGATGCGAGCCAGCAGCTCGGCGAAGGCGAACGGCTTCACGAGGTAGTCGTCACCGCCGGCCTTCAGGCCCTTCACGCGGTCGTCGACCTCGCCGAGCGCGCTCAGGATCAGCGCCGGCGTGTTGTTGTCGGCCCCGCGCAGCGTGCGGATGATGGCAAGACCGTCCACGCCCGGCAGCATACGATCGACGACCAGCGCGTCGTATTTCTCCGCGCTCGCGCGGAACAGCCCGTCCTTGCCATCGGCGGCCTGGTCCACGGTGAACCCGCTCTCGCGCAGCCCGCGGCTGATGTAGTCCAGGACGCTGGCATCGTCTTCGATCACCAGAATGCGCATCAATTCCGCTCCATGGACGCGACGCATCCCTTCCGCTGTCTGCACTGCACCCGCCCCGGCTGGATTTGCCGGGCATTGTGCAGCCCGAACGGTGAACGGCGGTTTGCGCGGCCCTTACCTTTTGGTAACGTGTGTCCGGCCGCTGCGCACCTGCGCGAGGCGCATCAGGCACACGATCCCGACCTTGCACGATACTAGCATGACACGATCTCCCGCCGGCTCGCCGGACGCCCTGCCGGCCCCCGGACTGCTGCGCCGCTTCGCCGCGATGCTCTACGACAGCCTGCTGCTGTTTGCGGTGGGCTGGACCGTGACGGCGGTCGCGGTGGGGCTGCGCGCGGCCAGCGTGGGCGAGGCCGCCATACGCGCCAGCGGCAAGGCGGCCGTATCCGGACTGCTGCTGCAGGCCGCGATCGCCGCGACGACGGCATTGTTCTTCGGCTGGTTCTGGACCCGATCCGGGCAAACACTGGGCATGCAGGCCTGGCGGTTGCGCCTGCAGCAGCCCGACGGCAGTCCGATCAGCTGGCCCCAGGCCATGATCCGCATGGGCGGCGCGGCGCTGTCGGCACTGTGCCTCGGCGCCGGCTACTGGTGGGCACTGTTCGACCGCGAGAAGCGCACCTGGCACGACCGGCTCTCCGGCACGCGCGTGGTATTGCTGCCGAAGCGCGGCTGAGTGCCTCGCCGCGAGCCGCGTATATAATTTGCACCTTTTCGAGGGCTGCGCACGGCATCCGCCGCCGACGCCCCATGCCTACAGGAGCAGAGATGGACATCAGCATCAAGCACATCGCCGATCCGGCCGCCGAACGCTGCGGCTGCCTGGTCCTGCCGGTCGCCGACGGCGGCAAATTCGGCACCATGGCCGCGCGCCTCGACCAGGCCACGGGCGGGCAGCTCGCGCGGCTCGTGAAGACCGAGCACTTCAGCGGCGCCGCGGGCAAGAGCGTGCTGCTGCACCATCCTGCCGGTATCGCGGCGCAACGCCTGCTGTTGCTCGGCGCCGGCAAGCCCGAGGCCGCCGACGCGGGCGCCTTCCGCAAGATGGTCATGCACGCGCTGGGCGCGGTACAGGCCACCGGCGCCACCGACCTCGTCATGCTGATCGATGACGTCGTGACGAATGAGCGCGACCGCGACTGGCAGGCACAACAGCTCGGCCTGCTCGCGGGCGCGGCCGGCTACCGCTACACGCACACCCTGTCGCAGCCCGAACCCGGCTCACGACTGAAGAAAGTCGTGCTTGGCAGCGCGACCCGGCCTTCCGCCGCCAGCGTGCGCGCGCTCGCCGAGGGGCGCGCCATGGCCGCGGGCGCCAACCTGGCGCGCGAGCTGGGCAACCTGCCAGCGAACATCTGCACGCCGTCCTACCTGGCGTCACAGGCGCGCGCGCTGGCCGCGCAGCACGCGCAGTTGCACTGCAAGGTGCTGGACGAGAAGAAGATGGCGGAGCTGAAGATGGGCGCCCTGCTCTCCGTCACCGCCGGCAGCAAGGAAGCGGCGAAGCTGATCGTGCTGGAATACCGCGGCGGCGCCAGGGGTGCGCGTCCGCACGTGCTGGTTGGCAAGGGCATCACCTTCGATTCCGGCGGCATCAGCATCAAGCCCGGCGCCGAGATGGACGAGATGAAGTTCGACATGTGCGGCGCGGCCAGCGTGCTCGGCACCATGAGGGCCATCGCCGAGCTGAAGCCACGGCTCAACGTGGTCGGCATCGTCGCGGCCTGCGAGAACCTGCCGAGCGGCACCGCGACCAAGCCCGGCGACGTGGTGAAGAGCATGGCCGGCATCACCATCGAGGTGCTGAACACCGACGCCGAGGGTCGCCTGATCCTGTGCGACGCGCTCACCTACGCCGAGCGCTTCGAGCCGCAGTCCCTGATCGACATAGCGACCCTGACCGGCGCCTGCGTGGTCGCCCTCGGCAAGCACGCCAGCGGGCTGTTCAGCAACAACGACGAGCTTGCGGCCGAACTGCTCGCGGCAGGTAGCGACACCCATGACCGCGCCTGGCAGATGCCCCTGTGGGACGACTACCAGGAGCAGCTGAAGAGCAATTTCGCCGACGTGGCCAACATCGGCGGCCCCGGTGCCGGCAGCGTGACCGCGGCGTGCTTCCTGTCGCGCTTCACGAAAAAGCAGCGCTGGGCGCACCTGGACATCGCGGGTTCGGCCTGGGACCAGGGCGCGGCGAAGGGCGCGACCGGCCGCCCGGTGGCGCTGCTCACGCGCTACCTGCTCGATCGCGCACGGCACCACAAGGCGGCCGATTGAGACGCGCCGCGGCATGACCCGCATCGACTTCTACCTGCTGCCGGTGAGCGAACCGCACGGCAAGCTGAGCTTCGCCTGCCGGCTGGCGGAAAAGGCCTGGCAGTCGGGACACCAGGTCTACGTGCATGCCAGTGACACGGCCGAGGCCGGGGCCATCGACGCGCTGCTGTGGTCGTTTCGCGACACCAGCTTCGTGCCGCACCGGCTGCTCGGTGCCGCCGAAGGCGAGCCCGCACCGGTGGAGGTGGGCTCGGGCGAGGCCGCCGCGGATCACCACGACGTGATGATAAATCTCTCTGCCGCGGTGCCGCCGCTGTTCAGCCGCTTCGAGCGCGTCGCCGAGATCGTGCTCAACGATCCGCACGCACTCGCCGCCAGCCGCCAGCGCTGGAGCTTCTACAAGGACCGCGGCTATCAGCTCCAGCACCACGACATGCAACATCTGCGGAGCGCCGGTGACCGAGACAACGCCTGAGCACAGCGACCCGCGCCGGGGCCTGCTCGACGAGCTGCAGTCGTTGAGCGCGACGCTGGACCCGTCCGCGCACGACGCGCCGACCTACGGCGACATCCCGGTCCTGCAGGACGTGGTCGAGCTGCCCCGGGCGGCGCAGGCAACACCCGGCCTGGTGAGCGCGGCGTTTGCGCCCGGCATCGACCTCGGCGCGGCACTGGAAGTGGAGGCCCGATCCATCGTGGACGACCTGATGGACGAGTTCCTGCCGCTGCTCGAGGCACAACTGCGTGAACGGCTGGAAGCGCGGATGCGGCAACTGCTGGCCGACAAAGCCGGCCCCGCAACGCCGGGGTGAACGCGGTTTCCTTGCTGCGCGCCATCGCGGCACTATAGAATTTTGCATTTTTTGCGCCGGCCCCGGCGCCGCAGGCATGCACACCTGCCGAGCAGGTGGCCGCGGCGACGGAAGCGAGAGCATGGACAAGACCTACAGCCCGGACGAGATCGAAGGCCGCTGGTACGCGCAATGGGAGCAGCGCGGCTACTTCCGCCCGGGCGGCGGCGCCACCCCCTATTGCATTGTGATCCCCCCGCCCAACGTCACGGGCAGCCTGCACATGGGCCACGCGTTCCAGCAGACCATCATGGACGCGCTGATCCGCTATCACCGCATGCGCGGCCACAACACGCTGTGGCAGGGCGGCACCGACCACGCCGGCATCGCCACGCAGATGGTGGTCGAGCGCCTGCTCGCGGCCGAGGGCACCGACCGCCTCACGCTGGGGCGCGAGGAATTCACGCGCCGCGTCTGGGACTGGAAGGAGCATTCCGGCGGCACCATCACGCGCCAGCAGCGCCGCCTCGGCAACTCGGTGGACTGGTCACGCGAGCGCTTCACGATGGACCCCGAGCTCTCCGAGGCCGTGCGCGAGGTCTTCGTGCGCCTGCACGGGGAAGGCCTGATCTACCGCGGCCAGCGCCTGGTCAACTGGGACCCGAAGCTGCACACCGCGATCTCCGACCTCGAGGTGGTGCAGGAGGAAGAAGACGGCAGCCTGTGGCACCTGCGCTACCCGCTCGAGGACGGCAGCGGCCAGCTGGTGGTTGCCACCACGCGCCCGGAAACGATGCTCGGCGATACCGCCGTTGCCGTGCATCCCGAGGACGAGCGCTACCGCAACCTGATCGGCTGCAAGGTGCGGTTGCCGCTCACGGATCGGCTGATCCCGATCATCGGCGACGACTACGTCGACCCGGCCTTCGGCACCGGCTGCGTCAAGATCACGCCGGCCCACGACTTCAACGACTACGAGGTGGGCAAGCGCCACGAGCTGCCGCGCATCAACCTGTTCACCATCGACGCCGAGCTGAACGAGAACGCGCCTGCGCCCTACCGCGGCCTGGAGCGCTTCGCCGCGCGCGCGCGCATCGTGGCGGATCTCGAGGCGCTCGGCCTGCTGGAGAAGATCGAAAAGCACCGGCTCAAGGTGCCGCGCGGAGACCGCAGCGGCGTGGTGATCGAACCCTACCTGACGGACCAGTGGTTCGTGGCCACCAAAGCGCTCGCGGAACCGGCGATCCGCGCCGTGGAGGACGGGCGCATCGAGTTCGTGCCGAAGCAGTGGGAGAACACCTATTTCGCGTGGATGCGCGATATCCAGGACTGGTGCATCTCGCGCCAGCTGTGGTGGGGCCACCAGATCCCCGCCTGGTACGACGCCACCGGCAACGTCTATGTCGGACGCAGCGAGGAGGAAGTGCGCGCGGTGCACGATCTCGGCGATATGCCGCTGCGCCAGGACCAGGACGTGCTGGACACCTGGTTCTCCTCGGCGCTGTGGACCTTCTCGACGCTGGGCTGGCCGCGCGACACGCCGGAGCTGCGCACCTTCCACCCCACCGACGTGCTGGTCACCGGCTTCGACATCATCTTCTTCTGGGTCGCGCGCATGGTGATGATGACCCTGAAGTTCATGGACGAGGTGCCGTTCCGCAAGGTCTACGTCACCGGGCTGATCCGCGACGAGCACGGCCAGAAGATGTCCAAATCCAAGGGCAACGTCATCGACCCGCTCGACCTGATCGACGGCATCGGCATCGAGGAACTGGTCGCCAAGCGCACCGCGGGCATGATGCAGCCGCAGCTCGCCGAGAAGATCGCCAGGGCCACGCGGCGCGAATACCCCGAAGGCATCCGCGCCCACGGCACCGACGCGCTGCGCTTCACGCTGTGCGCGCTGGCCTCCACGGGACGCGACATCAAGTTCGACATGGGCCGCCTCGAGGGCTACCGCAACTTCTGCAACAAGCTGTGGAATGCCGCGCGCTTCGTGATGATGAACACCGAGGGCAAGGACTGCGCCACGGCGCCGGACGCCGATTTCACGCTGGCGCTGCCCGATCGATGGATCCTCTCGCGCCTGCAGCAGACCATCGCGGAGATCGAGCGCGCGATCGCGGGCTTCCGATTCGACCTCGCCTCGCAGGCGCTCTACGAGTTCACCTGGAACGACTACTGCGACTGGTACCTGGAGCTCAGCAAGCCGCTGCTCGCCGCCAGCGCCGAGCCGCGCCAGGCACGCGGCACGCGGCGCACGCTGCTCGGCGTGCTCGAGACGGTGCTGCGGCTCGCGCACCCGTTCATCCCGTTCATCACCGAGGAGATCTGGCAGCGCGTGGCGCCGCTCGCGGGACGTGCGGGCGCGACCATCATGCTGGCGCCGTATCCGCAGGCCGAGGTGTCGCTGCTCGACGAGGCCGCGAGCGCCGACATCGAGTGGCTGAAGCAGGTGATCGTGGCGGTGCGCAACATACGCGGCGAGCTCAACATCGCGCCGGGGCGCCAGCTGCCGCTGCTCGCGCGCAACGGCAGCGACGAGGACCGCCGCCGCATGACCGAGCACCGCGACCTCCTGCACGCCCTGGCGAAACTCGGTGGCAGCACCTGGCTCGACGGCGAGGAAGCTCCGCCGTCGGCGGCGCAGGTCGTCGGACAACTCGAACTGCTGGTACCGCTGGCAGGCCTGATCGATGTCGCAGCCGAGCGCGGGCGCCTGGCTCGCGAGGGCGACAAGCTCGGCAAGGAAGTCGAGCGCCTGGCCGCCAAGCTCGACAACCCCGGCTTCACCGCCAAGGCCCCGGCCGAGGTGGTTGCCAAGGAGCGCGCGCGGCTCGCCGAGATCAGCGCCCAGCGCGACACGCTGCTGGCGCAGCTGGAGAGCCTGCAGGGCGTCTCGTAGGTCCGGCTTCAGAGGGTGTCGCAAAGGCCATCAGGATGCGGGCGAACGGCGTGGTGCGTCGCTGGCTGCGCTGCCCGCCATTGTCCTGCGGGGCACGCACGAGTACGTCCCTGTAGCTCCGCGCCGCGTCCTGCGGCGCAAGGCCCCGCAAGCCAACAGCGGGCAGCACAGCCGCTCGGTCGAGCGCATGCCGCATCGGGCAGATCCGGGAATGCGCGTCTTTTTGGAGGGGTTCCACCACCGCGAGGGGCCCGAGCGCAGTCGGCCGGCACCATCAGTTGACACGGTTCATGAATCGCCCGGCGCGATACTCGCGCAGGATCTCGCCGACCTGCCCGACCAGGCGCTGGCGCGCCTCCCGGCTCGCCCAGGCGACGTGTGGCGTGATGATCAGGTTGGGCAAGCCGGCGTTGAGCAGCGGCGAATCGGCACGCGGGGGCTCGCATTCCAGCGTATCGAGCGCGGCACCGCCGAGACGCCCGGCGCGCAGCGCATCGAGCAGGGCGTGTTCGTCGACAATACCGCCGCGCGCGGTGTTGATCAGCAGCGCCGTCGCACGCATGCGCGCGAGCTCCGGTGCGCCGATCAGGCCTCGCGTCATCGGGGTCAGGGGGCAGTGCAGGCTGATCACGTCTGCCCAGGGCAGCATCTGCGCGAGCGGCATGCGCGCATGGTCCTGCGCATCCGCGTAGCGGCGTCCCGGCAACGCCGCGAGCGCCACCTGCATGCCGAAGGCGCGCGCCAGTCGCGCCACCTCGCGCCCCAGTTCACCATAGCCCACGATGCCGATGCGCCGGCCCCCGAGTTCCAGCGTCGGGTGCCCGGGCACGCAGAAGAACGGACTGCGGCTCCAGGTACCGTCGCGGGCCGAACGTTCGGCGGGCAGCAGGCTTCGGGCCAGCGCGAGCAGCAGCAGCATCGTGTGCTGTGCCACCGAGGCGGTGGCGTAGCCGCGCGCGTTGCATACCGCGATGCCATGGCGCGTGGCGGCCGCGAGATCGACGTTGTTGGTGCCCGTGGCCATCACGACGACCAGGCGCAGGCGCCGCGCGCCAGCCAGCGAATCTGCGGCCAGCGGCACCTTGTTGCTGAGCACCACCTCGGCATCGCGGATCCGCGGCGCGACCTCCGCGGCGGGCGTCGCCTCGTGGCACACCCAGGGACCGGGAAGCGACAGGACGGGGCCGAGGTCCACGTCCTCGCCCAGGCTCGCCGCATCCAGGATCACGCTCCGCATCACCGCCGCCCCCGCCGTCCCGGCACCCGTTGTCCGCGCGATGGTAGCGCAGCGCCGCGCGCTGCGGCTCCCCCGTTGCGTCGCGCGCAGCAACCGCAGTGTACGAGGGGAATTGTTCGTGCAATGACGCCGCTCCCGGTGCGATGAATTGCCGCTGAATCTTGCTAAGATCCGCTCCGAGGTCGCCACCGTCGGGCAACCGGACGCCACTCGCAGTGACAAAAGCTGCAGAAGTTCCCCGGAATGTCACGCCTTCCCGCGAAGCTTGACCTAAGTCATGGCCTGCAGGCCGCGCGGGCAAGGAGAATTGGCACGGTTTCGCTCTCGCTATCGCGGGTTCTCCCATCCGGGGGCCGGACTCCTCGAACCACAGCACTATCTGGAAAGCGCAATGACTCATCCCGACGCAACTGAACATCCGGTGTACAACTACAAGGTGGTCAGGCAATTCGCCATCATGACCGTGGTCTGGGGCATCGTCGGGATGCTGGTCGGCGTGCTCATCGCCGCCCAGCTCGCCTATCCGGCGCTGAACTTCGACCTGCCCTGGCTCAGCTTCGGGCGCCTGCGTCCGCTGCACACCAACGCCGTGATCTTCGCCTTCGGCGGTTCCGCGCTCTTCGCCAGCTCGCTGTACGTCGTGCAGCGTACCTGCCAGGCACGGCTGATCTCCGACGGACTCGCGAGCTTCGTGTTCTGGGGCTGGCAGCTCGTGATCGTGCTGGCCGCCGTGACGCTGCCGCTGGGGTACACCTCCTCCAAGGAATACGCCGAGCTGGAGTGGCCGATCGACATCCTGATCGCGGTGGTATGGGTGGCCTACGCGATCCTCTACTTCGGCACCATCATGAAGCGCAAGATGTCCCACATCTACGTGGCGAACTGGTTCTTCGGCGCCTACATCATCACGATCGCGGTGCTGCACATCGTCAACAGCGCGGCGGTGCCGGTCAGCCTGACCAAGTCCTACTCCGCCTATTCCGGCACCATCGACGCCATGGTGCAGTGGTGGTACGGCCACAACGCGGTGGGTTTCTTCCTCACGGCGGGCTTCCTCGGCATCATGTACTACTTCGTGCCCAAGCAGGCCGAGCGCCCGGTCTACTCCTACCGCCTCTCGATCGTGCACTTCTGGGCCCTGATCGCGATCTACATGTGGGCCGGCCCGCACCACCTGCACTACAGCGCGTTGCCGGACTGGGCGCAGAGCCTCGGCATGGTGATGTCGCTGATCCTGCTGGCGCCGAGCTGGGGTGGCATGATCAACGGGATGATGACGCTCTCCGGCGCGTGGCACAAACTGCGCTCGGATCCCACGCTGCGCTTCCTGGTCGTGTCACTGTCGTTCTACGGCATGTCGACTTTCGAAGGCCCGATGATGTCGATAAAGACCATCAACGCGCTGTCGCACTACACGGACTGGACCATCGGGCACGTGCATTCCGGCGCGCTCGGCTGGGTGGCGATGGTATCGATAGGCGCGATGTACCACCTGATCCCGGTGCTGTTCGGCCGCAAGGACATGCACAGCATCAAGGCCATCAACGCGCACTTCTGGCTGGCCACGATCGGCACCGTGCTGTACATCGCCTCGATGTGGGTGAACGGCATCATGCAGGGCCTGATGTGGCGCGCCTACAACAACGACGGCACCCTTACCTACAGCTTCGCCGAATCCGTGCTCGCGAGCCATCCGGGCTACATCGTGCGCCTGATCGGCGGTGCGATGTTCTTCCTGGGCATGCTGATCATGGCCTGGAACACCTGGAAGACGGTGTCACCCGGCACCGCCCCCGTCACCAACGCGCAAGCTCAGCCCGCCTAAGGAGCGCGACCCATGCAGCATGAGAAGATTGAAAAGAACATTGGCCTGATGATCGTGCTGATCATCGTGGCCATCAGCTTCGGCGGTCTGGTGGAGATCGTGCCGTTGTTCTTCCAGAAGCAGACCACGGAACCGGTGGCGGGCCTCAAGCCGCTGACCGGGCTGCAGCTCGAAGGCCGCGACATCTACATCCGCGAGGGCTGCAATGTCTGCCACTCGCAGATGATCCGCCCGTTGCGCGCCGAAACGGAACGCTACGGTCATTTTTCGGTCGCCGGCGAGTTCGTCTACGATCACCCGTTCCTGTGGGGATCCAAGCGCACCGGGCCGGACCTGGCGCGTGTCGGCGGCCGCTACAGCGACGACTGGCACCGGGCGCACCTCTACGACCCGCGTAGCGTGGTGCCGGAATCGGTCATGCCGTCCTACCCGTGGCTGTTCGAGAACACGCTGGACGGCAAGGACACGCCGGCCAAGATGCGCGCGCTGCGTCTCGTGGGCGTCCCGTACACCGACGAAGACATCGCCGGCGCCGAGAAAGCCGTGGCCGGCAACAAGGAGATCGACGCCGTCGTGGCCTACCTGCAGCAGCTCGGCACGCTGCTCAAGAGCACGCGCTGAGTCGCCCCGATGGACAGGGGTGACCTGCTCGGGGTAGCCACGATACTGGCGATGATCGCGTTCCTTGGCGTGTGCGTATGGGCCTGGAGCGGCAAACGCAAACAGCGGTTCGACGAGGCGGCAAACCTGCCCTTCGCCGACGATGACCTGGACGGAACCAAGAAGGGTAGATCCGATGACTAGTTTCTGGAGCGCTTACATTATCGTCCTCACGGCGATCACGATCGTCGGGACTTACTGGCTGCTGTTCGGCAACCGCTCGCGACCGTCGGACTCGGAGGCCAAGACGGGCCACGTCTACGACGGCATCGAGGAATACGACAACCCGCTGCCGGCATGGTGGCTCTACATGTTCGTGATCACCGGTGTTTTCGGCGTCGGCTACCTGGTGGCTTTCCCGGGTCTGGGGAACTTCCAGGGCCTGCTCGGCTGGAGCCAGGAGGGCCAGTGGAAGCGCGAGGTGCAGCGCGCCGAAGCGCGTTTCGAGCCGGTGTTCGCGGCCTACCGCGACAAGAGCATCGAGCAGATCGCCGCCGACCCGCAGGCCGTGCGCATGGGCCAGCGCCTGTTCGCCAACAACTGCTCCGTCTGCCACGGTTCGGACGCGCGCGGCAGCGTCGGTTTCCCGAACCTGACCGATGCGGACTGGCTCTACGGCGGCTCGCCCGAGGCCATCCATGCCACGCTGGTGAACGGCCGCCAGGCGGCGATGCCGCCGTGGGAAGCGGCACTCGGGGACCAGGGCGTGACCAACGTCGCGCATTACGTGCGCACGCTGTCGGGTGCCGAGCCCGCCAGTGCCGAGAGCGCGGCCGGCGAGGCACAGTTCAAGATGTTTTGTGTGGCCTGCCATGGTGCCGACGGCAAGGGCAACCAGATGCTGGGCGCGCCCAACCTGGCAGACAACATCTGGCTGTACGGCGGCGACCTGGAAACGATCAAGCACGCGTTGCGCAAGGGCCGCAACGGCCAGATGCCCGCCTTCGGCGAGCAGCTCAGCGAGGACAAGATCCGCCTGCTGACGGCTTACGTCTACAGCCTGTCGAGCCAATGACGGCGCGGCGGCGCCCGCACGACGCCGCCTGCCCAGCCCGAACCGCGCCGGCTCTGCCGGCGCGATTTTTTTCACTCACGCGAGCGGTACGGCGATGACGGACCAACGGATACCGGTGATAGAGGTAACCCCGCCTTCCGAGGTCGGGGAGATCGACCTCTACCAGAAGCGCGAGCGTATCTACACGCGCAAGGTCGAGGGCTTTTTCCAGCGGCTGCGGCTCTACACGGGCTGGCCGCTGCTGATCCTCTATTTCGGCGCGCCGTGGTTCAACTGGGACGGTCGGCAGGCGATCCTGTTCGACCTGCCCGCGCGCAAGTTCCATATCTTTGCCGTCACCTTCTGGCCGCAGGACTTCCCGCTGCTCGCGTGGCTGCTGATGATCGCCGCCTTCGGCCTGTTCACCGTGACGGTCTTCGCCGGGCGCGTGTGGTGCGGCTACACCTGCCCGCAGACCGTGTGGACCAGCATCTTCATGTGGGCAGAGCAGGTCAGCGAAGGCACGCGCAACCAGCGCATCAAGCTCGACCAGGGGCCGTGGACGGTCAACAAGGTCTGGCGCAAGTCGCTGAAACACGGGATGTGGTTCGGCTTCGCGGCGTTTACCGGCATCACCTTCGTCGGCTATTTCACCCCCATCCGCGCGCTGGTCATCGATCTGCCGCTCGGGCAGGCGGGCATGTGGGCCAACCTGTGGACGCTGTTCTTTACGTTGGCCACCTACATCAACGCGGGCTGGCTGCGCGAGCAGGTGTGCATGTACATGTGCCCCTATGCGCGCTTCCAGTCGGTGATGTTCGACCACGAGACGCTGGTCGTCTCGTACGACCGCAAGCGCGGCGAACCGCGCGGATCGCGCAAGCGGGAGGCGGACCCGAAAGCACTCGCCCTCGGCGACTGCATCGACTGCGAGCTCTGTGTGCAGGTCTGCCCGACCGGCATCGACATCCGCAACGGCCTGCAGTACGAGTGCATCACCTGCGCGCTGTGCATCGACGCCTGCGACTCGGTGATGGACAAGATGAACTACCCGCGCGGGCTGATCCGCTACACCACCGAAAACGCGCTCGATGGCAAGCCCAGCCGCATCATGCGTCCGCGCCTCGCCGGCTATTCGCTCGCCGTGCTGGTACTGACCAGCCTGTTCCTCAGCGTGCTGTTCAATCGCATCCCGGTGGGCATCGATGCGATCCGCGAGCGCGGCCAGCTGTTTCGCGAAGTCGACGGCGGTCTGGTTGAGAACGTCTACACGCTGAAGATCCGCAACATGGGCGAGAAGGAAATGAGCTACCGCATCGCGGCCAGCGGTATCGAGGGCGCCAGCATCGTGGGGCCGACCCGCGTGACCATACAGTCCGGTGACGTGCTGGCCCTGCCCATCGCGCTGCAGGTGCCACGCGAGAGCCTGCAGGGCAACAGCAACGCGGAAGTGCGGTTCACCGTCAAGGCCGTCGGCCAGGGCGGGATCCAAGACACCGCCGAGAGCCGCTTCCTCGGCCCGGGTCCTGCGCGATGAACGAATCCGCCCCGTGGTACCGCCAGGGTTGGCCGTGGTTCCTGATCCTGCTGCCGCTGACGGTGGTGATCGCCTGCTTCGTGACGCTCTACCTGGCGCTGAGCACCGACGAGGCCCTGGTGCGCGACGACTATTACAAGGAGGGGCTGGCGATCAACCAGCGCCTGGAGGCTGAGGCCAACGCCCGTGCGCGCGGCATCGAGGCCCAACTGCGCTACGACGCCGCCACGCTCGCGATCGAACTGCAAATCGCCGCCGCCCCGGCACCGGAACTCACGCTGACCATCGTGCATCCGACCGACGACGAGCGCGACCAGGCGGTGGTGCTGCAGGCGGCGGGAAACGGACTCTACCGCGGCAAGGTCGGCGCGGCGCTCGACGGCAAACGCTACATCCTGCTGGAACACGAGGATGGGCCGCAGGGCGCGTGGCGCCTGCGCGGTACGTTCGTTCCAGGCAGCGAATCCGTCACAAGCCTGCGCCTGGACGCCGACTGAGGACATGACCGTCGCCTGTTTCCACTGCGGCCTGCCGGTGCCTCCCGGCAGCCGCTTCCTAGCCGACATCGACGGCGAATCCCGCGCGATGTGCTGCGCCGGCTGTGCGGCGGTCGCGAGCCTGATTGCCGGCAGCGGTCTCGCTGGCTACTACCGTCATCGTGACACTGCCGCCGCGGCTCCTGCCGATGCGGGTGCCGGTGCCGCGGAGTACGCCGTTTTCGATGCCGAGGATGCGCAGGGCGACTTCGTGCTGCACGAGGATGACGGCTATTGCCGCGCCCAGCTCGCGATCGACGGCATCAACTGCGCCGCCTGCACCTGGCTCATCGAGCATCACCTGCAGCGTCAGCCCGGCGTGGCGGCCATCAGCGTGAACCTGGCAGAGCAGCGCGCCAGCGTGCGCTGGCGCCCGGGGGAGCTGCCGCTCAGCCAGCTGATGGGCCGCATCCGCGAGCTGGGTTACCGTCCCTACCCTTTCCTCGCCTCCGGGCGCGCGGAGACCCAGCGCGCGGAGAACCGCAGCGCACTAAAGCGCATGGGCCTCGCGGGCATCGTGCAGATGCAGATCGGCATGTTCGCGATCGCGCTCTACGCCGGCGATTTCGCCGGCATGGAAGCGGATTACCGCGCCTACCTGCGCTGGGCGAGCCTGGTGCTCTGCGTGCCGGTGGTCGCCTACTCCAGCGCGCCCTTCTTCAGCGGGGCGCTGCGCGGCCTGCGCCACGGGGCCCCGGGCATGGACCTGCCGATCGCGCTCGCGATCGCGCTCGCCTTCGGTGCCAGCGTGTGGTTCACCGTCGCGGGCGGCGGCGCGGTCTACTACGACTCGGTGGCGATGTTCACCTTCTTCGTGCTGCTGGGGCGCTACCTGGAAATGCGTGCGCGGCACCGGGCGGGACTCGCCGGCGGCACCATGCTTTCGCTGGTGCCGGCCGCCGCCACGCGCGTGCTGGAGGGCGGCGAACGCCACGAACTGGTGCCCGTCGGCAGGTTGCGTCCCGGCGACCTGGTCCTGATCCGGCCCGGCGAGGCGATCCCGGCCGACGGCGCCGTGCTCGGCGGCGAGAGCAGCGTCGACGAGTCGAGCATCAGCGGCGAGTCGCTGCCGGTGGCGAAGGCCGCCGGCGACAGGGTGAGCGCCGGCACGCTGAACACCGACGGCTCGCTCACCGTGCAGGTGCAGGCGACCGGAATGAACTCGCGCCTCGGCGCGATTCTCGCGCTGGTCGATCGCGCGCAGCAGGAAAAGCCCGCGATCGTGCAGCTGGCGGACCGCTCTTCGCGCTGGTTCGTGCTCGCGGTGATACTTGTGTCCGTGCTGACAGGGCTGTGGTGGCTGCAGCACGAGCCGGCGCGCGTCGTGGAGATCGTGCTCTCGGTGCTGGTGGTGAGCTGCCCCTGCGCCCTGTCGCTCGCGACACCGGCCGCGATGACGGCAGCCACAGCGGCGTTGCGCGCGCGCGGCTTCCTGGTCACCCGCGGCCATGCGCTGGACGGGCTGGCCGCAGCCGATACCGTGGTATTCGACAAGACCGGGACCCTCACGACCGGCGAGGTGAAACTGGCCGAGGTGCGCACAACCGGCGAGCGCGACGCGGCGAGCTGCCTGCGCATCGCCGCGAGCCTCGAGGCACTGTCCGAGCACCCGATCGCCGCCGCCTTCGCGGAGCAGGCGCGCGACCCGGTGGAGGCCTTTCGCGCCCATCCCGGCGGCGGGCTGGAAGGCGTGATCGACGGCCGATGCTACCGGCTGGGACGTCCGGGCTTCGCGCTGGCAGGCGATGCGCCCGCCCCGCCAGAGGTCGGCAAATGGATCCTGCTGGCCTGCGACGGGCAGGCCCTGGCCTGGTTCCGGCTCACCGACACCCTGCGCGCCGACGCCACCGGGGCGATCGCGGCGCTGCGCCGGGCCGGCCTCGGCGTGGCACTGCTCAGCGGCGACGCGGCGGGCGAGGTGCAACGCGTCGCCACGCAGCTCGGCGTCGATGAATGGCGCGCCGGCTGCGTTCCCGAGCAGAAGCTCGCTGCCGTGCGTGAGCTGCAGGCGAGCGGGCGGCGCGTGGTGATGGTCGGCGACGGCATCAACGACGTCGCGGTGCTCGCCGGTGCCGCAGTCTCGATCGCGATGGCCAACGCCGCCGACGTCACCCGTGCCAACGCCGACTGCATGCTGCTCGCGGGCGATCTGCGGCGCATCCCGGACGCGATCCTGATGGCGCGACGCGCCCGTCACGTCATCCGCCAGAACATTGCCTGGGCCATCGTGTACAACTTCGCCGCGGTGCCGTTCGCCGCCGCGGGCCTGGTGCCGCCGTGGCTGGCGGCCATCGGCATGTCGGCGAGCTCGCTGGTGGTGATTGCCAACGCGCTGCGCCTGCGCAACGATGCGCCTGCCAGCACTTCGCTCAGGCCCGCGGGCGCCAATGGATAGCATCTACGTACTGATACCGGTCACGACCATCCTGCTCGGGCTGGCCGTCGCCGCCTACCTGTGGTCGGTGAACAGCGGACAGTTCGACGATCTCGACAAGGCCTCGCAGAGCATCCTGTTCGACGATACCGACACCGTGGCGCCAAACGACGAAGCGCCCGCGACGCCGCCGCCCGCCGCGGACGGAGAACGTCCTTGACACCGGATCCCGGGATACTTTCCGCGCTGCTGCTGGGCCTGCTGGGCAGCACGCATTGCATCGGCATGTGCGGCGGCATCAGCGGCGCGCTGGCCTTCGCGCTCGGCCCGGACCTGCGCCCCGCGCAGCGCTACATGCTGCTCACCGGCTACAGCCTCGGGCGCATCATGAGCTACGCCGTCATGGGGGCGCTCTTCGCGGGTGCGGCCGGCGGGCTCGCGGGCGACGGGGGGATGCGCGTGCTGCGCATCGTCGCCGGCGTGCTGCTGGTGCTGATGGGCTGCTATCTGGCGGGCTGGCTGAACGCGCTGGCGCTGCTGGAACGCGCGGGTCACGGTGCGTGGCGGCACGTGCAGGGCATGGCCGCACGGCTGATGCCGGTCGACCGGCTGCACAAGGCGCTGTTGGCAGGCATGGCCTGGGGCTGGCTGCCCTGCGGCCTGGTGTACAGCACGCTGACCTGGGCGGGAACCTCTGGGAGCGCGGCGCGGGGTGCGCTGCTGATGCTGGCCTTCGGCCTGGGAACCTTGCCGGCAGTCGTCGCGAGCGGCGCCCTGGCGAATGAACTCAGGGCGCTGCTGCAACGCCGCGGATTACGGGTAATCGCGGGACTGCTGGTGATCGCTTTCGGGGTGTGGACCCTGGCCATCGCGTTGCCGCACGGCCAGGATCCTCACGCCCAGCACCATCACCACTGAGCGGATGGATCAGAAGCGGTAACCAAGGCCCAGCGTGTAGACCCAGGGATCCACGTCGACGTCCACCTTTGCCGCGCCGAGCGCGGTGTCCACCTCGGCATCGGTGCTGATGTCGATGTAGTAGGCACCGGCATGCAAGGACCAGCAGTCGTTGAGCATGTAGTCCATGCCGACGCGACCAGCGAGACCCCACGAGTCATCGAGACTCAGATTGTCGGCACCGAGCGCATTCTGCGCTTCACGGCTGACATCCTCGTCGAAGAATACGGTGTAGTTGACACCGAGGCCGATGAAGGGCTGAAACTTCGAACTGGCCGGCATCGGGTACCACAGCGCGCTCAGCGTCGGGGGCAGGTGCTTGATCTCGCCCAGGTCGACATCATTCAGGCCGTACCTGCTCAGGCCACCGGTGCTGACGGTGTGCTCGAACGGGGTTGCCGCGAGCAGTTCGACCCCGACATGGCTCGAAGCCATGTAGGTCACGTTCAGCAGCAACTGCGTGTCTGCGTCCACGTCCACCTGCGTGCCGCCGAGGCGGCTGCCCTCGACGCTGAGGTTGCTGCTGTCGTCATTCGGATCAACGTTCACGAGACCGCCGCGCACGATCCAGTCGCCCGCCTCGTACGCGCTCGCGGCTCCCGATACCAGCATCGCCGCTGCGAGCAGGCTGATTTTCGTTACTTTCTTCATGGTTGCACTCCTGTTTACTCCAACACTCAAAAACCACGGCGCAATTGTAGTCGCCTCCGACAATACGGATTTGACCTTCGTCAAGATTCACGAAACGCCGTCAGATCACGGCAATATTCCCGCCCGCGCAATGCGTTGACGTGCATCAACGCGCCCCGGGAATCGCCGAGTAAACTGCTCGGCAATGGCAGGCCCCGCCCGAGGCGCGACACGCACGGATTACGGAAGACGGAACATGGACATCCAACTCGCCAGGCACGGATTCGACGACCGCATACGCTGGGATCCCGCCCTGATCCGCAAGTACGACGTGCCCGGTCCGCGCTACACGTCCTACCCGACCGCGTTGCAGTTCACCGACGGTTTCGGCGCGCGCGAATACGAGCAGTACCTGCTCGAGCGTCCCCCGGTCATCGGCCCGCTGTCGCTGTACGTGCATATCCCGTACTGCCGCAACATCTGCTACTACTGCGCCTGCAACAAGATCGTCACCCGCGATGCAGCCGTTGCCGAGCGCTACATCGTCGCGGTGGAGAAGGAGATTGCGCTGCTCTCGCGCCATTTCGACCGGCGCCGCCGCGTGACCCAGCTGCACTGGGGCGGCGGCACGCCGACCTTCCTCAGCCCGGCCGAGCTCACACGGCTGATGCACGGGCTGGCGAAGCATTTCTCGCTGATCGTCGCGC
>DAORUQ010000004.1:0-42236 GCA_035433265.1 Pseudomonadales bacterium | reverse complement strand
CGATGTCGCCGGTGTGCAGCCAGCCGTCGACGACGGTCTCGGCGGTCTTCTCCGGGGCCTTGTAGTAGCCCTTCATCACCAGGTCGCCGCGCACGCAGATTTCCCCGGTCTCCCCGCGCGGCAGGATCCGGTTGGCGTCGTCCAGGATCTCTACGCGGATCAGCGCGTTGGGCCGCCCGACCGAGGACAGGCGCGTGTCGTCGGCGAGATTGCCGTCGACCATGTGCTCGTCCGGGCGCAGGTTGCAGATGCTGGCCATGGCCTCGGTCTGGCCGTAACCACCGGCCATGATCGGCCCCCACAGCCTGATGGCCTTCTTCAGCTTTTCCACCGACATCGGCGCGGCGCCGTACAGCAGGTATCTGACCGAGGAGAAGTCCACGGTTTCGATGCCGGGAGCCTCCAGCAGCCGGTAGATCACCGTCGGCGGCAGGAAGAATTCCGTCACCCGGTGCCGGACCACGGCTTGCAGCAGCAGGGCCGGATCGGGCTTGCTCACGATCACCACGGTGCCGCCCTGTGCCGTGCAGGGCACGGACAGCAGGCCGGCGGTGTGCGTCATCGGCGCGGCAGCCAGGTTCACCGGCGTCGCTCCGTCGCGATAGGTACAGGCCAGCATGAAATGGGCAAAGAAGGTCTGCACGCTGCGGTGGGTGTTCATCACGCCCTTGGGCATCCCGGTGGTGCCACCGGTGGGCGAGAGCGCGATCACGTCGTCCAGGTCGACGGCGACTTCGGGGCGGGTCGCGGGCTGGCCGGCGCACCAGCGCTCCAGCGAGGGCGCATCCGCTGCGTCGGCGTCGATGCAGATCCAGTGCCTGATCCCGGGCAGCCGCGGACGCAGCCCGGCGATGACGTCGGCGAAATGCGCCTGGAAGAACAGCACCTCGCAATCGAAGGCCTCGAGGATGTAGTGGTTCTCCTGCGCCGCGTTGCGCTCGTTGACCGGGATCCAGCTCATGTTCGCGCGCCACAGGCCCAGCGTGCAGGTCCAGGCCGTGACGTCGTTGACCGACCAGACGGCGCCCTTGGTGCCCTTGGGCAGGCCCAGGGCGAGCAGCCGGTTGGCGATGCGGCAGGACAGTTCGCCGACTTCGCGGAAGCTGTAGCGGCGCTCGTCCTGGATGTAGGCGGCGCCGTCGGGGTTCAGGCCCCAGCCACGGTCGAAGAAATCGATGATGGCCATGCCGGTCTCTCAGAACTCCGCGCGCAGCGTCAGGCCGTAGGAGCGCGAGGCCTGGCGGAAGGTCTGGTAGCTCTTGTCGGCGCCGAACAGGGCCAGCTGGGCGTCGAAGTTGACCACGTCCTCGTCGAGGGCGTTGTCGACCCACGCGACGATCTCGTAGTTCTCTCCGACGTGCGTGCCGAGCCGGAAGTTCAGCCAGTCGTAGCTGTCCTGCACCAGGCGCGGATCGGCCGAGAAGCTGGTGTTGTACTCGTCGGACCAGGCCCAGTCGGCGCGGGCGTAGACATCGCCCCAGCTGACGTCGGTTTCGTAGATCAGGCCGAGGTGCGTGGTCCACTCCGGGGCGTTGACCGGATGCTCGCCGCTGAGATCGCAGGCGCCCGTGGCGGCGTTGTCCGGGACGCGCCCCGGGTAGCACAGCCCGCTGCTGTACTCGTCGTAGGTGAAGTCCGCGTACGAAATCGCGAAATCGGCGGTGAGGTGTTCACCGAGCAGTACCTTGCCCTCGGCCTCGGCTCCCTTGAGCTCCGCCGTCTCGGCATTTCCCACGCTGAACTGCTGGCCGATGAACGCCGCGTCCTGGTAGTCCTCGTACTCGGTGTAGAAGGCGCTGAACGCGAGTTGCATCGCGCCGTCGAGCAGCGTGCTCTTCACGCCGGCCTCGTAGTGCATGACGCTCTCGTCGTCGAACTCGCGCGGGTTGTTTCCGCTGGCATCCACCAGCGGCGTCCTGCCCCAGCCGATGTTGAAGCCGCCGGACTTGAAGCCGTGCGCCGCGGTGGCGAACAGGTTCACGTCGTCGGTCAGCGCGTATTGCGGCGTGATGGACCAGGTCAGCTCGTCGGTGTCACGGTCCATGTCACCGCCGATTGCCGCGGGCAGCAGGCTGAGCGTGATCAGGCTGGCGCCCGGAGCCGTGGCCGACTGCTCGAGCGAGGCGTCCTTCTCTTCGGTCTGCCAGCGCAGGCCGCCGGTGATCGCAAACTGCTCCGTGAGGTTCCAGGTGGCCTGGCCGAACACGCCGAGGTAGTCCGTGTCCTGCTGCGCATCCAGCAGGCCGTTCTGGCCCGGCGCGGCAAAGGGCACGGGAAACGGCGTACCGAACAGGCGCTGCAGCAACAACGAGGGCACGGGGTGCGCGCTGTAGGTGTCCTCGAGGTAGATCGGGCGATCGCCGCCGTCGCCACGCTCGAACTCGTTCTGGTACCAGAACACGCCCGTCAGCCAGTCCACCGTTTCGCCGCCCGCGGAGGCCAGGCGCAGCTCCTGCTGCCAGCTCTCGCCCTCCTGGGTGTCGTGGAACTTCAGCAACGGCGAGGCCAGCTGCACGATATCGTCCGATGTGCCCTTGAATTTGAACCAGTCCCAGGAGCTGACCGAGGTCACGGTCCAGTCGTTGCCGAGCGTGTAGTCGACCAGCAGCGTGGCTTCGCGCGACTGGAGGTCGGTGGTATTGGGTACGCGCGCGCAGAGCTCGCGATCGAGCGGATCGTTCGAGCTGCACGTCTCCGCCAGGCCGAACTGGCGCAGCACGCCGCCCGCGGTCGCCGCGGGGCCGCCCGGCGCGATATAGGTGTCGGGCGTCATGGTCTCGTCGTCTTCGTCCGTGGCTCCCGCCAGCAGGCGCACGCTCAGCGCGTCGCTCGGCTGCCACTGCAACTGGCCGCGCAGCGCCATGCGTTCGAGGTCATTGGCGTCGTCGTTGCTGACGGAGAGCGCGCTCTCGTCGAGATGGTCGTTGCTGGTGTAGCTCACCCCGAGGCTGGCGCCGAGCGTGTCCGTCAGCGGACCGCTGAGGCCGCCCACGAAGCGGTAACTCGCCGCATCCGCGGCGGCCTCGATCTGGCCGGCCGTGAATTCGCCGCTGCCGCTGAATTCCTCCGTCGGCGCCCTGGTGTACATGGCCACCACGCCGGCCGTGGTGTTCTTGCCGTACAGCGTGCTCTGCGGGCCGCGCAGGATCTCGATGCGCTCGATGTCGAACATGTCGCCCGCGGAGAAGAGCGGGCGGTTGCGGAATGCGCCGTCGATGAACACGCCGACCGCCGGCTCGAAGGTCGGGATGCTGCCGAGGTTGCCGACCCGGCGCATGCGGTAGTTCGTGGTCGCCGCCGAGGTATTCGTCTGTACCTGCAGCGCGGGCACCTGGCGGGCGAGATCCTCGATGTCGGCAACCCCGGCGTTCTGCAGCGCGCTGCCGCTGAACGCGGAAACGGCCATCGGCACGTCCTGGAGGTTCTGCTCGCGCTTCTGCGCCGTGACCACGATCTCCTCGAGCTGCCCGCCCGGATTTTGCGCGCCGGCGGATCCGGCCGCGATGGCGAGGGCGATGGCAAGAATCGTGCGCCCGGGCGGGTGCATCGCGATGCGCCGCTTGCCGCGTGCGTCGTCGTGGCGGGACCGGGTCTGGTACGGGTTCGAAATTATCATGGTGCTCCCCTTGAAGATCGCTATTGCGGATCGATGGGGCACAGATTGACGCAGGGGAGGAACGAGGCCTATCGGAAAACCGCAGATTTATCCGCGCGGTCGGGAAGGCCTGCGCTTGCGCGTGGAAGATGGCTTCGTGTCTTCCCGGCCTGCCGCCGGCACGCGTCGCAAGGTATCCGAAGGCAGCTCGCCGAAGCAGTCCTTGTAGGCGCTCGAAAATTCGCCGAAGTGCCAGAAGCCCCAGTCGAGCGCGGTGGCCGACACCGTGGTCGATCCGGGCGTCGCGCCGAGCAGCGCCTGCCGCACCCGGTGCAGGCGCAGGCGGATCAGGTAAGCAACCGGCCCCAGGCCCATGATCTCCTTGAACGCGCCTTCGAGGGTGCGCTCGCTGACCGCGGCGGCGCGGCACAGGTCGCTGACGTAGACGTGGTCGGCGATATGCGACAGGGCGTACTTCTCGGCGCTGCGCACGATCCGGCTCTGGGCCTGGCGCGTGCGATCGCTGCGGCTCGATGCGATGTCGTCGGCGGCCCCGATCGTCGCCAGCAGCAGCTCGATCAATTCGACCTGCACCGCGCCCATTTCCCGCCGGCGTTGATCGAACAGCTCGGGCGTGGTGGTGGCCGTGTCGATCAGTCGCCTGCCCCAGTCGTGCAGCGCGCGCACCATCTCCGGGTTCGCCTGCAGCACCTCGACGCCGCGCGGCAGACGAAACTCGGCCTCGCGATGGCGGGCGCTCAGCTGCGTGCTCATGATGTGGGGGGGGAGCAGGAAGGTGATGCTCTCCCAGCCGGGGGCGGCAACGAAGCCGACCTCGGTCGCCGGCTCGGCGGCCAGCATCAGGCCGGGACGGATGGGCAGGCCGTTCACTGTCCCGCTGGCCTGCGGGCCGAAGGTCACGTAGGCCAGAAAGCCCTCGCGGATGCTGGTATGCGTGCGCACGCGCACATTGCTCGAGTGGAGCACCACCGCCGCCTCATCGAGGCGCACGATCACCCGCCGTACACGCAACGGCATCGACTGCAGTTGCACCGCGTCCTGATCGAGCAGCTCGATCCCGGCGCTGGCAGTCGTCGGGTCGCAGATCTCGTCGATCGTGACCGCGGCAGGGGCCTTGTTCTCTGGCGAAGCGCTGCTCATTGAATTCTGCGGAATTCCGATAGCTCGGGCCAAAATGCTGGTTGATTATCAGCTGATTATGCCTGCAAATCATCCCGTGCCCGAAGATGGCTGCTAACATCCTCGTGGTTCGGCGTGACGACCCGGGCGGTTATCGATGCAATGGATGGCGCGGGCTGGCTCGTAACCGCAGTCGCCTGAACGACGCAAGCTCGTACGGAGACCCTATGGCCAGCTCGCAGCAGACCCTGAAACGCCTCGGGGCGATCCCGCGCCTCCTGCTCCTGATCGCCGCAGTGGCGGGGTGGTGCGCATTGTCCCTTGCATCCGCCGCGGTTCTCGCGGCGCCGCCGGCCAAGCGGCCGAACATCGTTGTGATCCTGGGCGACGACCTGGGTTACGCGGACACCGGCGCCTTCGGCAGCGAGATCCGCACGCCGGGCATCGACTCCCTCGCCAACTCGGGCGTGCGCTTCACGAACTTCTACACGCACGCGAGTTGTTCCCCCACGCGCTCGATGCTGCTGTCGGGCGTCGACACGCACCGCAACGGCCTCGGCAACATGGACGAGTGGACGGCGCCGAACCAGCGCGGCGTTGCCGGCTACGAAGGTCACCTGAGCCACGGCGTGGCCACCCTGCCGGAATTGCTGCGCGATGCCGGCTACCACACCTACATGGTCGGCAAGTGGCATCTGGGCAAGGCGCCCGACCTGATTCCGGCCGCGCGCGGCTTCGAGCGCGATTTCTCGCTGCTCGACGGCGCGGGCAGCTACTGGGACATGACCAACTTCACCGCGGCATCGCCGCAGTCCGTGTTCACCGAGGACGGACGCTACCTCACGCGGCTGCCGGACGACTACTACGCCACGAAGACCTACACCGACAAGCTGATCGGCTTCATCGACGCCAACCGCGGCGACGGCAAGCCTTTCTTCGCCTACGTTGCGCACCAGGCGCCGCACGATCCCTATCACCTGCCGCGTGACTGGCGCAATCGCCACGCGGGCGCTTACGACAAGGGCTGGGACGCCGTGCGCCAGGCGCGCCTGAAACGGCAGGTCGAGCTCGGCATCGTGCCTGCGGGCACGCAGCTCGCCGAACCCATGTGGACCTCGCCGGATCCCGAGCTGCTCGACCCGGAAGGCCGCGCGCTGCTGGCGAGGAAGATGGAACTCTACGCCGGCCTGGTCGAGAACTTCGATCATCACATCGGCCGGCTCGTCGCACACCTGAAGGAAATCGGCGAGTACGAGAACACGGTATTCATCGTGTTCGGCGACAACGGTGCCGAGGGAAGCGACCTGTTCCGGATGATCACGGGCACGCCGGGCACGCCGGACTTCAAGTTCGCGCAGGAGCACTGGCCGAGGCGCGATCCCGCCGACTGGGGCGAGCCCGGATCGTACGTGGCTTACGGCCCGATGTGGGCCCAGGTGTCGATGACCCCGTTCAGCCAGTTCAAGGGCTGGCTGGGCGAAGGCGGCATCCGCAACGCGCTGATCGTCTCCGGGCCCGTGGTGAAGCGCGCGCCGGGCAGCATCAACAACGGCCGCATGCACGTTGCCGACATCATGCCCACGCTGCTCGGGATCGCCGGCGCGCCGTATCCCGCAACGCGCGAGGGCAAGGCCCTGCCGCCGCTGATCGGCAAGTCCTGGAGCGCGGTGCTGGCCGGCAGCGCGGATTCGCCGAGGAGCGCGCAGGACTACATGGCGTGGGAACTGTTCGGCAACCGCGCCGTGCTGCAGGGTGACTGGAAACTGCGCTGGCAGTACCGGCCCTTCGGCAAGGAGGCCTGGGAGCTGTTCAACCTCGCCGAGGATCCCGCCGAGCGCAACGATCTTGCCGCCGCGCAGCCCGAGAAGGTGCGGGAGCTCACTGCGCTGTGGGATCACTATGTCAAGGCGAACAACGTGGTGCTGCCGAGCCGCTCGCCGTTCGAGCCGACGGATCCCGAGCACCCGCCGCCCGAGGACCCGGGCTTTCCGCCGCTGAAGCTCAAGCGGGCGTTCGTGCCACCGGCGGACATGCTGGCCGAGCCCAAGCCCTGAGCCTGGCGTGCGCTGTAGCGGCGCCGGGTTATCCTGTTACTCCTTTTAGCAGCAAACAATGGACACAAGACACATGCGCAAGATTCTCGGCGCGGCCGTCGCCGCAATTGCCCTGCAAGGCGCCGCTGCCGCTGCCGCTGCCCTGGCAGCGGACAGCGGCTTCACGGTCACGCCCTACCTGTGGGCCGTCGGCATCGACGGCGACATCCAGGCGCACGGCGAGGACACCACTGTCTCGATGGACTTCCAGGACGTGGTCGAGAACCTCGACATGGCCGCCTCGGCGCTGTTCGAGGCCAACGTGGGCGACTGGGTCAGCTACGCGATGGTGGATTACCTGAGCCTGGACAGCGGCGATGTCGACACCCGCTACCCGGGCATCGATGCTGACCTCGAGATGGAGAGCACCCTGGCCACGGTGGCCACGGGCTACCGCGTGCACATGGGCGAACGCTCCACGATCGACGTGCAGGTCGGTATACGCTACGCCCGGATGGACACCGAACTCTGGATCGAGGGGGTGGGGCAGCGCGATGCGGACAACAACGTCTACGACGGCATCCTCGCGCTGCGCCCGCGCCTCGCGCTGTCGCGCAACTGGACCTTCAGCCCGACGATGTCGATCGGCGCCGGCGACTCCGACCTCACCTGGGAGCTGTCGCCGCAGTTTGTCTACGACTGCGACTGCGGTTTCGATGTCCGCGTCGGCTACCGCAACCTGAACTACGATTTCGAGAAGGGCAGCGACTCGATGGACCTGACGATCAAGGGGCCGGTCATCGGTTTCGGCTTCTCGTTCTGATCGAAGCGTAACAGGTCGCGGGCATGGCCCGCTCCTACGGTAGGAGCGGGCCATGCCCGCGATCGCGCACCGCCCCCTGTAGGAGCGGGCCATGCCCGCGATCGCGCACTGGGTAGTTTCAAACGCGCGCCGACACTCGAGAAGAGAGTTCGATGAGCACAAGCCATGACGAGCAACAAGCTGGCCCCGCTGTACAAAAACCCGAGGGATCAAGGAGCGAGGCTTCGCGCCGGCAGTTTCTCCAGCTCTCGGCCGCCGCCTCGGCCGCTGCGGCGGGCGCCCTGGTCTCTTCTGCAGCGTACGCTGATGACGACCCTGTCATGGCGGGACGCAGCACCAGGCCATCCTGGGCGCCCACGAAGTACCTGATCGATTGCCACTGCCACGTCGGCTCCGGACCGACTGTCGCAGAACTGGCGCCGACCATCCACACCGCCCGGGACTGGGGCGCGCTTCGCACCAGGCAGCCGGAAAAGTTTGCCAAGGCCTTTAGCGAAGATGCCTTGGACGATTCCGCGATTCTGCCCGATCTACCGGCCCGAAGCGATTTCGAATGCGGCCGCCAGGGGGACGCTGGGAGTGGACTATGGTGACGAGGTCAGCAAAGTTGTGCGTCAGATCGCCGAGGAACTTCAGAGCCCTGCCATGAGCGCCACGCGTGGCGTGGGTGAGATCGTGCCGATCACGACTGAAATTCATCCGGCTAAAATCACCCGCGACATGGCGCCGATCATGGAAGTGCTCAAGGCGCGGGGCGACCTGCCCATCATGTTCCCGACCGGATACACGGGCTGGAAAGGCGTGCACTGGGCGGAGCATCCGCGCGTCCTTCGATGCCTGCCTGTCCGTGGCGATGCGCAACGCCAACGTCTACTTCGACATGACCGACACCTCGGCCGAGCACCTGCGTGAAGCGATCTCCGTTATCGGCGCGCAACGGATCATGTTCGGCAGCGACCTCCGCGCCATCTCGTCGAATCATTCGATAGCAGACAACCTCATCACCGCCATCGAGACCCGGCCGACCGCCGAGGAGCGTGAGCAGATCGCCTGGAAGACAGCGAACCAGATTTACAAGCTCGGTTTGAAGGGCTGATTCAAGCCGGGTACGTTTGCAGAAGCAGGCTGAACCGCCCCGGGCGGCGTGAACGTGGCGGGGCTGGATGCCGCGCGGGAGGCGGCTACGGAGCGGGCCCGCATGCCGGGTGATGCGGGAGAGGCGCGATCAGCGAGCGATCGAATGAGCGCGCGTTGGCGAAGCCGCCCGATCCGGTGCCTCTCGCTCAGGGCTGGACGGTATAGCCGCGCGCGCTCATGCACGAGTCGAATGCCTGGCTGCCCTGCTGCTGGCTCTGCGCAGCGGCCTGCTGCTGGGTCTGCCGCCGTTGCTGCCGCTGTTTTGCGCCCCCCACGACCATGCCGGCCGCGGCTGCCCCCTGCGCCTGGTTCTGGCGGTATTCCTGCTGTACGTCGCTGTCGAGCCGGTCATAGGCCTCGTACTGGTTGCCTCGTACCTGTGCCGCAGCGGCCCCGGCGGCGGCACCGACGGCTGCCCCCTTCAATCGACCGCCCTGCGGCGCCGGTGCCGGGGCAGCGGACTGTGAGGCCTGCGTGGCCTGCGACTGGCAGGCGGCGGTGTCGGCCTGGATCTGCTCGGGCGTCTGCCCCTTCGCCGGGATCAGCGTCGAGGCATACAGCGGGGTGGCGGCCGCGATGGCCAGCAGCAAGCTCGCGGAGCGCGTCAGGTGGTTCATCGTCGTGTCCCTCCGTTACGGGTCGATACGGGATTTGCGTGGCGAGTTTAAGCCGGCCCCGCTTCACAGCATATCGAACAGATCAAGGCGTGCAGGACTCGGCTCGCTGGACAAGCGACATGCTCCGGCGGACAACCCGGTGTTGCGATGACAGGCAGTCAGGCGAAGCGGACAGGCCGGCCGCGCGGTGATGCGCGACCATGCTCATGGCAAACAGCCTTCAATCATCACAACGTGATTGCCCCGGGAGACACACTTCATGCGCACCACCGCCCGCATTTTATCTGCCCGCAAGCTTCTTGCGCTCGTCACCGTCACGCTGGCCGCCGCGCCGCTCGGCGCGCTGGCACAGGCCCAGCTCGAGGAAATCGTCGTCACCGCGCAAAAGCGCGAGCAGAGCCTGCAGGACGTGCCGATGGCCGTGTCCGCGGTGAGCGGACAGGCGATGCAGAAGGCCGGCATCAGCGATATCAAGGACCTCGCGCGGCAGGTGCCGTCGTTGCAGGTACAGTCGAACACCTCGCCGCTGGCGATGAGCTACCGTGTGCGTCGCGTCGGCAACCTCGGCAATATCCCGACCTTCGAGCCGGCGGTGGGCGTGTTCCAGGATGGCGCCTTCCGCAACCGCCCGGTGTTCTCGGCCGGCGACATGTTCGACGTCGACCGCATCGAGGTGCTGCGCGGCCCGCAGAGCACCCTCTACGGCAAGAACACCACGGCCGGCGTCGTGGCCGTGTACTCGCGCAAGCCTTCCGAGGAGCTCACGGGCAATGCCGAGTTCACGGCCGGCAACCTCGAGGGCGCCTCGGACGCCGGGATGTACCGCTTCGTGGGCGGCGTGAGCGGCCCGCTCGCCGATACGCTCAGCGCGAGCCTTGGCCTGAGTTATTCCACCAACGATCACGTCAGCGAAAGCGCGCTATCGGTCAGCGACGAGGATGCCAACGACCTCGAGCGCGGCTCGGTGCGCGGCCAGCTGCAGTGGCAGCCGAGCGACACCCTCAGCGTGCGCCTGATCGGCGGCGCGCTGCAGGAGGACGACGACCAGTTCACCTCCGACCTCTACATAGAGCCGGGCAGCGGCGCCGCACAGGCGGGAGCCTTTTTGCGCGGTGCCGGCCTGGCCGAGGCCTGCGCCTCGAACGACGCGACCGATCTCGAGCACTGCTCGCGCAAGGCCGTGACCAGCGACGTGGACGCGCGCGAGGCGACCCTGCTCGTCGATTACGCGCTGGCCAACGACTGGACCGTGACCTCCATCAGCTCCTGGGACTGGTTCGAGTTCAAGGGCACGAACGACGACGTGGCGCAACTCGCCTCGCCGCTGCTGCGGTTCCACGACACCCAGGAGGGGGAGAGCTGGCAGCAGGAACTGCGCCTCGCCTCTGCGGGCGGTGAGACCGTGGACTGGCTGACCGGCGTGTTCTGGTACCAGAACGAGTTCGAGCGCGGCGACGACGGCGACCGTCCGATCTTCCTCGAAGACACCTACAGCGCGCACCCTTCGTCCGCGCGGCTGCTGCAGCTGCTGTTGCGCTTGCCGATCCCGGTACCCTTCGCGACGCCGGGCCAGAACGGTCTGCTGGACGCCAGCCAGGACACCGATTACGTCGGCCTCTTCGGTCAGGCGACCTGGAACATTACGGACCGCTTCTCGGTGACCGGCGGCGCGCGCTGGCAGACCGAGGAGAAGGATGCCGAGGTGCTGCAATCGCTCACGGTGCCGGGGCTGAGCCTGCTGTCGGCCAACCTGATCAGTACCGCGCCCGCGAACAACGGCGAGATGGACCGCGACACCGACGAGGTGACCTGGTCGCTCACCCCGCAGTTCACGCTCAGCGACGACGTGAACCTGTTCGCGACCGTCTCGCACGGCTTCAAGTCTGGAGGCTTCAACGTCGGCTGGGGCCGTACGCCCATCGACCAGCGCGAGTTCAAGGACGAGGACATCATGCACTACGAGGCCGGCGTGAAGAGCACGCTGCTCGAGGGCGCGATGCAGCTGGCGGTCAGCGCGTTCTACACCGAGTACGATGACTACCAGGACGCGGCCTTCGTCGGCCAGACGTTCAATGTCACCAACGCCGAGAAGGCCGAATTGAAGGGCGCCGAGGCCGAGGGCAAGCTGCTGCTCGGCGAGAAAGTCAGTGCGGACTTCGGCATCTCCTACGCCGATTTCACCTACGAGGAGTACACCAGCGGGTTGTGCTACGCGGGCCGCACGCCGGACGGCTCGCTTCCCGGCACTTGCGACCTCAGCGGCGAGCATCCCGTCAACGCGCCGGAGTGGACCACGCACGTGGGGCTGCTCTACGAGGCCGACGTGAGCTGGGGGGAGGTGTACGCGCGCGCCGACTGGTCGTGGTCGGACGAGTACAACACGAGCTCCCAGATCGACCCGCGCCTGGTGCAGGACGCCTACAACTGGGTCAACTTGCGCCTCGGCACGCGCTGGGACGCCTACGAAGTGGTGGCGTGGGTCGACAACGCGGCCGACGAGGAGGTGGTCAACCTCGATGCGAGCATGAACCTGTTCGCCAACGACAAGAGCTACCAGAGCTTCCGCCAGGCGCCGCGTTCGTACGGGCTGACCGTGCGCGCCGCGTTCTGATCGGGCTCACGCCGTCTCGAGCCGTGCCACCTGCTGAGCCGATCGGGGAGTCACCATGAAGCACTTTCGTTTCGAGATCGTGCTGGCTGTCGCGTTGCTTGCCTTGTTCCTGGCGGGCTCCGCCTGGTTCGCGCCCGGCAGCAGGCTGAGCCAGGCCGAGGTGGATCGCCATCTCACCATGCTGGAGCAGCATGCGCCGTGGCCGGCCGAAGAGAAGCGCGCCATCCTCGAGCACCTGCGTGCCTGGGGCGAAGCCGACGACGGCAGGCCCGTGTACATGCTG
Organism: Pseudomonadales bacterium; assembly: GCA_035433265.1. Taxonomy (GTDB): domain Bacteria; phylum Pseudomonadota; class Gammaproteobacteria; order Pseudomonadales; family UBA5518; genus UBA5518. The sequence continues at coordinate 29,997 of DAORUQ010000004.1, read as the reverse complement.
AACCTGATGCGCTACTACCCGGAGTTGCGCCCGATGCCCGGAGTCGAGGGCTTCAAGGGCACGCCAGAGCAGGCCAATGCGCTGTACGAACAGAAGGTGATGCCGCTGCTGTTCAAGCTCGGCGCATACCCCTTGTTTGGCAGCGCGATGCAGGGAGTGCCGGCTGGAGCACAGTCCAGCACCAACCTGATCGGCCTCGATCCGGCGATCGACAACTGGAGCCGCGTGCTGGTGGTGCGTTACCCCAGCCGCCGCGCATTCCTGGAGCTGATCGGCGATCCGGCCTACCTCGAGTACCTGCCGTACAAGGCCGCCGCGCTGATGGTCGCGCTGACGCCGATGAAGGGCGACCTGGTACTGCCCGATGCGCTGCCGGCGCTGGCTCTGTTGCTGCTGACCGTGTTTTTCGCGGCGGCGTGGATCCGTGCGCTGGCGCGCGCACGCGCCGCCGCGCGCCAATGCGACTGATTCCGCCCGCGCGCTTGCCGTCGCCGTGCTGCATCTCTATTTCTACCACTTCGGCTGAGCGAGGTTCTCTCATGAAATTCCTCCATTGGTTCGGCCTGATGGCGCTCGTTCTCGGCACGGGCGCCGCCGCCGGTACGCTCGACGGCAGCGTACGCACCTCCGACGGCAAGGCGGTCGCCGGGGCCATGGTGACCGTCTGGAACGCGGCGCGCGACCGCAAGGAAACCGTCTACAGCGATGCCGCGGGCCGCTACAGCCTGCCGACCGGATTCGCCGGCACGCTGCAGGTGCGGGCGCGCACGCCGTATTTCCGCGACGTGGTGCAGACGGTGGAGCTCGGTGCCGGGCAGCAGCTCGCGGTGGATTTCAGCGTCGAGAAGATCGCCTCGGTGGAGGAACTGTCCGACACGCTCACGGCATCGGCTCACGCCGCCATGCTGCCATTCCAGGACGGGGAAGCGAAAGAGACCTTCATTTCCCAGTGCAGCTTCTGTCACCAGCAGGGCAACGCGCTGACTCGCCGGCCACGCAGCGAGAGCGAGTGGACGGACACCGTGCGCCGCATGGAAGGCTATCTCGCGATGCTGACCTGGCGCGAGCAGAGGAACATCGCCGCGATGCTGGCCAGGGGCTTCACCGGCAAGCCCGTCGCCGCGATACAGGAGCACGACTTCAGCCCCGAGCAGGCGAAAGCGCGCATCGAGGAGTGGCATGCCGCCACGCCGATGTCCTTCCTGCACGACACCATAGTGCTCGCCGACGATCGCCTGATGGGCATCGACGAAGGACGCGACGAGGTCTACATCCTCGATCGCCACTCCGGACAGATCGAAAAATACGAGATGCCGGTGACCGACGAGGTGGTGGGTGGAAATTTCCGCGGCATGCAGCTGCCGATCGGCATCTTCACCGGCCGCCACGGCCCGCACAGCGGCGCGCAGATCTCCGACGGGCGCATCTTCTTCACCGGCGCGCTATCGAGCAACCTGCTGATGTTCAACCCGGCGACGAAGGAGTGGAAGCTCTACCCGATCCCGCAGGGCTTCCTGTGGCGCAAGGGACTGTACTCGCACACGATCCGCGCCGACAAGGACGACAATCTCTGGTTCACGGTGCTCGTGTCCAACACCGTGATGAAGTTCGACCCGAAGACGGAGCGCTTCACCGAGGTCGCCACACCGCACAACGGCGTGATGCGCTGGATCAGCGATACCTTCATCGGCGTGGTGCTGAAGATCTGTTCGTGGTTTCCCGAGAAGAACTACCACCTGTACCTTTCGCACCACAAGTGGATGAACGGCGGCCGCGACGTGTTCAACTGGCCGTACGGCATCGACATCGATCCGCGCGACGGCGGCATCTGGTACAGCAAGCTGCTGTCGAACAAGATCGGTCACATCGATCCGAAGACGCTCGCAGTCACCGAATACGACGTGCCGCACGGCGGGCCGCGGCGGCTGCGCTTCGGCCCCGATGGCAGCCTGTGGATTCCCTCCTTCGACGAGGGCTACCTGATGCGCTTCGACACCCGCAGCAAGAACTTCGACAGCATCGCGCTGCCGCTGCTGGCGCCGAACGAGTTCGAGCTGCCCTACGCGCTCAACGTGGACCGCAACGGTGATGTGTGGATCGCCACCAACAACAGCGACCGCGTGATGCGTTACATCCCGGCCGAGCGCAAGTTCGTCGCCTACCCGATGCCGAACCGCGTGATCTGGTTCCGCGACTTCGAGTTCACGCAGGACGGTCGCGTGTGCGCCTCGAACTCGAACCTGCCGGCCCACGCGCACGAGGACAAGCTGCCGGCCTTCGTCTGCATACAGCCCGACGCGACGGATACGACGAGCCTGCTGCCGGCGCACCAGCGCCATCACCTGCGCGCCACGCCGCCGTAGGTCCGGCTTCAGCCGGACAATGTCGGCATGAATGCCGACCCACGGGCGTTGGCGGCCGTAGGTCCGGCTTCAGCCGGACATGCCGCGAGCGCAAGCGCAGGCTGCGTGATGCCCATAACGAGGAGATGAATCTGAAAGCCGTCGTTTGCCAGAACACCGGATTGCGGGTCGCCGATCTGCCCGAGCCCGAACCGGGCCGCGGGCAGGTGCTGGTGCAGGTGCTGCATTGCGGCATCTGCGGCTCGGACCTGCACGTGCGCGAGCACTGCGGACACATGAAGCAGCTGATGGCGCGCGTCGCATTCGACGCGCAGTTTCCCGGCGTGGGCGACGCGGTGGTATTCGGCCACGAGTTCTGCTGCGAGGTGCTCGACCATGGCCCGGGCTGCGAGCGCAGGATCAGGCCGGGCACGCGCGTGGTGGCGCAGCCCTTGCTGCGCGTGGGCAACGGCATCGACATGCTGGGACTCTCGGTGCGCTCCCCCGGCGCCTATGCCGAGCGCATGTTGCTGCAGGAATCGGCCCTGGTACCGGTGCCTAGCGGCCTGTCCAGCGAGATGGCGGCGCTCACCGAGCCGATGGCCGTCGCCTGGCACGCGGTGCGACGCAGCGAGATCGCGCGCAAGGATGTGGCCATCGTGATCGGTTGCGGACCGGTCGGCCTCGCGGTGATCTGCCTGCTGAAGGCGCGCGGCGTGAAGACCGTCGTTGCCAGCGATTTTTCGCCGGGCCGTCGCGCGCTGGCGCAACGGTGCGGCGCCGATGTCGTGATCGATCCCGCCACGACATCGCCCTGGTCGAACTGGCAGGAATACGGTTTCATGGGCGGGCTCGGCGACCTGCTGGAACTCGCGCTCGGCACGCGCGAGAAGCTCGCGAAGCTGCCGCTGCTCTGGTGGCACGTGTGGCGCCTCGCGGAGGCACTCGGGCAGAACCCGGCGCGACCGGTGATCTTCGAGTGCGTCGGCGTGCCGGGGCTCCTGCAGCAGCTCATCGACGGCGCGCCACTGCTGTCGCGCGTCGTGGTGGCCGGTGTCTGCATGCAGGTCGACCGCATCGAGCCGGCCGTGGCGATCCACAAGGAGATCGACCTGCGTTTCGTGTTCGGCCACTCGCCGCTGGAGTTCCGCGACACCCTGCACCTGATCGCCGATGGCAAGGTGGACTGCGCCCCGCTGATCACGGGCGTGGTCGGGCTCGACGGCGTGGCCAATGCATTCGACGCGCTGAAGGACCCGGAACGGCATGCCAAGATCCTCATCGATCCCGCGAGCGCCGCGACGCGCCCGCTCGCGTCTGCGCCCGCCAGAGCGCACGCCCCATGAGCCAGGCCGTCCTGCCCCTGAACCAGATCGCCTTCGCGGTGCTCGACCTGCGCCGCACCGAGGCCTGGTGGCGCGAGGGGCTGGGTTTCCTTCCTGCGGGCGGCACGCGGGCGTTGTTCCGCGGCCCGCTATCGGGCCGCATCCAGAAGCTGCCCGGTTCCGCGTGCACCTGCTGGTGCCTGCTCGGGCGCAACGACTGGTGCCAGCTGGAACTCTTCCAGTACGAGAAGCCGGCCTCCCAGCTGATGCCGGCCGATTACCGCACCAGCGACCTGGGCTACAGCCGCTGCGGTGTGTGGGTGGCGGATTTCGATGCAGCCCTGGCGCGCCTCGCGCGGCTCGGCAGCGTGCCGCTGGCCGCGCCGGTCGGTGTGCCGGGGAGACGGCGCGCCTGCGTGCGCAATCCGGACGGCGTGTACGTCGAGCTCATGGAAGACGATCCGCTGCCGGCACAAAACGCCCGTGGTCGCCAGGATTGCCCGGTGGCGATCCGCAGTGCCACCCTGTCGACGCCGGACATGGACGCTTCGGTGGATTTCCTCACCCGCGGCCTCGGCATGCGCGAAGTGCCGCGGCAACTGCACGAGGACGCTCACGAGGCGCTGTGGGGTCTCGCGGGTGCGCGCTGCGAACGGCGCGTATTCACCGACGCCAGCGGCGATCCGGCGATGCTGCTCGAACTGGTGCGGTACCGCGATCCGCCGGGCCGACCATTCCCGCCCGGCTACCGCCTGTGCGACCAGCGCATCCTCAACGTCTGCTTCGGCGACCCGCGGGGAAGCGCGGGCGTCATGGCCCTGTACCGCCGGGCGCTCGGGGCCGGCGCGCGGCACAACTGTGCGCCGCTGAACCTCGGCATCACGGGCTGCGTGTACGTGAGCGACCCGCTCGGCTTCTCCTGGGAAATCATGTGGGCCCGCCCCGGCCTGGCGCAGCGCGCCTTCGGTTTCGTGCCGTTGCCGCGCGCGCAGCGCCCGCAGCTCGACAACCAGCGCGTCGAGGCGTCGTTGCGTATCGAGGCCCCGGCCGCGGAAGTCTTCGCGGTGCTGGGTGACCATCGCGGCATGAGCGACTGGGCCGGTTTCGGCGAGTACCGCCTGGTACGCCGCGGCGACGGGGAGCTCGGCGGACGGGTCGCCGAGCGTTTGCTCGAAAGCCCGCTCGGCACGATCCGCGAGCAGATCACCGACTGGTGGCCGGGTCGCGGCTATCGTTACCGCATCATCGCGGGCTCGCCGTTCATCGGCTACTGGGGCGAGGTAGGGCTGGTGCCGGAGGGTGATGGTACGCGGGTCGAGTGGATCCTGCGTTTCCGCTCACGCATCCCCGGGCTGGGCGGCTTGTTCCGGGTGCTGCTGCGGCGCAAGCTGCGCGCGGCGCTGCAAGGCCTGCGACAGCAGGTGTCGCGCGCGCGCAACCCGTAGCCCGGGCCGGCTGTCGATCGAGTCAGTGGAGGTTCCGAAACAGATGATCACGGGCGCTGAATACCGCCGTCTGCCGATCAACGGCTGCGAGATGAACGTGCTGCTCGCCGGCGAGGGCGAGCCGGTGTTGCTGGTGCACGGTTTCCCCGACGACCACACGGTCTGGCGCGAGCAGGTCCAGGCGCTCGTCGCGGCCGGCTATCGCGTGATCGCGCCCGATACGCGCGGTTGCGGCGAATCGGGCATTCCCGGGCGGGTGGCTGATTACCGCGTCGAAATCCTGGTCGAGGACCTGCGCGCGCTGCTCGATGCGCTGGGCATCGACGCGGTGCGCCTCGTCGCGCACGACTGGGGCGCGGTGATCGGCTGGCGGTTCGTGCTGGCGCATCCGCAGCGCGTCGACCGTTTCGTGGCCCTCTCGGTCGGGCATCCGACGGCCTACGCGCGCGGCGGCCTGGTGCAGAAGCTCAAGGGCTACTACGTCCTGCTGATGCAGCTGCGCGGCATCATGGAGTGGCTGGCAATGTGCGGCGACTGGTTCCTGTTCCGCCAGTTGACGCGCTACGCGGCCGAGTTCCCGCGCTGGCGCGAACGGCTGTCGCGTCCGGGGCGGCTCACGGCCGGCATGAACTACTACCGCGCGAACCTTGGTGCCTTGTTTGCCGGCGAGCTCCCCTCGGCGCGCGTGCCGGTGTTCGGCGTCTGGAGCAGCGGCGACCTCTTCCTCGTCGAGGGGCAGATGATCGCCAGCGAACGCTACGTGCGCGGACCCTGGCGCTACGCCCGGATCGACGGCGCCAACCACTGGCTGCAGGTGGATGCGCCCGCACGCCTCAACCCCCTGCTGCTCGAGTACCTGGGGTTGCCGCGCGCCTCGCTCTGACCGGGGTCGGATCCTGGCGGCTGCGCAGGCGGCCACCGGATGCCGTCCTGGCGCAATCGCACCCCGGGCTTTGACGGCCCCCCGTGGCAGCGGCTAGTCTTCGCGCTCATGCCCAAGCCAAAACAAAGCCTGATCGAACCGACGACCGTGGCGGCCTACGTCGAGGCGATCACCCGGGCGCTGCAGGCGCGCGGCGCGGATCCCGACGAGGTGCTGCGCGAGATCGACGTGTTGCGCATCCACGGCAACGACCCGCTGGTGCGCATCACCGACTCGACGGTCAATGCGATCTATGCCCGTGCGGTCGCGCTGACCGGCGACGAGTATTTCGGCCTGCGCGTGGCTGAACACATCGTGCCGGGCACGCTGCACGCGCTGGGCTACGCGCTGCTCGCGAGCGAGACTCTCGAGGATTTCTGCCACCGCTTCGTGCGCTATTACGGGCTGGTTTCGCAGAGCGCCGAGCTGCGCGTCTTCGTCGAAGGGCAGACGTTCAGGCTCGAGGCGGATCCGCGCAACCCCGATATCTGCGTCGAAACCCAGGACGTCTGGGCCGCCCTGGTCCTGCGCCTGATGCGGATGGCCTATCGGGCCGATTTCTGTTCCCGCGCGCTCGATCTGCGCCGTCCGGTCCCGGCCGGCGGCGAGGAGCCATTTCGCGCCTTTTTCGGCTGCCCGGTCCGCTTCGGCCAGCCGCATCTGTGTTTTCATTTCGAGCTCGCCGCGATGCGCGAACCCCTGCTCGGCGCCAACCGCGAACTGGCGCAGCACAACGACCAGATCGCGATGACCTATCTCGAGAAGCTCGACCGCGACGACATCGCGAATCGTGTGCGCACGCAGCTCGTGAACGGACTGAACGCCGGCATATTCAGCCGCGCGGAGATCGCGACGCGCATGCACATGAGCCCCAGCACCTTGCAGGCGAAGCTCGCGCGCCAGGGCGTCTCGTTCCTGCAGGTGCTGGACGATACGCGCCAGCAGCTGGCCCTCGGATATGTGCGGCAGAAAAGGCTCTCCATCACCGAGATCGCATTCATGCTCGGCTTTTCCGACGTGAGCAACTTCAACCGTGCGTTCCGGCGCTGGACGGGCAAGGCGCCCAGCGAATACCGCGTCTCTGCGACCTGAAGTTCCGCCGGCGAACCGGCACCGCAACACACCCGAGCCGGATCACCCGCTTCGCCTGCCCCTGCGCAGCGATGTCGGCGCCACGCCGAGCCAGCGCCTGAAGGCGCGGTTGAAGCTCGAGGTGTCCTCGAATCCCAGTCTTGCGGCGAGTTCCGCAATCGGCATGCTCGAGTATTTCAGCAGCCAGATCGCCTGCTCGGCGCGGATCTCGTCCACGATGGCCTGGTAGCTGCTGCCTTCTCGCTTGAGCCTGCGCATCAGGGTTCGTGCCGAGACGTGCAGATGGTCCGCGATGTCGGTGATTTCCGGGCAGGCGGCGACGCGCGTGTCCTCCAGGCTCCGGCTCACGAGCTCGCGAACGCGCGTGGATAGCGGCGTTGTCTCGGCGAGGTGCAGTTGCTCCTCGCATTCGCGCGTTGCACGCTCGCACAGTTTCGCGTCGGCGCTGAGGCAAGCGGTGTCGAGGGCTGCGCGCGGATAGCGCACCACCAGCTGCTCGCCGCCGAAGCCGAGCCGCGCGAAGCGGAACATGGCGTAACGCCCGACCCAGGGTGGCGAGGCGAACGGCATCTGTACGTCGAGGTAGTCGGCGTCGCTGCCGGTGACCGACTCGGTGAGGCGCACCAGCAGTGCGAGCAGCACCTCGTAGAGGATCCGGCGTGCCGATTCCGAGTGGCAGCGCAGGTACATGACTACCGTTGCGCCATCGGTCTCCTCCAGGTAGCGCACCGACAGGTTGCGCAATCGCAACGCGCCAAAGCGGCTGAGGACCTGCAGCGAGTCGCGCAGCGTGGCGCTGGTGACCGCCGCGTGGCCGACCGCGCTGTAGGCGACGAGCTGGAAGCGCGATCCCAGGTCCAGTCCGAACGAGGGGCACCCGAGGGCGGTACCGGCAGCTTCGAGAAATCGCTCGAAGGTGTCGAACTCCAGCCAGTCGCTGCTTGCCGTCACGCGATGGCTGTCCAGGCCGACCGCGGCGAGCACCGCCTCGGGATCCTTGCCGTTCTGCCTCAGCAGCGTGCACACGAAACGGATGTAGACCGGGTGAACAGTCTCGCCCGCTGAAGGTCGCGATGTGCGCATGATCAATACCTGTCGATCTCCGGTCGCGGGGCTCGCGGGCCCTGGCGCGGGGGCTGACGGCAGAGCTTTTTGTCAGTTTAAACCAATTGATCGTCGCTTCCCGCGTGCCGGCGCGACGGCGGGGCACGTTAGGGTAGCGCATACGGATTCAATCGAGGGGGAGCGTGGCGTGGACGAGATCAAAAAGGGTTCTTCGGGGCTATCGCGCAGGAATTTCGTGGCCTCGAGCGGCGTGCTGGCGGCAGGCGGGCTTGCGCTGGGCGCAGGACTCGCCCCGCGCGCGACGGCTGAAACGCTATCCGGCGGCACGTCGACTAAAGGTCGAACGGTGCCGTTGAACTGGAAGGAGGTGTATTTCACCAACTGTCCGATGGTGTCGGCCAACAACATCGATCAGGAACTGGGCTGGTGCAAGACCGATTTCAAGGCCATCGGGATCGATTACTCCTACTTTCGCAGCCGCCGCGAGAACGACTGGTACCCGCACTACATCCACAACCTCGACAACCTGATCCGTTTCGGTGGCCTCTATCCGCCAATTCACGTGCACGCGGATGTCCGCCGCACATGCCTGCTCGGCGCGACCTGGGTGTACGAAGGCGGCTGCATGGCGGTTCGCGCCGACGACAACCTCTGGCGGATGGAGGATCTGCGGGGAAAGAAAATCGGCCTTTCGAAGAGCCTGAACACGATCAAGAACGACTGGTGGCGCATCCAGGAACACATGGGCATCCAGAACATGCTCATGATGAACGACATGAGCATGAAAGACGTGCAGATCGTGGAATTCCCCTACGCGGACGACTGGTACGACGACCCCAAGATGCTGGCGCCGATGATCAACCCGACCGACCTCTGGGCCACCCGCGATCACAAGCGTGACCTCGCGTTCCGCCCGCTGGAGTCTGCACTGCTCAGTGGCAAGGTCGATGCGATCTACACGCAGAGCAAGGTATTCCAGCACCTGCAGGAAGACACGGGCGAGATCCGGATGATCGAGGATCTGTCGCGGTATCCGGACTGGAAGTTGCAGGTCGCGAATACGCCGGCCGTCATCACCTGCACCGATGTCATGGCCAGGGAGCACCCGGAACTCGTCGTGACTTACATGAAGAGCATGATCAAGGTGGGGCGCTGGGCCAACGAGTTCAAGCAGGCAGCGGCCGTGATCCTCGACCGGCAGACGTTCTACCGTGATGCCGAGGACACGTACCGGGGCATCAAGGACGTCGACATGGTGCCGAACCTGTCGCACCAGAACCTCAGCTGCATCGAAACCGGCAAGGACTTCATGCTGAAGAACGGCTACATCAAGAACGATTTCGACGTGCATGCCTGGGCGGCGCCGGAGTTCCTCGAAATGGCTGCGAAGGAACTGCTCGAGGAGGCGTGGAAGAAGAAAACCACCGAGATGCTGCCCGAGCCTTCGGAGCTCCAGCTGGAGTCGCGACGGATGGGCTAGCGCAGTCCGGTGTCATGGATTTACTGAAACGAGCGAAACAGATGAAATTTCCCTGCATCGCCCTCGTGGCGGTTCTGGCGGCCAGCGCGGTCGCCCCTGGTCATGCCGCAGAGCAGGCCGGCGCGCAGCCCGTGAAAGTCGATATGCCGGGTGTCGTGAACTTTTCGCGAATCGACCACTCCTCCGGTTTCGCCGGGTCCACGGCAGGTTTCGGTGGTGCGACGCAACCCTCCGCGATGTCATCGTTACGCGGCGCAGGCTTCGCCACCGTGATCGGCTTGCGCTTTGCCAGCGAGGCAGGCGCCGAGATCGAGGCGGGTCGCGTGGCCGCCGAAGCGGCCGGCCTGAAATACATCCATTTGCCGTTCGACCCCAAGAACCCAGGTCCGAAAACGCCCGACACCGAGGTCATCGGGGAGTTCCTGGATGCGCTCGGTCACGAGGCGAATCAGCCTGTCTACATCCATTGCAATTCGGCAACCCGCGTCGCGGCACTCTGGATGATCGGCCGCGTGCTCGTGGACGGCTGGGAGATCGACGCCGCCGGCAAGGAGGCCGCGCTGATCGCCGCGAAGCCGGAGGAAGCCATCGCGTTCGCAACCCGGTACATCGAATCCCGGCGCCAGTGACCGGGATGGATGCCGATCCACCCTGGCCACGTCGCAACGTGCAAGCTCGGGACGGAGCACGTCGTCACAGGAGAGCCGATCATGAACACCGCGACCCCCGCCGCGTGCGCCAATTACCGTCCCACCTCGACAATGCGCCAGCACATTCACCTGGCGCCGCGGCGGATGAGCTGGGATTTCTCCGGGGTCCCGGCGTGCCCGGTGGAGGACGATCCCAATCTGGCGGCCTTCATCCTGGCGATCTCCTACTTCGTGGTCGCTTTCGAGGACTTCGGCATCCCGGTGGTGCGCAACCACCTGGCGAAACTCGCGGGCTATCCGGAACTTGCCCGCGAGGCGCAGGCCTTCATCACCCAGGAAGCGCTGCACTCGCAGGGACACGTGCTGCTCAACACCGTGATGAACGAGCGCCACGGCATCGACACGACCGTGATCGAGCGCGAGTTCCGCCGCTTCATCCACGACATGTCCGCCGGCGCGCAGCAGGACCAGCTCGCCGCGGTGGCCGCGCTCGAGCACGTGATCTTCAGCATTGCAGAGTGGTACGAGACCACAGACGAGTTGCGCCGGCGTGTGCACCCCGAGGTGGACCGCCTGGTGTTGTGGCACTGCATGGAGGAGACCGAGCACACGGCCGTGGTCTACGACGTGTACGAGTACATCTACGGCGCGCAGCCCGACGCCTACAGCCGGCGAATGGCGGCACTCACCCGCGGCACCCGCTGCGGCGTGCGCGCGCTGGTGCGCATGTGGCGCGCGCTGGTGCCGCAGATGGCGCAGCGCATGGGTTGCTCCGCGGCTTCGGTCATGCCGTGGGTGCACCTTGCCACGGAGGGCAGTCGCTACCTGGTTGATTTCCTGCGTTTCCTTTCGCCGGGGTTCACGCCCTGGCGCGATGCTGCGACGGCAGGTCTGCTGCCCTCGCTGCGCGAGCGGATGTCGCCGCGCCGCCTGCGACCGGACGGGCTGCATGCGGTGCGGGTGGCCAGCGTGCGCGAGGTATCGGCGGACGCGCGTACCTACGAGCTGGTCGCGCCGGACGCAGCACAACTGCCGCCGTGGACGCCCGGCGCCCACATCGATGTCGAGATCGAGACGGGGATCGTGCGCCATTATTCGCTGTGCGGCGATCCGGCAGATCGCGGCTGCTACCGTATCGCCGTGAAGCGCGAGGACAGGGGACGTGGCGGGTCGCTGCGCATGCACCAGGAGATCCGCAGCGGCGACACCCTGCGCATCTCGCTGCCGCGCAACCTGTTTGCCCTGCAGCAGCAGCCCGCCGACACGAACACGCTGCTGCTGGCCGGGGGCATCGGCATCACGCCACTGCTGGCGATGGCGTATTCGCTGCACGCCGCGGGTGCGGATTTCGAGCTGCATGTCTGCTCGCGTGACCGGCAGTTCCTTCCCTTTGCCGACGACATCGTGCGCTGGCCGTTCAGCGCGAGCGTGCGCACGCACCTCGACACGCAGGCCGCCGGCGGGCGCGTGGACCTGGGTCGGCTGATCCCGCGCTGGGATGCCGGGAAGCCGCGTGCGCTGTATGTCTGCGGCCCCGCGCCGTTCATCGACGCCGCGCTCGGCGTGGCGCAGCAGGCGGGCTGGCCGGCCGAGGCGCTGCATTGCGAGCGATTCGCGCACGATGCCGCAGGGTCGAAGCCCGACGACGCGCCGTTCACGCTGCACCTTCGGCGCAGCGACATCACGCTGAACGTTCCGGCCGACCGCAGCATCCTCGAGGTGATGGAGGCGCGGGGCATGAAGCCAGCCTCGTCCTGCCGCGAGGGCATCTGCGGATCGTGCATCTGCACGGTGGTCGAGGGCGAGGTCGATCACCGCGACGCCGTGCTCACCGCCCTGGAGCACCGGCAGACGCAGCGAATCGCGATTTGCGTCTCGCGCGCGCGCGGCGAGCGACTGGCAATCGACCTGTGACCGTACCGTAACGCGAGACTGCGCCAGAACCCGGGGCCGGCGACGCGCATGCGCATCATGAGGCGCCGTAACCTGCAGGCGAGGCTCGCGTGCCAGGACGTATCCGGCGGCGCTTTGGGGCATAATCGGGCGCTGAACAGCAGCACCGGAGCCTGACAGGGCGGTGGACAATCCGACGTCTCGCGCAATTGCGCGGTCCCGTATCGACCGGGCTCCGGCCTGGCTGGACCTGGTCCAGGGCGCCAGCGGCCTCGCGCTGGCGCTGTTCATGTGGGGCCACATGCTGCTGGTTTCCAGCATCCTGCTCGGCAAGGACGCGATGTACCACGTCGCGCGCTTCTTCGAGGGCGTCTACTTCTTCGGCCGGCCCTACCCGCAGCTGGTCACGGCGATCGCGGGGGCGATCTTCCTGCTCATGATCGTGCACGCGGTCGCGGCCATGCGGCGCATGCCCTCCAGCTACCGCGAATACCGCACCCTGTTCCGCCACTCCCGCGACTTGCGCCACGCCGACACCTGGCTGTGGCTGATGCAGGTCGCGACCGGCCTGGTGCTGATGTTCCTCGCCGGCGTGCACCTCTACACGATGATGACGCACCCGGGCGATATCGGTCCCTACGAATCGGCCGACCGCTTCGTCAGCGGGCGCATGTGGCCGCTGTACCTGGTGCTGCTGTTCGCCGTCGAGCTGCACGGGGGCATCGGGCTGTACCGGCTGGTGCTGAAGTGGGGCCTGCTGCCACGCAGCGCCGATCCGCGCGCGCAGCGTCGCCGCCTGGTGCGCCTCAAGTGGGCGATCACCGGTTTTTTCCTCGTGCTGGGCCTGCTGACATTCGCCGCCTACATGAAGATCGGCATCGAGCACCGCGACCGTGCCGGCGAGCGCTACGTGCCCGTGGCGCTGCGCGAGGCGGTGCCGCAAGCAGGTGGCGGCTGATGCGCACGATCCAGACCGACGTGCTGGTCGTGGGCGGCGGCCTCGCCGGGCTGCGCACCGCGATCGGCGTGCGCCGGCGCGGCTTCGAGGCGATTGTGCTGAGCCTGGTGCCGGCCAAGCGCTCGCACTCGGCCGCGGCGCAGGGCGGCATGCAGGCGAGCCTCGGCAACGCCGCGATGGGCGAGGGCGACAACGAGGACGTGCACTTTGCCGACACCGTGCGCGGCAGCGACTGGGGTGCCGACCAGGACGTGGTGCGCATGTTCGTGAACACCGCGCCGAAGGCGGTGCGCGAGCTCGCGGCCTGGGGCGTGCCGTGGAACCGCGTGCAGCGCGGCGAGCACGAGGTGGTGATGAACGGCAAGCGCGTCACGCTCACCGAGCGCGACGAGGCGCACGGACTCATCACCGCGCGCGATTTCGGCGGCACGCGCAAGTGGCGCACCTGCTATGTCGCCGACGGCACCGGGCACTCGATGCTGTTCACGATGAGCGACCAGGCGGTGGCGAACAGCATTCCGGTGCACGAACGCATGGAGGCGCTCTCGCTGATCCACGACGGCGCGCGCTGCCATGGGGTGATCGCGCGCAACCTCGCCACGGGCGAGCTCGTGGCCTACGCGGCGCGCGCGACCTGCATCGCCACCGGCGGCTTCGGGCGCATCTACCGCGTCTCGACCAACGCGATCATCAACGAGGGCATGGGGGCGGCGATCGCGCTGGAAACCGGCGTTGCCGCGCTCGGCAACATGGAAGCGGTGCAGTTCCACCCCACGGCGATTTTTCCTGCCGGCATCCTGGTGACGGAAGGCTGCCGCGGCGACGGCGGCTTGCTGCTCGATGGCCGCGAGCACCGCTTCATGCCCGACTACGAGCCCGACAAGGCGGAGCTGGCCTCGCGCGACGTGGTGTCGCGGCGCATGGAAGAGCACATTGCGGCCGGGCATGGCGCGCGCTCGCGCTTTGGCGAGCACCTGTGGCTGGACATCCGCCTGCTCGGGCGCCGCCACATCGAGACGCGGCTGCGCGAGGTGAAGGAGATCTGCAACTATTTCCTCGGTATCGATCCGGCCGAGCAGCTGATCCCGGTGCGCCCGGCGCAGCACTACTCGATGGGCGGCATCCGCACCGATCACCGCGGCGAGAGCCGCACGCTGAAAGGGCTGTTCGCGGCCGGCGAGGCGGCGTGCTGGGACATGCACGGCTTCAACCGCCTGGGCGGCAACTCCGTGGCGGAGACCGTGGTGGCAGGCATGATCGTGGGCGAGTTCATCGCGGACCACTGCGAATCGCCCGACGGCGCGGCCGATGTGCCGATGGCGCTGGTGCGCGAATTCCACGCGCGCGAAAGCCGCCAGCTCGCGGAGCATGCCGCGCGCGGCGGTCCCGAGAGCCCCTTCGCGCTGCTGCGCGAGATGCAGGTGGCCATGACGGACAACGTCGGCATCTTTCGCAGCGGCGAGCGGCTCGCCGAGGCGGTCACGCAGTTGCAGCAGCTGCTCGTGCGCAGCCGCGACCTCGGGCTGCGCAGCCAGGCGCGCGGCGCGAACCCCGAGCTGGTGGCCGCCTACCGGCTGCCGCGCATGCTCAAGCTCGCGCTGTGCGTGGCGCAGGGCGCGCTGGCGCGCACCGAGAGCCGCGGCGCGCACTTTCGCAGCGATTTCCCCGTGCGCAACGACCGCGACTGGCTCGCGCGCACGCTGGCGACCTGGCCCGACCCGGATGCCACGCTGCCGGTGCTCGCCTACGAGCCGCTCGACGTGCGGCGCATGGAGCTGCCGCCCGGCTGGCGCGGTTATGGCGGGAAAGACTACATCGACCACCCCGACACGCCGGCGCGCCAGGCCGAGGTCGACCGGGTGCGCGCGGCAACGGCCGGCGCCGGCCGCCTTGCGCAGCAGCAGGCGCTGATGCCCTGGGAGCACCAGTTGCCGCCGCCGCTGCGTGGACGCAATGCGAGGCTGGGAGACCACGACACATGAGCGAGACCGTCACCGCCTGTCCGCGCACGCTGGAGATCAGCGTGTTGCGCCACAACCCCTCGGATCCGGTGAGCACGCCGCGCCTGGAGCGCTTCGAGATCGAGGAGGCCGACGGCATGACGCTGTTCATCGCGCTGAACGAGATCCGCGAGAACCAGGACCCGACGCTGCAGTTCGACTTCGTCTGCCGCGCCGGCATCTGCGGCGCCTGCGGCATGCTGATCGACGGTCGGCCCGGGCTCGCCTGCCGCACCCTGACGCGCGATCTCGGCAGCCGCGTCACGCTGGCGCCGTTGCCGGTGTTCCGGCTGATCGGCGACCTTTCGGTCGATACCGGTGAGTGGATGCAGGGCATGGCCGAGCGGCTCGAGACCTGGGTGCACCCGCGCGAGCAGGAGCCGGACCTGGGCGCGCTGGAGGAGCGCATGGAGCCCGCGCTGGCCGAGCAGATCTACGAGCTGGAACGCTGCATCGAATGCGGCTGCTGCGTGGCGGCCTGCGCCACGGCGCGCATGCGCGAGGACTTCGTCGGTGCGGCCGGATTGAACAAGATCGCACGCTTTCGGCTCGATCCGCGCGATGCGCGCAGCGACGCGCAGTTTTACGAACTGATCGGCGACGAGAGCGGCGTTTTCGGTTGCATGACGCTGCTCGGGTGCGAGGATAATTGCCCGAAGAACCTGACTCTTTCGACACAGATCGCGTTTCTTCGTCGCAAGATGCTGATTGCTGCCTCCTGAGGCAGGTCGTCCGGCCGCGGGGCCGACCGCACGGTCCGGCTGCGCGCCGCGGGGTAATTTTCACGCTCACCAACCGTGCGACCAGGCGAAGTGAGAACCATACTTTGCTCAGCCGGCACCAACGGGTGCGGTGAAAAAACCTGTCCAGGAGAATTTTCCATGATGAAACAAAACTTCCTTGCAGCCGCTGTCGCCGCTCTTGCCCTGCAGGCTGCCATGCCCGCCGCTGCCGAAGACGCCGACAAGTGCTGCTTCCGCCTGACCCCCTACTACTGGGCCGTGGGCATCGACGGCAACCTCGAGATCAATGACGAACAAGGCAGCACCGACATCGACTTCAACCAGGACATCGGTGACGTCACCGACAACCTGGAGTTCAACGGCTCCCTGATGCTCGAGCACAACAAGGGCCGCTGGAGCAACTTTGCCGCGGTCGATTACATCAAGACCGAGAACGACGACACCGACATCAACGTTGCGGGCAGCGAGATCGAGGTGGAAGCCGACACCCTGCTGGCCACGGCAGCGACCGGCTACCGCTTCGGCGCCGGCGGTGATTCCTGGGTGGACCTGCTGGTGGGCGTGCGCTACGGCAAGCTCGACCTCGAATTCAACGAAAAGAACGGCCCCGGCAGCTTCAATGCCGACGACGACCTGGTCGATGGCATCGTGATGCTGCGTCCGCGTGTCGCGCTGGGCAGGAACTGGGCGTTCAGCCCGACGGCATCGATTGGCGCCGGTGATTCCGACCTGGTCTGGGAACTGGCTCCCGAACTGGTGTACACGAATAACTGCTGCAACCTGGAATTCCGCTTCGGCTACCGTACCGTGAACTACGAGATCGAAGAAGGCGACGCAGAGGCCGACTTCTCGTTCCAGGGCCCGATGGTGGGCCTGGGCTTCGCGTTCTGACGCTGGCCTGAAAGCTTCCAAAGGCCGCCTGCACCCGGTGCAGGCGGCCTTTTTTCGTTCCGGGGCATGAGTGGGCGCGACGAATATCCTAATATCCGCAAATCATTATTCATGGCTTGCTTATTCCTTTTAGAATGCGCCTCGCAGAGAGTATTCGCCGGGAGAGACGCTGATGGATTGGCAGGGATGGTTCACGGTCGCGCTGACCGTCGCGGTACTCGCCACGCTGATCACCATTCCGCGCCTCACCACGGACCTGGTGCTGATGGGGGCCTTGTTGCTGCTCAGCATCACCGGGATCCTGCAGCCCGACGAAGCCCTGTCGGGATTCGCCAACACCGGCCTGATGACCGTGGCCGCGATGTTCATCGTCGCGGCGGCCATCCGCGCCTCGGGCGGTGTCGACCTGGTGGTGGAGCGCGTGCTGGGACGCCCGGCCGGCCCGCGCGGCGCGCTGGTGCGCCTGATGCTGCCGGTGGTCGGGCTGTCGGCCTTCCTGAACAACACCCCGGTGGTGGCAACCATGATCCCGGCGGTGAGCCAGTGGGCGCGGCGGATCAAGGTGCCGAGCTCCGCGCTGATGATTCCGCTGAGTTACGCCTCGATTCTCGGCGGCACGATCACGCTGATCGGCACCAGCACCAACCTGGTGGTCAACGGCCAGTACCAGGTGCTGACCGGCAAGCCCGGCTTCGCGCTGTTCGACATCGCCCCGATCGGCCTGATCGCGGCGCTGGTGGGCACGCTGTTCGTGGTATTCGCGGCGCCGAAGTTGCTGAAGGTGCGCCGCAGCCCCGACCAGACCTTCGCCGACACGCGCAGTTTCACCTTCGAGGTCGCGGTCGCGCGCGACGGCCCGCTGCTGGGCAAGACCATCCAGCAGGCGGGACTGCGTCATCTGGAACGCATCTACCTCGCCGAGATCGAGCGTGACGGCAGCGTGATCACCGCCGTGGCGCCCGAGGAGATGCTGCGCGGCGGCGACCGCCTGGTGTTCGTGGGCGAGACCGAGGCCATCGTCGATGTGCTGCGCATCAACGGCCTGGTGGCCGCGGTGGGCAGCCAGCCCGCACTGGAACGCAACGTGCCGGAGCGCCGCCTCGTGGAGGCCGTGGTGGCCGAGCACTGCGAGGTCGTGGGGCACACGATCCGCGACGGGCGTTTCCGCGACCGCTACGGCGCGGTGGTGCTGGCGGTGGCGCGCAACGGCGAGCACATCCGCGGGCGGCTGAGCTCGATCATCCTCGAACCCGGTGACCTGCTGCTGCTCGAGGCGCGTCCCGCGGTGGTGGGCCGCCTCAAGCAGTCGCGCGACTTCCTGCTGATGAACGTGCTCGAGCACGAACTGCCCGATCATTCGCACGCGTTGATCTCGTGGGCGATCCTCGGCGCAATCATCGCGCTGGCGACCACCGGCCTCATGAGCATGCTGAATGCCGCGCTGCTCGGCGTGGCCGCGATGCTGGCGACGCGCTGCATCGGCGTGAACGAGGCGCGGCGCTCCCTCGACCTGCCGGTGCTGGTGACCATCGCCGCGAGCTTCGCGCTCGGCAACGCGCTCGAGAAGACCGGCGCGGCGGAATATCTCGGCAACGGCATCGTGGCCGCCGCCGGCAACGACGCCTGGCTGCTGCTCGCGCTCACCTACCTCAGCGTGATGGTGCTGACCGAGCTGATCACCAACAACGCCGCCGCGATGCTGATGCTGCCGGTAGTGCTCGCGATCACCGAGGCCGCGGGCCTGCACGACGTGCCCTACGTGATGGCGGTGATGATGGCGGCGTCGGCGAGCTTCGCCACCCCGATCGGCTACCAGTGCAACCTGATGGTGTACGGACCCGGCGGCTACCGTTTCTCCGACTTCCTGCGCATCGGCGTGCCGATGAACCTGCTGATGGCGCTGGTCACGATCGCCGCGATCCCGTTCATCTGGCCGCTGCAGCGGTGAGACGCGGCCTCGGCGCCGCGCGTGGGCACGGCCTCGCGGTCGCGCTGATGATCTGCGTCGCGGGTCTGATCGCTGCCTCCGATGCGCTCTTTGCGTCGAGTGCCCAACTCATCGCCTTCCTCGAGGCCGAGATCGTCGCGCGTCCGCTCGCCGGCCAGCTGCTGTTCGTGCTGCTGGCGATGCTCTCGGCGATGCTGGCCTTCTTTTCCAGCGCGCTGCTGGTGCCCGTCGGCCTCAGCGCCTGGGGGCCGTTGGCGTCTTCCGCGCTGCTGTGGGTTGGCTGGTTGCTCGGCGGCATCGCGTCCTTCGCGGTCGGCCGGTTCCTGGGTGACACGCTGGCGCCGGGCCTGCTGGGCAGCCGGCGGATCGCGAGCTTTCGCGAGCAGCTCAACGCGCGCACGCGCTTCCTGCACGTGCTGCTGCTGCAGGCCGCGCTGCCGTCGGAGATTCCCGGCTATGTCCTCGGTATGGCGCGTTACCCGTTCCACCGTTATCTCGCCGCGCTCGCGCTCACCGAACTGCCCTACGCGCTGGGCACGATCTATCTCGGGCAGAGTTTCCTCGAGCGGCGCAGCGTGATGCTGCTGGCGCTGGGCGTGCTCGCGATCGCGCTCAGCACCACGTTCTACCGGCTGTTCCGTGAGGGGATCGGCGCCAGGCGCGGCAACTGAGAGGCCGCGCCCCCGCGGTTACTCATTCGAAGCCAATATCTGCCTGCGCGATCGCGCCCTCGATCTGCAGCATGCGCCGCTTGGTGCGCGCGCCGCCCGGCGCCGAAAAGCCGCCGAGGCTGCCGTCGGCGGCGACGATGCGATGACAGGGCACGACGATGGGAAACGGGTTGGCGCCCAGTGCCTGTCCCACTGCCCGGGCGGCGCCCGGCGTGCCGAGCCGGCGCGCGAGCTCGCCGTAGGTGATGGTGTTGCCCGGCGCGATCGCGCGGGCGGTGGCGAATACGCGGCGGTGGAATTCCGTGATGTCGTCGAGGTCGAGCACGAGGTCGCGCAGATCGTCGCGCGCGCCCCAGGCGATCGCGCAGCGCCCGATCGCGGTGTCGAAGAGCGCGTAGCCGGTGGCGTGCGCCACGATTCAGTTGCCGATCACGATGCGCGTCGCCCCGCGTTCGCGCAGCCATTGCGCGGCGCGCGCCGACTGGTCGCCCGCGAGCACGATCGCATCACCCTCGACGTTGCCGCCGGTGCCGAGGGCCTGGCGCATCTCGCGTGCGAAGCTCTCCAGCGCCGCGCCCGTCAGCGCGACGCCGCGTACCAGCGTCGCGGTCTTGCCGCCGCGACCCTTGCGTTCGCGCGCGATGACGAGCTTCGCGGCGAACGGGCTGTCGCCGGCGCTTGCCGCGGCGGGTTCGCCGCCCGTTCCCTCGGGCAGCGTGCCGCGCAACGAGGCGAGGGCGGCGAAGGGGTTCGGGGTGGCGGGGGCCGCGGGCCCGGGTTGGTCCGAGCGTTGTTTTCCCATGGCGTGGTCCTTTCGTATGACGGCGCGGCGAGGGGCGGGCCCGTGCCGCTCGCGGCCGCCACCCGCACATCCATGTGCGGGCGGCTACGCGTGTTGCCGAAATCGCTCCCGGCGATTTCGGCATCCACATGTCCGCTCGCGGCACGGGCCCGCCCCTCGCCGCGCCTCGGGTTGATGGTCATCCGTCGCGCGGATGCGTCGCCTTTGCACGCGGGTTTGCACAGGCGCCCATTCTACCTGCAGGATAGCGGCGCTGGCGCTCCGCCGTTCCCCTGTTCCGGACCTGCAACATGCCCCTGTCGGCGCACATCCTGTATTTCACCACCGTGCTGATCTGGGGTTCGACCTGGCTCGCGATCAAGTTCCAGCTCGGGGACATCGATCCGCTGGTCTCGGTGATCTACCGCTTCGGTCTCGCGTCGATGCTGCTGTTCGCCTGGTGCGTGCTGGCGCGCGCGCGGCTCAGGCTCGCGCCGCGCGAGCACTTCTTCATCGCGTTGCAGGGCGCCTGCCTGTTCGGGCTCAACTACTGGCTGGTGTACTGGTCCGAGGTCTACCTCACCAGCGGCGTGGTGGCGGTGATATTCGCCACCATGGTGTTCATGAATTTCTTCAACGCGGCGCTGTTCCTGAAACGCCCCCTGGTGCCGGTGGTGCTTTTCGGCGGGCTGATCGGCATCGGCGGTGTCGCGCTGCTGTTCTGGCCCGAGTTCGGCAGGCTGAGCATCGATGACACCGCGCTGCGTGGTCTGTTGCTGGCGCTGGCTTCGACCTACGTGGCCTCGCTCGGCAGCATCCTGGCCACGCGCAATGCGGTCTTCGGGCTGAAGGTGATCACGGTGAACGCCTGGGGCATGTTCTACGGCACGGCGCTGCTCACGCTCGCGGCGCTCGTCACCGGGGCCGAGTTCCGTTTCCCCGCCGGCCTGCCATATACCGCCTCGTTGCTGTACCTGTCGGTGTTCGGCTCGATCGTGGCTTTCGGTGCCTTCCTGCGCCTGATCGCGCTGATCGGTCCGGAGCGCGCGGGCTACAACGCGATGATGACCCCGGTGGTCGCGCTGCTGCTCTCGACGCTGTTCGAGGGCTACCAGTGGACGCTGCCCGCCGTGGCCGGGCTGGTGCTGATCGTACTGGGCAACGCGCTGGTGCTGCGTCGCCCGGCCGGTTCGTCTTGACAAGCGCCGCCGGCGCGGCGACTTTCCGCACTGCACACTTCCCTGACCAGCCGGAGACCCGCGATGAGTGAATTCGAGACCGTGCGCTATGCCGTGGACGAGGGCGTGGCGCTGATCACGCTGAACCGCCCTGCGGTGATGAATGCCTTCAACGGCCAGATGCGCCGCGAGCTGCTGGCCGCGGTGCGCTGCGCCAGCGACGATGCCGCGGTGCGCGTGGTCGTGCTCACGGGCGAGGGGCGCGGCTTCAGCGCCGGCGCCGATCTCGCCGACGGCGTCCCGCCGCTGGTGCAGCAGCAGATCGACGAGGAGTACAAGCCGGTGCTGATGGCGATCAGCGAGGCGCCCAAGCCTTTCATCAGCGCGGTAAACGGCGCGGCGGCCGGCATCGGCAGTTCCTTCGCGATGGCCTGCGACCTCACGGTGATGGCCGACAACGCCTACATCTACCAGGCGTTCATGGCGATCGCGCTGGTGCCCGACGGAGGCGCCACCTGGCACCTGGTACGCCAGCTCGGGCGCAAGCGCGCCTTCGAGGTGATCGTGGAAGGCGAGAAGATGGGCGCCGCGCGCTGCCTGGAGCTCGGACTGGCGAACCGCGTGGTGCCCGCCGAGCGCCTGCTCGAGGAGACGCTGGCGTGGGCGCGCACGATCGCGAAGAAGGCGCCGCTGGCGCTGCGCTACTCGAAGGAGGCGCTGAACAAGGCCATGCAGCTCGATCTCGCGGACACGATTTCCTACGAGGCCAAGCTGCAGAACATCACGTTCATCAGCGAGGACACACGCGAGGGTGTGCAGGCCTTCTTCGAGAAGCGCCCGCCGGTGTTCAAGGGGCACTGAAATTCCGCCACCCATTCACCAGGAGAAGAACCAGCAATGAGCACGCCGACTTTTGCCCAGCTGAAGAACTGGGCCGACAACTACGTGAAGCTGTGGAACGCGGGCGACCGCGCGGGCTGGGCCGCCAACTGGCGCGCGGTGGCGCCCGGCGAATTCAGCATGCTCGATCCGGTGGGCACGCCGATGAAGCACGGCTTCCAGCACTGCGCGCTGGATTCCTACGACCTGTTCCAGCCGACCGTGCGCTTTCGCGTCCACCCGGGCAGCCTGTTCATCTGCGGCAACGAGGTCGCGTGGCTGCTGGAGAACCACTTCAAGGAAGGTGGCGAGGAGCGCTTCGCCTACAGCATCGAGACCTACCGCTTCGAGCCCGACGGCTCCGTGGTGATCCGCACCTACTACAAGGTGCCCGCGCACGCGGCCGGCGACCTCGGCAAGCTGTTCGAGACCTATCTGCCGGACAGCCCCGCGGGCGCCTGAAGTCCCGTCGCCGCGCGCCGGGTTGTGGGAGCGCGCCCTGCGCGCGACTCTCGCGGGCAGGGTGTTCGTTCCGTAGGCCTGCACAGGCGGCACACCTTCGATCCGGCGCGCCGAGGGGCGGGCCAGGTCCGCTCGCGGCCGCCGCCCGCACATCCCTGTGCGGGCGGCTACGCGTGTTGCCGAAATCGCTCCCGGCGATTTCGGCATCCACAGGTCCGCTCGCGGACCAGGCCCGCCCCTCGTCACGCCTGCCGTTGGTGGTTCATCGTCGGTGTTCAGTTTCGTCGAAATGGCGCTCAAACCATGAAGAGCACGTACCACCAAGGCAGCACGTGCCATGCTGGTTCTCTTGCGAGGACCGTCTGCGGCATGGATGCCGCAGTCGAGCCTACATGGACGTATTCACGGCGTGTCCGCGCATGAGAGCCAGCATGGCACGGGCGGGGGCTAACCGCATGCCGTGACCAGCGCTCGATCGGGCGTCAGAGCTAGGCTCCGGCCGCCTCCAGCCACTCGCGGATTTCCGCCTGCGTCGGGATGCGCCCGCTGCTGACGAGTTTCTCGTTGATCACCAGTCCCGGCGTCGCGATCAGGTCGTAGGCCATGATGTCCTTCATCGCGGAGACCTTGAGCACCTGCACCTCGATGCCGCTGCCGCTCGCGGCTTCGCGCGCCACGGCCTCGAGCTTCCTGCAGTTGGCGCAGCCCGGTCCCAGTACCTTTAGCGTCAGCATGTGATTTCTCCGTATCGTCGTGAGGAAAGAAGCAATCGTCAGGTCGCGTGGCTCCCGGGAGTGACGCGCTCATGCAGCCGGTTGACCGTCAACGCCAGCGCGGCAACGAAGCCGAGCGTCCCCAGCACGAGAAACCAGCGGTTCGCGCCGTCGATCCACGCCCCGTAGATCAGGCCCGCCGCGATGCTGAACAGCGCAACCCAGCCCACGTAGGCCGCGGTCTTGGGCCGTCCGATCACGGCAGCGACCATCAGCATGCTCTGCAGGCTGAGCTCGGGGTCGGCCATCAGGTAGGCCAGCAGCGGTCCCGGGTGCATGCCGAGGTCGAGGAACATGCGCGCCACCGGCACTTCCACCAGTGACGGGAAGTACATGAACACGCCGAACAGCACGGCGACCGCGTTGGCGAAGAGGTCGTTCTGTCCCGCGAGCGACTCGATCCACTCGGGGCGGATGAGCTGGCGGGCCACGCCGACCACGAACACGCCGATGATCAACAGCGGGAAGATCTGCTTCACGAAGCGCCAGGATTCCCAGAGCCAGGAGCGCCACAATTGCGCATCCAGCCGCCTGCCGTAGTGAGATATCGCGAGCAGGGCTGCCGCCACCGCGCAGAAGCGCCCGGTGATTTCCAGCGCCAGCCCGCCGTCGCGGGGCCTTAGTCCCAGCGTTGCCACCAGCAGCGTCGCGGCGGTGAGTCCCAGCGCGACCCACGTCCAGCGGTTCGCGCCTTCGACGATGTCGTCCAGGCCTTGCTTCGCGCTCACCGCGATCAGCACCAGCAACGCAATCAGCACCGAGCCCTGGAAGCTCACGCCTTCCTCGCCTTTCGCCGCATCGAAGGGCACCCAGCGCAACAGTGTGTCCTGCCACGGTTCGACCCACGACAGGGGCAGCTGCACCGAGGCGAGCGTGGCGCTGAGCGGCCAGAGCTTCAGCGTGCCGGCCACCAGCAGGAGCAGCAGTGCCAGCAGCAGACGCATGGCCACCGGATCGATGCGGGCCTGTTCGGCGAACAGCGCATCGGTCTGGCGGTCGTGGCGCAGGTCGTCGCGCCAGAACAGCAGCGCCATCAGCAGGCCGATACCGATACCGAACAGCAGGCACAGCAGGAAGCGCGCGGCCGCGAACTCCATCCCCAGCACGCTGCCGGTATAGGCGATCGCCATGATGTTGCCCGCCGGCGCGAAGAACAGGAAAGTCGTCGCCGGACCGATGCCGGCGCCCTTGCGATACACGCCCGCGAACAGCGGCACGATGGTGCAGGAACACACGGCCAGCAATGAACCCGCCGCGGCCGCCGCCGGATAGGAGATGTGTCCTGGCGTGCCGCGTCCGAGCCAGCGCGTGATGCTCTGCCTGGGAATCAGCGCCGTCATCGCGCCGGCGATGAAGAACGCCGGCAGCAGGCACAGCAGCACGTGCGCCGCGAGGTAGGCGGCGAGATTGCCGAGGCCGCCGTTCAGCAGGTGCAGCAGATCAGCCATGATGCGTAGCCTCCGTCAGTCCGGTTTCCCGGTTCCGGCGTCCGCGTTCCGCGCCGCGGATCACCAGTTTGCGCGCCTCGCCGTACCAGAGCACCGCGCTGGCCAGCGCAGCGCACGCCAGCCATTCATCGGGCGCCAGCGGCGACGTGCCGAAAGCGATGTTGCCCGCCGGCAGGTGCACCACGGCCACCTGCAGCAGCACCGCCAGCGCCACGCTGCCCCACAGCCAGGGGTTGTGGAACAGGCCGTGGAATGCACTGGCGCTCTCCGAGCGCGCATTGAAGCAGTTGAACAGTTGCGCGAACACCAGCGTCGTGAAGCCCGCCGTGCGCGCGGTGTCCAGGTCGTGGCTGCCCTCGACGAGGCCACCGGGCAGGTGGAGGTCGATGCAGAACAGGGTCGCGAGCGCCATCACCAGCCCGACCTGCAGCACGCCGGACCACATCTGCGCGTCGATGACGCGATCCTTCAGGCGGCGCGGCGGGCGCGCCATCACGTCGTCGCTCTGCGGATCCACGCCCATGGCGAGCGCGGGGCCGGAGTCGGTGATCAGGTTGATCCACAGGATCTGGGTGGCGAGCAGCGGCAGCGCCAGTTCGCCGCCGCTGCCCTGCAGGCCGATCAGGGAAGCTCCGATCACGCCGAGGAACACCGTCAGCACCTCGCCCATGTTCGAGGAGAGCAGGTAACGCAGGAACTTGCGGATATTGGCGAAGATGCCACGGCCCTCGCGCACCGCGGCGACGATGGTGGCGAAGTTGTCGTCGGCCAGGACCATCCGCGCCGCCTCCCGGGTGACCTCGGTGCCGGTGATGCCCATCGCGACACCGATGTCGGCGGACTTCAGTGCCGGTGCGTCGTTGACGCCGTCGCCGGTCATCGCGACCACGTTGCCGTCGGCCTGCAAGGCATCGACGATGCGCAGCTTGTGGGCGGGCGCGACGCGCGCGTACACCGAGGTGCTGCGCACCACCTGCGCGAACGCGGTATCGTCGAGCGCGTCGAGTTCCGCCCCGCTGAGCGCGCGCGTGCCCGGTGCCACGATACCGAGATCGGCCGCGATGCGCGCCGCGGTGCGCGGGTGATCGCCGGTGATCATGATCACGCGGATGCCGGCACGCTGGGCCTCGCGGATCGCGGGCGCGGCCTCCTCGCGCGGCGGGTCGATGATGCCCACGGTGCCCACGAAGACCAGGCCGTGCTCGAGCGCCTCGCCGGCCCGGGCGTCCTCGCCGGGGCCGAGCGGGCGGTAGGCCACCGCGAGCGTGCGCAGCGCCTCGTCCGTGAGCCGGTCCACCGCGGCCAGCGCGGCCGCGCGCAGGCTCTCGTCGAGCGGCACGATATCCATGCCGAGCCGCGCATGGGTGCAGCGCCCGAGCAGCACGTCGGGCGCGCCCTTGCTGATCAGCAGCAGGCGGTCGCCGTCCTCGTGGTCGATCGCGAGCGTCGACATCATCTTGCGCTCGGAGGTGAAGGGAATCTCCGCGATGCGCTCGAAGCGCCGGCCGCGCCATTCCTGCAGGTTCAGCTTGCGTTCGGCCACGAGGAACGCGGCCTCGGTGGGGTCGCCGTGGATCTCCCAGGCGCCCTCGCTATCCTGGCGCAGGTCCGCATTGCCCGCGAGGCTGCCGCCGCTCAGCAGCACCACGTGCTCGCTGTGCAGCGCGCCCGCGGTGAGTTCGCGGCCCTCGTGCTCGACGCGTCCGTGCGGGGTGTAGCCGATACCGGTAATGCGCGTACTGCCCGATCCGGTCACCGCACGCTCGATGGTCATCTCCGAGCGCGTCAGCGTGCCGGTCTTGTCGGTGCAGATCACCGAGGCCGAGCCCAGCGTCTCCACCGAGGAGAGCTTCTTCACGATGGCCCGGTGCTTCGTCATGCGCTGCACGCCGATCGCGAGCACCACCGAGAGGATTGCCGGCAGGCCTTCGGGCACCGCCGCCACGGCGAGGCTCACGCCGAGCAACAGCACCGCGACCACGTCGGCGGGGCCGCGTATTTCCGCCAGTGCGAGCACGGTGCCCACCACGACCACGGCGATCGCGATCACCGCGAACCCGAGCATGCGCCCGATCCGGCGCACCTCCTCCTGCAGCGGGGTCGGTTCCTCGACCGTCGCGTCCAGCAGGCTCGCGATCGTGCCCATCTGCGTCGCCATGCCGGTTGCGGTCACGATGGCGAGCCCGGTGCCCTGCGCGACCGCCGTGCCCTTGAACACCATGTTGCTGCGATCGCCGAGCGCGGCAGGCGCCGCGAGCGTCGCGGTGTCCTTGAGTACCGCGACGCTCTCGCCGGTGAGCGAGGCTTCCAGCACGCGCAGCGCGTTTGCCTGCAGCAGGCGCGCGTCCGCGCCGATGCTGTCGCCCTCGCCGAGCACCAGCAGGTCGCCGCGCACAAGTTCCGCGCTCGGCACGCGCAGCAACTTCCCGTCGCGCAGCACCGAGGAGGTGACAGCCGTCATCTTCGCGAGAGCGGCGGCGGCGCTTTCCGAGCGCGCCTGCTGCACGAAGCCGAGCGCCGCATTCAGCACCACGATCGCGAGGATCACGATCGCGTCCACGGGCAGGCCCGGCATGCCCTCGAGGCGCCAGGCGACCAGGGTGATCGCGACCGCGGCCAGCAGCAGGTAGATCAGCGGATCCCGGAAGTGCGCAAGAATGCGCCGCCACAGCGGGTCGGGCGGCACGGTGCGCAACTCGTTGCGCCCGTCGCGCAGGAGCCGGCGCGCGGCCTCGGCGGCGCTGAGCCCGCGCTCGGGGTCCGTTGCCAGCGCCGCGGCAGCGGCATCGGGCGCCAGCAGCGAGGGATCGGCGAGCGCGTCGCGCGGTTCAGGAGCGCTCATACCAGCCCCCCGACGCGTTGACGAGCGCGACCAGCGACAGCATCACCGGTACTTCCACCAGCACGCCGACCACGGTCGCGAGCGCGGCGCCGGAGTTCAGCCCGAACAGCGAGATCGCGACCGCGACCGCGAGCTCGAAGAAGTTCGAGGTGCCGATCAGGCAGGCAGGTCCCGCGATGTCGTGCGGCAGCTTCAGCAGCCGTGCACCGATCAGGCCGATGCCGAAGATGCCGTAGCTCTGCACGATGAGCGGCACCGCGATCAGCGCGATCACCAGCGGCTGCGCCACGATGGTCCGGGCCTGGAACCCGAACAGCAGCACCACGGTGGCGATGAGCCCGATCACCGACCACGGCTTGAGCCTTGCCACGAAATCCCCCACCGCATGCGTTGATCGCCGTGACAGCAGGTGGCGCGTCGCCATGCCGGCAAGGAGCGGCAGCACCACGTAGAGCACCGTCGACAGCACCAGGGTTTCCCAGGGCACGGTGATCTGCGTGACGCCGAGCAGGAAGGCCGCGATCGGCGCGAAGGCGAACACCATGATGAGGTCGTTCACCGACACCTGCACCAGGGTGTAGTTCGCGTCTCCCTTCACCAACTGGCTCCAGACGAACACCATCGCGGTGCACGGTGCGACACCGAGCAGGATCATGCCGGCGATGTATTCGCTGGCCGACTGCGGATCCACCCAGGGAGCGAAGAGGTACTTGAAGAACAGCACGCCGAGTGCGGCCATCGTGAAGGGCTTGATCAGCCAGTTGACCGTGAGCGTGAGCAGCAGCCCGCGCGGCTTGCGACCCACATCCTTCACTGCCGACCAGTCGATCTGGATCATCATCGGATAGATCATGACCCAGATGAACACCGCGACCACCAGGTTCACATGCGCGATTTCCAGCGTCGCGATCGACTGGAATGCGGCGGGTGCGAGCAGGCCGAGGCCGACGCCTGCGCCGATGCCGAGCGCGACCCATACCGTCAGATAGCGTTCGAACAGACCCATACCGCAATCCCCTGGTGAGTGTGCCGCTCAACTCCGGCGCCCGCATTGCTGTCGCTAGCCGACACCGCGTAGCGCCTCGGGACGGTGCCGCGGCAGCGCGACCGAGATCAGTGCCGCCGCCGCCACGAACGCCGCCGAGATCCACAGGCAGGCCACCAGCCCGCTCACCTGGAACACCCAGCCCGAGAGCACGGTGCCGACCAGGCGCCCGAGCGCATTCGCCATGTAGTAGAAGCCCACGTCGAGCGAGACGCCGTCCTCGCACGCGTAGCTCACGATCAGGTAGCTGTGCAGCGCCGAATTCACCGCGAACAGCGCGCCGAAGAGCAGCAGGCCGCCGAGCAGGCTGGCCTGCGGCGCGAGATCCGCGCCCAACGCCAGCGCGATCAGCGCCGGAGCGAGCGCCAGCGCCGCGGCCCAGCCGAAGGCATCGCGCCCGTCGGCGCGGGTGCGCGTGATGCGCGGCGCCAGCGCCTGCACCACGCCGTAGCCGATGATCCACAGCGCGAGGAAGCCGCCGACGCGCGCATGGTCCCAGCCGAAGGCGCTCGCCAGATACACCGGCAGCGCCACCACGAACCACACGTCGCGCGCCCCGAACAGGAACACCCGCGCTGCCGCCAGCACGTTGACCGCGCGGCTGCGCGAGAAGATGTCGCGGAACTTCGGCTTGTTCTTTGCCTTGCCCAGATCGGCGCGCAGCGTCAGCACGCTGCCGATCCACACCAGCGCCAGTGCCGCCGCCATCGCGGCCACGGCGCCGCGGAATCCGGCGAGCTCGAGCAGCGCGCCGCCGAGGAAGAAACCCGCGCCCTTCAGCGCGTTCTTCGAGCCGGTGAGCGCCGCCACCCAGCGGTACAGCGCGCCCTCGGCGCCGGCGGGCACCAGCAGCTTCACCGCGCTCTTGGCGCTCATCTTGTTGAGATCCTTGGCGATGCCCGAGAGCGCCTGCGCCGCCATCACCCACGGCACCGTCAGTGCGGCTGCGGGAACCAGCAGCATCGCGAGCGCGACGATCTGCAGCCCGAGCCCGATGTGCATCGTACGGTTGAGGCCGAGATGGGCACCCAGCCAGCCGCCGACCAGGTTGGTCACGATGCCGAAGAACTCGTAGAACAGGAACAGCAGCGCGATCTCGAGCGGCTGGTAGCCGAGCGCGTGGAAGTGCAGAACCACCAGCATGCGCAGCGCGCCGTCGGTGAG
>DAORUQ010000003.1:0-47871 GCA_035433265.1 Pseudomonadales bacterium | reverse complement strand
CGAGTGCGTGACCAAACGCTTTTGCCGCCATGAACGGCGACCCGGGGGCCTACCCGCGGCGCCAGGCATGGTAGCGTTCGACCCAGCGCAGCAGGCGCCCGGGCGCGTGCGCGCGCTTCCATTCGCCGGCCGCGTACTTGTTGGCCTCGGCCAGCGTCGGGTAGCTGTGGATGGTGCCGAGGATCTTGTTCAGCCCGAGCCCGTGGCGCATCGCGAGCACGAACTCCGCGAGCAGTTCGCCCGCGTGCGCGCCGACTATCGTGGCACCGAGGATGCGGTCCTTGCCCGGCACCGTCAGCACCTTCACGAAACCCTCGGCCGCGCCGTCGGCGATGGCACGGTCGAGGTCGTCGATGCCATAGCGCGTCACCTCGTACGCGATACCGCGCGCCTGCGCGTCTTGCTCGTTCAGGCCCACGCGCGCGACCTCGGGATCGGTGAAGGTGGTAGCCGGGATCACGCGGTAGTCGGCGCGGAACTTCCACGCCGCGCCGAACAGCGCGTTGACCGCGGCGTACCACGCCTGGTGCGCCGCGGCGTGCGTGAACTGGAACGGTCCCGCGACGTCGCCGGCGGCATAGATGTTCGGGTACAGCGTCTCGAGGTATTCGTTCACCACCACGGTGCCGGCGACAGGCACGCCCAGTTCCTCGAGGCCATAGCCGCCGAGGCGCGCCTTGCGCCCCACCGCGCAGAGCAGCGCGTCGAAGCCGAGGCGACGCTGCACGCCCTCGCGCTCGACGACGAGGAACCTGTGCTCGCCGACGCGCTCGCAATGCACCGCGCGCCAGCCGCACAGCACCTCGACGCCGTCGCGCGCGAGCGCGTCCTGCACGCCGTGCGCGACCTCGGGATCCTCGCGTGCCAGCAAGCGCTCCATCAGCTCGACCTGCGTCACCTGCGAACCGAGGCGCTGCAGGCACTGCGCCAGCTCGCAGCCGATCGGGCCGCCGCCGAGCACCACGAGGCGCTGCGGTGGCCGCTCCATCGCGGCCAGCGCATCCCACAGCGTGTCGCTGGTCAGATAGCCCACTTCGTCCAGTCCCGGCAGCGGCGGCACGTACGGTTCGGCGCCCGCGGCGATAACGATCGCGCGTGTCGTGAGGCGGCGTGTCCGGCCGTCGCCGGAATGCACCTCCACGGTCCACGGATCGACGATGCGCGCGTGCCCCTCGAGCACCTCGACACCCAGCGCGCTGTAGCGCTCCACGCTGTCGTGCGGCGCGATCGCGCGCACCACCTCCTGCACCCGGGCGATCACGCGCCTGAACTCGACGCGCGGCTCGAGCGCCTCCAGCCCGAACCGCCCGGCATGGCGCATCTCGTGCGCGAGCCGCGCGCTGCGGATCAGCGCCTTGCTCGGCACGCAACCGGTGTTGAGGCAGTCCCCGCCCATGCGCCGCGCCTCGATCAGCGTGACGCTGGCCTTCACCGTGGCCCCGATGTAGGCGCTGACCAGCCCCGCCGCGCCGGCGCCGATCACCACCAGGTTGCGCTCGAAGCGACGCGGGCGCTGCCATTTCGCGTACGCCCGGCGCGCCTGCAGCGCCGCGAGCACGCGCCGGGCAATCAGGGGGAACACGCCCAGCAGCGCGAAGGACAGCAGCAGCGAGGGCGAGACGATATCGGACAGCGCCTCGACGCGCGCGAGTTGCGTGCCTGCGTTCACGTACACCAGCGTGGCGCCGAGCATCGCCAGCTGGCTGACCCAGTAGAAGGTGCGCACGCGGATAGGCGTCAGCCCCATCACCAGGTTGACCAGGAAGAACGGCAGCGGCAGCAGCCGCAGCGTGAACAGGTAGAACGCGCCATCGCGCGCGAAGCCCTCGTCGACGGCGCGCAACCACCCGGCGAAGCGCCGCTGCACCGCATCGCGCAACAGGTAGCGCGCGACCAGGAACGCGAGCGTCCCACCGATGGAAGACGCAAAGGACACCAGCAGAGTGCCCCACGCCAGGCCGAACAGCGCTCCCCCCGCGAGGCTCATCACCGCCGCGCCGGGAAATGACACCGCGGCGATCAGCACGTAGAGCAGGAAATAGCCCGCCGCGACCAACGGCCACGAGCGCTCCAGCAGCAGCGCAAGCCCGGCCCGGCTGGCCTTGATGCCTTCGAGCGTCAGCAGGCGATCGAGGTCGAGGGCGAACAGCAGCGCGAGAAGCAGCACGATCAGCGACAGCAACCCGGCCTTCCTGGTATTCACGTGCGCGCTCCGCTGGTTCCACGACAACCGGTATTGTGCCCGATCGCGCGCGTCGCGGGCGGCGCCGTCCCGCGGCTTTACACAGCGATATCGCCCCGGTGGATGCATCCTGCGCGGCGTGCGCGCGGCGTTGCGCGCCAGGCCTGCGGGCAAGCCGGGACGCCGGTTGACGCGGCGTCGGGCGGTCCATCGTGGGGGCTGGACTTTCGATATTCATGAGACTATCGTCTCACTGTGAGCCCAAAATCTCCTATCGAGGATACCGCCATGACACTCACCACACTGCAGATGGACCGGGCCATCGACGAACATTTCGGCTACGAGGCCGCGGACGATATCGACGGCGTGGTCGCCACGCTGGCCCCGGACGTGATCCACGATATCGTCGGCTGGCCCGGCGGCCCCACCTTCGGGCCCGACAATGCGCGCCCCTTCTACGAACGGCTCTTCGCCGACCTCGCCGACGGCCAGGTGCAATGCGTCAAGCGCCTGTATGGCGAGAACTTCCTGGTCGATGAGTCGCTCTGGCGCGGCACCGCGGCCGGACGCCCCTTCGGCGTCGAGGGACACGGTCGGGCGCTCGAGTTCCGGCTGCTGCACCTGATCGAGTTCACCCCCGCCGGGCGCATCGGGCGCGAGAACGTCTGGGTAGATCTCGCCGCGATCCAGCAGCAGCTGGCACCGGTCTGATCGACCATGAACAGACCTCCGGGCGAGCGCCGCGCCAACCAGCGCCTGCGCACACGCAAGGACCTGCTCGTCGCCGCCGCCAGGCTGCTGGAGGACGGGCGCACGCCCGGCATGGACGAGATCGCGGCGGCCGCGATGGTCTCGCGCGCGACAGCCTACCGTTACTTCCCGACGCTGGAGGCGCTGCTGCTCGAGGCACCGCTGCAGGGCGAGACGCCGGATCCCGCGGCATTGTTCGCCGGCGACGATTCGCGCGAGGCCGAGGCGCGCATCGACCGCGCCGAGGCCGCCCTGCACCGCATGAGCTATCGCAACGCGCGGCAACTGCGCCTGATGCTGGCGCACTCGCTGGCCCGGGAGCCGGCCGAGGCGGTGCCCCGGCGCCAGAACCGCCGCACACCGCTGATCGAGGCCGCCCTGGAACCGGCGCGCGCCGAACTCGATCCGGCCGCCTTCCGGCGACTCTGCCGCGCACTGGCGCTGGTCTTCGGCACCGAGTCGATGATCGTCTGCAGCGATATCCTGCAGATCGACGAGCAGGCGGCGCGCGAGCTCAAGAGCTGGACCGTGCGCGCGCTGGTGCGCGCCGCCATGCAGGAGGCCAGGCCCGCCGTCGCGCGCAGGAAACAGGCCTGAACGACGGCAAGCGCCACCACGCGCCACGCCAATCCGTGACCTGCGCCACGCGAGCGGCCCGCGGCGCGGATTCACGGTGGACATGGCCAAACCGTGCTCTTATGCTCGCGCCTCGCGCTTCGGGCGCCGCACGAAAAGCAACGGTCCGGGAGGAATGGAACATGCGCAAGAAACTGGTCGCAATCGCCCTGTCGGGCAGCCTTGTCTGCGCGGGATTCAGCACCGGGGTCGCCGCGGCGGTCATCGATACGCAACAGGCGGTGACGATGGACGCGCGCGAGCAACGCATCGCCGCGGTGAGCGCAACGCTGGCGCGCGAGGACGTGCGCAGCGCGATGATCGAGCTCGGCGTGGAGCCACAGCAGGCGCAGCTGCGCGTGGCCTCGCTGAGCGACGCGGAGCTGGCGCGGCTCGAAGGCCAGCTGCAGCAGCTGCCCGCCGGCGGCAGCGCGCTCGGCCTGGTCGGTGCGGTATTCCTGGTGCTGCTGATCCTCGAGATCACCGGCGTGATCGATATCTTCAAGAAACTCTGATCGATGCGCCGCGCCTGGCGCGCGGCCGGCCCCGGCCGGCTGCGCGTCCTGATGCTGGCGCTGGCGCTGCTGGCCGGCTGCTCGCTCAACCCGCCGCTCGAACTCGACACCATCGCACCCGCCGCGACACCGGTGCGGCTGTCCTCCGTGCCGTTCTTCGCCCAGACCGAGTTTCAATGCGGCCCTGCCGCGCTCGCCGGCGTGCTCGGTGCCGCGGGGGTCGCGACCGATCCCGCGACCCTCGCGCCGCAGGTATACCTGCCGGCGCGCCAGGGCAGCCTGCAGCTCGAGCTCGTCGCGGCGACGCGGCGCGCCGGACGGCTGCCCTACGTGCTGGCGGGCGAGCCGCGCGCGCTGCTCGGGCAACTGCAGGCGGGCCGTCCGGTGCTGGTACTGCAGAATCTCGGCACGCCGCAGGTGCCGGTGTGGCATTACGCGGTGCTCACCGGCTTCGATGCCGCACGCAACCGCCTGTATCTCAACAGCGGCAGCGAACGCGAGCTGCCCGTGCACGCGCCGCAATTCCTGCGTACCTGGGACTGGGCGGGACGCTGGGCGATGGTCGCCCTGAAGCCGGGCGAACTGCCCGCCGGCGCCGATCCGGGGCGCTACCTTGAGACGGCCACGGCTTTCGAGCGCGTTGCGGACCGCGA
This sequence comes from Pseudomonadales bacterium, assembly GCA_035433265.1. Taxonomy (GTDB): domain Bacteria; phylum Pseudomonadota; class Gammaproteobacteria; order Pseudomonadales; family UBA5518; genus UBA5518. Next base: position 43,156 of record DAORUQ010000003.1, on the reverse strand, counting down.
TGCCGCCACGCGTGCATGGCAGGCCGCCGCCGACGCCTGGCCGGAGCAGCCGCTGCCACCTCTCGCGCTCGGCAATCTGGCCTATCGCGACAAGGCGCCGGCGCGTGCCGCCGCGCATTACCGCGACGGACTGGCGCGCAACCCGGACGATCCCGCGCTCGCGAACAACCTGGCGTCGGTGCTCGGCGCGCTCGGTTGTCCGCGCCGTGCCGAGGCGCTGCTGCAGCCCGTTGCGCGACGGCTTGCCGATGATTCGCCCTGGAAGGCCACGATCGAGGCCACGCTGCGGGAACTCGGCGCGCTGACCGGTATGGATGAATTATCCTGTGACGCGATGCCCTCGCCCTGACACGGCGCGGGCAGGCCGAACGCGATATCCGCCACATGACAGCCTGAACGGGGGAAAGCGCCGCATGAATCCAGACCTCCCTTCACGCCGGGACGACCCCGTCGCCGTTGCGTTTCCCGAACTGCAGAACTTCTCGCTCGTCCTCGGCGGACCGCTGTGGCAGCTGCTGCGCAAGGCACGGATGGACGATGACGCGGGCAGCCTGGTCGCGCGCCGCATCGTGCTGGCCAGCGCGATCATCTGGCTGCCGCTGCTCGTGCTGTGCGCCATCGAGGGAACACTGCTGGGCGGCGTCGACATACCGTTCCTCCCCGACATCGAAACCCACGCGCGCTTTCTGGTCGGCGTGCCGCTGATGATCCTGGCCGAGCTCGTGCTCCACCAGCGCCTGCGCGGCATCGTGGCGCAATTCGTGGAACGCAGGCTCGTTCCCGCGGCATCGATGGAACGGTTCATCGAGGCCTTGCGCAGCGCCATGGCCTGGCGCAATTCGTGGCGCGTCGAGCTCGCGCTGATCGCGCTCGTGTACACGGTGGGCCATTACATCCGCGACTACATCGAGCTCGACACCTCGAGCTGGTACGCGACGGTAGGAACCGGCACCGGCACCGGCACCGGCACGCTGACCGCGGCGGGGCTCTGGTTCACCTTCGTGAGCAATCCGGTGCTGCAGTTCATCCTGCTGCGCTGGGGCTACCGTCTGCTGATCTGGGCGCACTTCCTGTGGCAGGTGTCGCGGATCGAGCTGGACCTGATCCCGACCCATCCCGACCGCAACGGGGGACTGGGCTTTCTCGGCGGCAGTGCCTACGCCTTCGCGCCGTTGCTGAGCGCGCTCGGTGCCGGGGTGGCCGGAATGATCGCGAACCGCATCTTCCACCAGGGCGCCTCGCTCGCGGCCTTCAAGCTGGAAATCGTCCTGCTCGTGACCATGGGCGTGGTGCTGCTGATGGCTCCCCTGCTGGTGTTCGCGCCGAAGATCCTCGCCGCTCAGCGCCAGGGGCTCAGGGAGTACGGCGCTTTCACCGCCGAGTACATGCGCGAGTTCGACCGGCGCTGGCTGCGCTCGGGGGACCACGACCGGGAGGCGCTGCTCGGAACCGGCGACATCCAGTCGCTAGCGGACATCGGCAATGCGTTCACCGTGATCCGCGAGATGAAGCCCCTCATCTTCTCGCGCACCATGCTGGTCCAGCTCACCGCAGCGATGCTGATACCCTTCGTGCCGCTGGTGTTCACGATGATCCCGCTGGAGCAGCTGCTCGACCGGATCATTGGCGCAATCTTCTGAAAAACGGGAGCGCGCCCTGCGCGCGATATCCGCTTCAGCCGCGTAGCGCCTCGCCCACGATCCGCCGCGCTTCCTGCAGGATCAGCTGCAGGTGAGCCGGGTCGACGAAGCTCTCGGCGTAGATCTTGTAGACGTCCTCCGTGCCCGAGGGGCGCGCGGCGAACCAGCCGTTGGCCGTGACCACCTTGAGCCCGCCGATCGCGGCACCGTTGCCGGGTGCGTGGGTCAGCCGTGCCGTGATCGGGTCACCCGCGAGCGTGGTGGCCGCGACGCGCTCCGCCGTGAGCCGCTTGAAGGCGGCTTTCTCGCCCGGCGTTGCCGCGGCGTCGATGCGCGCGTAACACGGCGCGCCGTATTTCGCGACGAGCCGCCGGTAGTGCCAGCCGGGATCCCTGCCGGTCACCGCCGTGATCTCGGCCGCCAGCAGGCCGAGGATGATGCCGTCCTTGTCGGTGGTCCACACGCTGCCGTCACGGCGCAGGAAGGAGGCGCCCGCGCTCTCCTCGCCACCGAAGCAGAAGCTGCCCTCGAGCAGACCGCCCGAGAACCACTTGAAGCCCACCGGCACCTCGAGCATGGTGCGCCCCAGCCCGGCGACCACGCGATCGATCAGCGCCGAGGACACCAGCGTCTTGCCCACCGCCGCGCGCGCGGACCACTGCGGCCGGTGCGTCAGCAGGTAATCGATGGCCACCGCGAGATAGTGGTTCGGGTTCATCAGCCCTGCCGAGGGCGTCACGATGCCGTGGCGGTCCACGTCGGCGTCGTTGCCCCAGGCGATATCGAAACGATCCTTCAACGCGACGAGGCCCGCCATCGCGTGCGGACTGGAGCAATCCATGCGGATCCTGCCGTCGTTGTCGAGCGTCATGAACGCGAACGCAGGATCCACCGTCGGGTCGACCACCTCGATGTCCAGGCCGTACCTGCCCGAGATCGGCTGCCAGTAGGCCACCGCGGCGCCGCCCAGCGGATGCACGCCGATGCGCACGCCCGCCGCGCGTATCGCCGCCATGTCGATCACGTTTTCCAGGTCCTCGACGTAGGGCCCGACGAAGTCTTCCTGCGTCGTGCTGGCCGCGGCGATGGCCTGCGCGCAAGGCACGCGCTTCACGTCGCGGTTGCCCGCAGCCATCAGCGCATTCGCGCGCGCTTCGATCCAGCCGGTGATGTCGGTGTCGGCCGGTCCCCCGTGCGGCGGGTTGTACTTGATACCGCCGTCGGGCGGCGGGTTGTGCGAGGGGGTGATCACGATGCCGTCGGCGCGCGGCGCGGACGCCGCGCGGTTCCACGCCAGGATCGCGCGCGAGATCACCGGCGTCGGCGTGAAGCCGTCGCCCGCCTGTATGCGCGTATCGACGCCGTTGGCCGCCAGCACCTCGAGCGCATTGCGCTCGGCCGGTGCCGACAGCGCGTGCGTGTCCTTGCCGAGGTAGAGCGGGCCAGCGATGCCTGCCTGCGCGCGGTAATCGCACACCGCCTGCACGATGGCGAGCACGTGGGCCTCGTTGAAACTGCCCGCCAGCGCGCTGCCGCGATGGCCGCTGGTGCCGAAGGCGACGCGCTGCGCCGCATCACCGGTATCGGGCTGGCGCCCGGCATAGGCCGCCAGCAAGGCGGGGATGTCGGTCAGGTACTCCTTCGGCGCCGGCTGACCGGCCAGGGGATGCGGCATGCGTGTGCTCCTCGGATCATTGTCGCAACGCGGCGAATTCTGCCGTAATCCACGGCTCCACGTCTTGATCTGATCGAAGCTCGTAGCCGCCCAGCGCATTTCGCGCCGCGCGCCGGCGCCCGGCTTCAGCCCAGGGCGTAGACGTCGTAGCTCACACTGGCCGAGGCAAAATCGACCTCGCCGATGTTGACGCACTGCAGCCGGTTCACCCAGAGGTACCCCGGGTGCGCGCTGAGGAACCGCGGCGCCGAGCGGATCTGCGCGCACGGCGGCGGATTGCCCGCCAGCATGCGCGCGTAGCCGTCGTTGCCGAGTTCCAGCACGCCCTGGTACTGCACGTAGATCAGCGCCTCGTCATGCGTGCGGATCGTGGCGCGCACGTCCAGCACGCCGACGCCGTCGCTGCGCACCGTCAGCCAGTCGCCGCCCACCGGCAGGAACTCCCCGCGGATGCGTGGTCCCGCGACGGTGCCACCGGTCACGTAGGCGTTGATGCGCAAGCCGAGCGGTGTTTCGCCGATCACCTCGAACGGCGACTGCAGCGTCACACCGTAGCTGCAGATGTGCTCCATCGTATACGCGAACATCTTCATCACCTCGCTGTGTAACCGCCGTCGATCACGAGTTCCGATCCCGTCATGTAGCGCGACTCGTCGCTGGCAAGGAACAGCACGCCGTTGGCGATATCGAGCGCTTCGCCCATCGCGCGCACCGGGATGCTGTCGATGATCCGGGCATGGAATGCCGCGGCCTGCTCCGCCGGCATGCCGGCCAGCGCGTTCTCGACCATCGGCGTCAGGATGAAGCCGGGATGCACCGAGTTCACGCGAATGCCGTAGCCCTCGGCCGCGCAGTGCAGCGCCGCCGATTTCGTGAAGATGCGCACGCCCCCCTTGCTGGCATTGTAGGCCGCAGTCAGCGGCTCGCCGACGATGCCCTCGATCGAGGAGATGTTGACGATGGAGCCGCCGCGCGTCTTCATGGCGCGGATCGCCTCGCGCGTGCCCAGGAACACCGCGTCGAGGTTCACGCGCTGCGTGCGCTGCCAGTCCGCGAGCGTGGTGTCTTCCGCCGAACCGGTGAGCGCTATGCCCGCGTTGTTCACCAGCACGTCGAGCCGCCCGTGTCGCGCGAGGATGGCGTCCACGAGCGCGGCCCAGCGCGCCTCGTCGGTGACGTCCTGATGCTCCGCCTCGGCCCGAGCGCCGGCGGCCACGATCGAGGCCACCACGCCCTGCACGGCGGTGAAATCGATATCCGAGGCCACCACCAGCGCGCCTTCCTGCGCCAGGCGCCGCGCCATCGCTTCGCCGAGACCCGAGCCCGCGCCCGTGATCAATGCAACCTTGTTCGCCATTCTCATCGCTTGTGCTCCTTCAGCGGGCGGACATGCCGCCGTCGACCACGAATTCCGCTCCCGTCACGTAGCTCGACGCGTCGCTGGCAAGGAACAGCACCATGTTGGCGACATCGCGCGACGTCCCCAGGCGCCCCACCGCGGTCATGCCGAGCACCACGGCCTTCGCCTCATCCAGCGTGGGCGCGAGGCCGAGGGCCATGAAATCCTCGAACACCTTCTCGCCCATCGCGGTCTGGATCAAGCCCGGGTGCACCGAGTTCACGCGGATGCCGTAACCCAGTGCGCCGAATTCCACCGCCGCGTGCTTGGTGTAGAGCCGCACCGCGCCCTTGGTGGAGCCATAGGCCGTGTGCCCCGGCACGCCGATCAGCCCCGCCACCGAGGACAGGTTCACGATGGACCCGCCGCGCCCTGCCGCGCCACCCGGCTTCATCGCCTGTGCGGCGAATTTCATGCCGAGGAAGACCGAATCGACGTTCACGCGGTGCACGCGCCGCACCTCATCCAGCGTATTCGATTCCAGCGTGCCGCCCTGGTAGATGCCGGCGTTGTTCACCAGCACGTCGAATCCGCCGAAGGCTGCCCGGGTAGCCTCGATGCTGGCCTGCCAGTCGCCTTCGGCGGTCACGTCCTGCGCGCGCGCCTGCACCTCGAGGCCTGCGGCGCGCAGGGCCGCGGCCGCCGCGGCGCAGCCCGAATGGTCGATGTCACCCATCATCACCCGCGCGCCGGCCATGCCGAGCACGCGCGCGCACTCGAGCCCGATACCGCTGGCCGCGCCGGTGACCAGCGCGACCTTGCCGGCGAGCGAAAAAGCCTGCAGTGGTTCCATCTTTCCTCCTCCGATGTGGGTCGGCATTCCTGTGGGTCGGCCTTCATGCCGACATGTGCCTTTCGCGAAGCTGCTGTCGCCATGAATGGCGACCCACATCGGCTCAGCCGTAGAAGACCTCGGCAATCCGCTGTGTGTAGTACGCCGCCTTGTCGGGTGCGAGCCCGTAGAACGGAATCGACAGCGTGAAGGAATCCGCGATGTCGCTCATCGCGTCGAGGCGCCGGCGCACCTCCTCCGGCGTGCCCGCCAGCACGATGGATTCGACCATCTCGTCACTGCAGGCGGCCATCAGCGCGGCGCGGTCCTGCCGCGCACCGGCAGCCTGCAGCGCGCGCGCCTCGCTGCCGAAGCCGATGTACTCGTAATAGGCCTCGTATTGGGCCATCTGGCCGTAGAAGGCGATCGTCTCGCGCGCATCCTCGATGGCCTGGCGCTTGTCCTCGTTCACCGCGACGAACAGGAACAGGTTGAGGTCGAAGTCCCTGCGCGCTCGACCCGAGCGTGCGAGCCCGTTGGCCAGGTGCGGCGCGACCTTGTCGCGCACCCATTTCGCGTTCCAGATCGGGTGCCCCGGCAGGCCATCGGCGATCTCGCCGGCCATCTCGCAGGTCTTCTCGAACACGGCCGGGATGTAGATCGGGATCTCGGTGCGCAGCGGCGGCGCGAGCAGCTTGAAGCGCTCGAGGTCGAGCTTCACGTACTCGCCGTCGATGCGCCCGAGCTCCCCGGTGTGCCCCTTGGCGATGATCTGGCGCACGGCGCCGATCACCTCGCGCAGGTGCGCGAGCGGCTTGCCGTAGCGCACGCCGTACCAGTCCTCGTTCCACCACTTGATGCTCGGCCCGATGCCGAGCACCGCGCGCCCGCCTGAGATCATGTCCAGGTCCAGCGCACAACTCGCGGTCTCCAGCGGGCTGCGCACGAAGGCGAGCGCCACGCCGGTGCCGAGCTTCAGACGATCGCTCACCGCGGCCGCGGCCGCCAGCGGCACGAATGGCGCGCCGTAGAGCTGCGGCGACCACACGCCTTCGAGACCGGCGTCCTCGTACTGGCGCACGCTGGCCACCAGCAGGTCCTTTGGCAGTGCGGGCATCAGGGCCCAGAGCTTGTGCTTGCGTGTCATGCGGAGATCTCCTCTCTTGTGAAACCCGATGGCCGCGCGCATGGCGCGCCCCTGCAAAATTTCTGCTCAGCTGCCCAGGCGCTGCAACGCGGACTGGGTCAGGTATTTCTCGTAGACGCCCTGGTCGTTCACGGTGGTGCGGTAGCCGCCGGGCAGTTCGCGCACCTGCTGCAGGCGCGTGATGCGGTTCGTCTGCACGTCGTGCGCGTGCACGCGCGTCCAGGACCAGTACGGATGCGCGCCATCCATCACCGCGTTGCTGCCGTCGCTGTACAGCGAGAACGCGCCATCGAAGGAGCGGAACATCTTCCCCTGGCGGTCGAAGCTCACCATGCTGAGCGGCAGCAGCGTGCGCGCGTCGAACCACACCCGTTTCCTGCCGACCGGCGCGCGCGGGTATTTCACCGGCTCGGCCTCGACCACGATGGCCTCGGGGATGAATTCGACCGCGGTATCCCAGAACGACAGCCCGTTCGCACCGCCATGCGTGGTGTGCTCCCAGTTCGGGTGCGTCGCGTTCCAGCTGCGCGAGACGGCGCCCAGTGCCGGCCCCTGGTGCACGATGCGGTAGTTGCCCCAGGTGAGGAAGGGGTCGCCAGCGGCCCAGGCATCCGAGAGATACAGCGTGGAGCCGGGAATCAACGGTTCGAAGCGCTGGTTGGTGGGGTAGCGCCTGACACGCTTGAAGGCGGGCAGGTAGCCGAACAGGTCGGGATAGCGGTTCTGGTCGTAGTGCCAGATGTTCAGGAAGGAGGTGCCCTTCACATCGTTCGGCGACAGGAACAGGATCGACTGGTAGCGCAGCTTGTCCTCGTGTCCGGGCCAGTAGGGCTTTGGATCCAGCGAAACGCGCGCCACCGGCGACAACTCGGTCCACACCGATTCGTAGCGGTACGCCACGTCGCCGTCGTCGTCGAGGTCCTCTTCCTTTGTCGCGTACAGCGACACGTCGTGCCGGCCCCAACTCAGCGTGATCCCCGCGAATACCTCGAGCGCGCTGCCGGGCTGGGGAAACGGGTTGCCACCGATCCAAGGCCTGCCCTCGTCGGTGACCACGTTGCCATCCGGGGCGAAGCGTGCGCGCCCCTTGTTGCGCAGCGTCGCTTCGACATACTCCCACGGGCTCAGCTGCATGATGTCCGTGGTGGTGTCCAGCACGTCGAGCCGGCGGCCCATCTGCGCGACCTGGAGGTACTGGATCGGGTCGAGCAGGTCCCTCACATACTCGACGTTGCCGGCGCTGATCACGTCGCCGGCCTTCACCTTGCCCTTCGTGTAAGCCTCGAGCGACAGCGCTTCGTCCGGATACGCGCGCGCGCTGTCCCCGTCCTGCGCAATCGCCTGCCACAGCGGCATCAGCACGCCCGTGGCCAGCATTCCCTGCCCCAGCCGCTGCAGGAACAGCCGGCGCGAGTAGTCGGCGTGGTACTTGCGGATCCTTACCATGGCGCTGCTCCCTCCTGCGCTGGTTTGTGCGCCATATACGAGAGACCATCGCCCGGCGCCGCGGCGAGGCTCCTGCATGCTCGAACCCGCGCACCACCACAGCTAGCCATCGCAGCGATTCTCCCGCTCCAGTTCGGCGAGTTGCTTGCCGAGCGCGGCATTCATGCGCTCCCGGTACAGGCCCGCGCGGGCCAGCAGATCGCAGTGCGCAGCTTGCGCGCCCGCGGTACGCGACAGCAAGGCCACGCGGCGCAACGTGGCATCGAGCCAGCGGTCGGAGCCCTCGGGTGTGGCGGTGGCGATCCGGGCCCAGGCGCGATCGGCGGCGAAGGTGTCGCCGCTGCGCCCGGCGCTTTCGGCGTAGGCGAGCCACGCATCGCCCGAATCCGGGTAGGCCTGGACCATCTCCTGCGCAACGACGAACGCTTCCTGCTCCCGCTCGAGCGCGGTGAGCGCGCGATGACGCATCAGCACCAGCTGGCGCGCCACGTCGGGTTGCGATGCGAAGGCCGGCAGCGCGCGCTCCGCCAGCTCCTGCAGTGTCGCGAAATCGCGTGCCTGCTCGCGCTCCTGCAGGAACGCCACCAGTTCGGTCGCATCGGCGGTGGACGGCGGGCGCCCCAGCGCGCCGATGTACCCCGACAGCGCATCGCCGGACAGCGCGCGCAGCCTGCTCCACGCCAGCACGCGCAGCAGCGCGGCATCGGTGCCTGCGGCGAGTTGCAGCTCCTGCAGCTCGCGCAAGGTGCGCTCGCCGGTATCGCCGCTGGCGACGCGCATCTGCAACGCGAGCACGCGCAACGGCAGCGCGTGCCGCTCGGCGCGCGGCAGGGCATCGATGGCCGCCAGCGCCTCACGCGCGGCGCTGGCGCGCGCGGCCAGGTCATTGCGCGCCGCCGCAGCGGTGAACGCGACAACCGCGGCATCGAGGCGCACGCCCTCCACCGCGGCGCGCGTGCGCGGGTCGCGGCGCGCCGCGGCGAGGTGAGTCCGCGCCGCGGCGTCGCCGCCGCCGGCGAGCGCCAGGTGCGCGAAGGCGGCGTCCTTGTCATCGGGCGAGGCCGCAAGGAAATCGCGCGCGGCACGACTCAGGGCGGCGCGGTTCGCGGCGCCGGGTTGATCGCGGTTGATGCGCTCCGCGGCCAGGAAGACGAGCTTGCGCGCCGCCGGACCAACGGCGCGGTCCTCGCGCAGTTGCATCGCCACCTCGAGGGCCTCGCGTTCGTAGCCCAGGCGATGCAGCGCGACGGCGTAGTTGTAGCGCAACGGCGCGCTGTCGATGGGCAGTTCGAAACCGCCTTTGGCCGCGAACTCGCGGTACTTCAACACGGCGGTTTCGTACTGCTCGTGCGCGGCGGCGTACTCGGCGTCCAGCAGCAGGCCGATGGTGCCCACATCGCGCCCGACCAGCTCGTTGCGCCAGGCGAGCATCCGCGCGAGCAAGGCATCGTCGAGGTATCCCGCATCGACCAGGCGGCGCAGGCGCTCCGCGGCCTCCAGTGCCGCGATGCCGTCGCTGCGGCGCTTTTCCAGCAGGGCGAAGGCTTCCTCCTGCAGGCGGCGCGCGAGAGCCGGTTCCAGCCTGCCCTTGCCCGCCGGCAACGCGCTCACGGCCTCGCCGCGCCGCACGGCGAGCAACGCGAGCTCGTCGGCGACCAGTTTCGCGAGCGGGTTGCCGGGATCGGCGGCGAGCGCGCCGGCGAGCAGCTCCAGGCGGCTCTGCGCCGCCGCATCATCGCCGCGCAAGCGCTCGACATAGGCCATGCCGAGCCAGCTGCCGTAGACCAGCCCCGGGTACAGGATGCGCACCGCGGTGGACTGGAAACCGCGTTCGGCTCGCGACAACGCCGGCAGGCGCGCTGCGTCGTCGCCGGCGGTCCCGGCAAGCGCGAGATCGATCCACGCCTGCCAGTAGCGTACGGCGGCGAGCGCGTAGTTGATCGCGTACCACTGCTCCGAGCGGTAGAGATCCTCGAGTTTCGCCTCGTCCTCGCCGGTCGCGGCCTCCAGCGCACGGATCCTGGCGCGGCAGGCAGCGTGCAGTTCGTCCCCGAGTGCGCGCAGGCGCTGCTGCGCCGGTGCACCAGCCATGGCGTCGCGCGCCGCGCTCACCAGCTTGCCGAAGGCATCCGCACGCTCACTGAAGCGGGCGGCGTCCCATTGCGCGGCCTCGGGCAACTGCGCGGCGAAGGCGTGGACGGCGTCGTCCTCGCCACGCGCCAGCAGCGCCACGCAAGCGATCAGCAGCGCCAGCAGCGCGGCGGCGGTGGAGTGCGCCCCTCGCATCACAGCCCCTCCAGCAGCAGGCTCATCTCGGCGGAGAACTGCCCGCCCATGATCAGCGAGACCAGCTGGCGCGTGATGCGGATGTCGCCATCCATGGTCGCCGCCGTGCCGCCACCGGCCTCCGCGATGCTCTCGTACTGCAGCATCGGGCGCTCGCGGTAGAGCGCGCGATTGACCTTGCGCCCCAGGCTCGCCTCGATCAGCGCGGGATTGGCGTCGTTGCTGACATCGAGCACCGAGATCTCGCCGCCGGCGCGCGCGAGTTCGCGCGCCAGTGCCAGCGTGCGCTCCATGTCCTTCTCGTGCGGCGGTGCGTCCCCGATGAGCAACACCACGCGCTTGGCGCCGGGACGCCAGCCGGCGCGGTTCACCGCGGCCTCGAGCCCGGCATCCACCGCCTCCTGCCACGAGCCGCCGCCCTCGGCGCGCAGGGCGTCGACGAAGCGCGCGAGCTTCGCGAGGCTGAAGGTCAGGGGTTGCTCGCGCACCACGAACCCGGGGTCGTCGCGGTCGCGGTAGGCCACCACGCCGAAGCGCGTGAGCGGCACCAGCGAGCGCGTGGCATCGGCGATGTCAGCGACGCGCTTCCTGACTTCCACCAGCACCCAGTCCATGGAGCCGGTGGCATCGATCACGAACACCACGTCGAGGCCGGTGTCGCGCAGGCCCTGCACGTAGGCCGCGAAGCGGTTGCTCGAATTGCTCAGCCCGTTGCCGATACCCGTGCCGAAGCCCGCAGCGCCCATGCCGCGCGCCTGCTGCAGTCCAAAGCCCTGCACCGGCGCCGGCATCGGCATCTCGCTGCCCGCTCCGGCCGCGGCGCGCAGCGCGAGGTTGACGTTCGGCGGCGGCGTCACGGCAGCGGTCGAGGCGAGCAGCGCCGCGGGCTGGACCATGGAGGGAGGCGCCTCGAACACCAGCTCCTCGCGCTCCGGCTCGGGCGGTTGCGGCGCCAGCCGTATCCCGGCGACGCTCGCCTGCTCGGGCTCCCCGGCGCCGGGCAGCCCGAGCTCGCGCCCGGCCTGCCACGACAACGCGAAATGCAGCACGAGCGAAGCGGCGAGCAGCGCGATCCAGAGCAGCAGGCGGCGCGGGCGCATCGGCCTCAGCGGCGCAGCGTGACGATGGCAATACGCTGCACGCCGGCGCCACGCATTGCATCGAGCACGGGCAGCAGCGCCGAGGCCTGCGCGCGCGCGTCGGCACGCAGGCTGAGCGCGGCGGGCACGCCATCGGGCAGCGCGCGCAGGCGCGCGCCCAGCTGCGCCGCGCCCATCGCCTCGTCGCCCCACGTCAGCACGCCGTCGCGCGCCAGGGAAAGTTCGATCCGCGCGTGCGCCCGCAGCGCCTCGCTGCGCGAAAGCGGTATGAGCTGCTCCTCGCTGAACAGCGGTTTCAGGTTGCCCGCGATCAGGAAGAACATCAGCAGCAGGAAGATCACGTTGATCATCGGCACGAGCTTGTCGTCGTGGTCCTTGGCGCGCCGCGCCGGCCGTCCCAGGCGGATCATGGCGCTAGGGCGCCTCCAGCGCGCGGATATCGATCCCCTGGAGCTTGCGCGAGCGCAGCGTGTCGCAGAGATCGACCAGCAGCTGCACCGGCACCGCGGGTGCCGCGACCAGCACCACGGGCGTTGCGCCAGGCAGGTCCCGGCCATCCAGGAACTCCCCGAGCCCGCCGGCGGCGAGCGTCACGCCGTCGATCCAGAGGCGACCGTCTGCGCCCACCTCGATTCGCAGCTGGCGCGGGCCCTCCCGCGCGCCCTCCGCCGTCGCGGGCACGGGCAGCAGCAGCTCGCGGAACTGCGTGAAATTGCTCTGCAATATGAAGAACAGCAGCAGGATGAACACGATATCGATCAGCGGCGTCATCGCAACGCGCTTGGCGGAGTGTGCATGCCGGACGGACTGCAGCATCGGCGTGCCTCCCGCGTCTCAACCAGCCCGGTACAAGGTGACGGTGAACAGCCGCGTCAGCGCGTCCTCCATGCGCGCACGGAAGCGCTCGATGCGGTTCTCGAGCGCCGCGTGCACGATCGCGAACGGCACCGCGACGCACAGCCCCACCGCGGTGGTGAGCAGTGCTTCCCAGATGCCGCCCGCGAGCGTTCCCGCGCTCGCATCCGCGTGCGCCGCGAGACCCTGGAACACGTCGATGATCCCGAGCACGGTGCCGAGCAGCCCGAGCAGTGGCGCGAGGTACGCCACCTGTTCGATCACGCCGAGCAGGTTGCCCGCATCCGCGAGCAGGCGCGTGGCGCGGCGCACCAGCTCCTCGCGCACGCTCGGCGCGGGCTTGCCGGCGCCGAGCCATTGCATGCCGTCACGCAGCAGCGCCGGCGCCTCGCCACGCGTGCGTCCCAGCAGCGCGAGCGCCGCATCGGTATCGTCACGCACCCAGTGATCGAGCGCCCGCTCCGCCACGCCCGAGCCGCGCGTGAGCGTGCCGATGTGCAGCATCTTGAAAGCGGACACCGCCAGGGCAACCACCGACATCGCCAATAGCACCAGGACCACCGGTCCGCCGAGGCGCGCCAGCGACATGCCCTGCTCGAGCACGTCCATCAGAACTGATAGCCCAGGCGCAAGCCGACCTCATCGGACCACTGGAACGTGCCCATGGAGTCGTTGTTATCCCCTTCCAGCAGGTTCGCGTAGAGCTCGACCGTGTAGGACTTCGAGGGCTTCCAACGCACGCCGGGCTGCACCAGGATGCCGCCCTCCACGTCGTAGAGCACCGCAAGGTCGAAGCGCCACATCAGCGTCGGCGAGGGCTGCTGCATCGCGAAGGCTATCGCGTCGAACTGGTCACGGCCGGCGGGCGGCGAGCGACTCGCATCCCCGTCGAAGCCATCGAGATGACGCCCGAACAGGTCGCTCTCGGACTTGTGCAACCACTGCAGCACCATGTACGTCGCCGGGAAGGTCTCGGAGAAGCGCTGGTACTTCTCGAACACCAGCGAGGTCGCCCACTCGGTTTCCTCGAGGAATTCCTGCCCGAGCGAAGGATCGGTGAACATCTTGTCCGGCGTGACAGTCGCCTCGAAGCGCACGATCAGCTGGTCGAGGAGGGAATCCGGCTCGGCATAGAACATGTAGTTCATGCCTATGCCGAAGATCTCCTCGCGATGGAACTTGCGCTCGATGTGGCCGCGCAGGTCGCCGAGGCCGAGGATGGGCGAGAAGAAGGCATCGAGCACCAGCGTGGAGGTCGCGAGATTGTCGACCCCGGTGGTCGGCAGACCGTTGGCACCCGTCAGGGCCTTGGCCGCGGGGAAGTCGTCAAGCAACTGTTGCAGGTTGGCGCCGTTGAGCCGCGCCATGCCCGAATAGTCGAACCACTCGCGCGCGGTGAACACGCCCTGGCCGGTGAAGGGCTGGAACGGCGTCTGCGCCAGCAACTGCCCAAGCGTCACGCCGCCCAGATCGGGGTCGGCCGCGCCGATACCGGCCGCGACGAAGGGGTTCACCTTGGACGTGGTCCAGCGGAACGCGCCATCCGGATTGCGCCGGCTGACCGCGATGAACTGCAGCCCCAGCTCGCCGATCTGGCCACGCAGCCGCGCGCCGAAGTTCCATTCATCGTCGACCTCGTCGAAGGTCTCTTCCTGCTGCACCACGAACTGCGAGGCGATCACGTTGTAGGGCGTGTTCTCGTTGGCGTAGATCGTGGGGTTGAATTCCTGCGCGAAGCCCTCGATCTCCCAGTTGTTCTGGAAGCGGTAGCTCGAGCGAATGCCAAGCCCCGGCACTCGCTCGTCGGAATATTCCTCCGAGGCCCAGTCGAGAAAGCTGTGTCGGCGCAGGTCGAGGCCGTTCGGAACGTCCAGCACGCGGAAAAAGATCGACTCGCCCCAGGCGATCTGCTGGTTGCCGATGCGCGTCCAGAAGCCGCCGTTGGTGTAATCGAGGTACAGCGACGGCAGGTCGATCATGTAGTCGTCGCCGCAGACCTCGAGGCGGGTCGCGCAATCCCCGCGGTACGGTACCTCGAAGAAATTCACGTCGCCGAAATCGTCGTAGACACCGTGGTCGTAGTAGGCGCGCACCTTCATGGCACCGGTCAGGTGTTCACTGAAGGTTGCCGCGACATCCAGTTCGCCGCGCGTCACCTGCAGGTTCCAGTCGTTGGACTCGGAGTAATCGGGGCGCGTGATCTCCGGTGGCAGGCCATAGAGGCCGTGCACGAAGTTGTCCACCGGCTTGCCGTTGTACAGGTTGCCCTGCTGGTTGAACGGGTTCTCGTCGTCGGTGATCTTGTAGGCCATCTCCTGGCGGATGAAGCCCGAGACGTTCAGGTCCAGCGCGAGCGCCGCGGGCGCGGCGAGCGCCGCCGAGACCAGCGTGACACCGCGTATCGCTGCAGCGAGTCTGCGTGGTTTGCTCATGGAAGCCTCCATCATGGTTGGTGTTTATCGTCTTCTTCTGCCGTGACCGTCGGCGCGAAACCCAGCACGCGGCCAGCGTTGCCGACGCTGACGATGCGCTGCGCATCCGCCGTTGCCGGCGCGAGGGCGGCATACCACCCGGTCGCGATGTCGGCACCTTCGAGCCTGCGCCAGCTTGCGCCGCCCGCACTGCCCGCGAGCATGGTGCGCATGCCGCTCACGAGCACGCGATCGTCGGCGGAGGCCCAAACCCCCAGCAGCGGTGCGTCGACCGGCGCTGCCAGCGCCTCCCAGCTCGCGCCGCCGTCGGCGCTGCGCAGGATGCGTCCTTCCTGCCCGACCGCGTAACCCACTCCCGAGGGCCCGATGTGCAGCCCGAACAGCGAGGCATCGCCCTTGTGCACGCGGGCCCAGGTGGCGCCGCCGTCGGGCGAGCGCATCACGATCTCGAACTCGCCGACCAGCGTGATCGCGCCGTCCCCGGCGACCGCGACGTCGTAGAGATGCGGCTCGGCGAAATCCTCCACCAGCGCCGGCCAGTCGAAGACGACCGGTTCCCAGCTTTCGCCGTGGTCACGGGAAAGCATCACGGCGCCAAATCCGCCCACCGCGACCGCCAGCCCCGAGTCGTTCATGGCAACCGCCAGCAGGCGCTGCTCGGTGCCGGTTTCGACCTTGCGCCAGCCGTTGCCGTCATCGACCAGCACGGTCCCGGCCTGCCCGACCGCGAGCCGCCTCTCGTCGGTGCAGGCAACCCCGAGCAGCGCGAGTGCCGTGGCCTCCTGCGGCTGGGGCTGCCAGCTCGCGCCCGCGTCGCTGCTCTTCAGCACCACGCCCGCCGCACCCACCGCCACCGCGCCGCGCGCATCGAAGCACACGTCGTAGAGCGCATCGTGCACGATGCCCTGGTGCAGCACGACGGGCTCCGCTGCGCGGGCCGCGGCGCAGCACAGCGCCGCCAGCAGCAGCGTCGCGCAGCTGCGGGCCGGCTCCCGTCGCCGGCGCATCAGGTACCCATCCTCAGGAGCGCCTGCATCGTGAGGTACTTGTCGTACATGCCCTCGATGTTGAAGCCGGAGCGGAAACCGCCGCGCACTTCCTCGGCCTGCACGAAGCGGCTCATGCGGTTGGTCTGCACGTCGTGGCAGTGCACGTGCGTCCACGACCACGCCGGCTCGGCGCCATCCATCAGCCTCTGGTCGCCCTTTTCGTAGACCGAGTAAGCCGGCTCGAAGCTCTTCCAGAGTTCGCCGCGGCGGTCGTAGGTCACGTAGGCCACGTACATCATGTTGCGCGTGTCTATCCACACGCGCTTCTTGCCGACCGGCGCGCGCGGGTAGCCGGTGGGCTCGGCCTCGATCACGATGGTCTCTGGTACGAGTTCCATCGCGGTCTCCATGAAGGTCTTGCCCTTGGCACCGCCGTGAACCGGGCGCTCGTAGTTGGTGTCGGGTCCCATCCAGTTCTCGGATACCGCGCCGAGCATCGGCTGGCGACCGATCACCTTGTAGTTGCCCCAGGTCAGCATCGGGTCACCGGCTGCCCAGGCATCGGACAGGAACAGCGTGATTCCGGGCACCAGCGGTTCGAAGCGCTGGTTGGTGGGGAATCGGCGCACGCGCTTGAACGCCGGCAGGTAACCCTGCAGGTCGGGGAACTTGCGCTGGTCGTAGTACCAGGTATTCAGGAAGGAGGTGCCCTTGGAGTCGTTGGGATACGTGAACCACACCGACTGGAAGCGCAGCTTGTCCTCGTGGCCCGGCATGTAGGGACCGTTCTCCCCCACCAGCGCCACGGTGTTCTGCTCGGCCCAGCAGAAGTCGTATTCGTACTGCAGGTCCCCGTCGGGCCCGATGTCCCAGTCGCGCACCGCGTAGAAGGAGTTGTCGTGGCGGCCCCAGGACAGGGTCAGGTTCGAGAAGGCCTCCAGCCCGTCCTTGGGATCCGGGAACGGATTGCCGCCGATCCACGGCTTGCCCTCGGCGGTGACTACATTGCCGTCGGCATCTAGCCGCGCCTTGCCCTGGTTCCTCAGCGTCGCCTCGAGATACTTCCTCGGGAACAGCCGCGTGGCGTCGGTGGTGGTCTTCACGATGCGGATCTGGCGTCCCATCTGGCTCACGTGCACATAGGCCACCGGGTCGAGCAGGTCCTTCACGTGCTCGACGTTGTCGGCGGTGATCAGGTCTCCGGTCTTGATCTTGCCCTTGGTGTACGCCTCGATCGACAGCAGTTCCTCGGGGTAGGCCTTGGTGATGTCGCCGGCGCGCGCGATCAGCGGCCACAGCGGGCTCAGCACGCCGGCGGCCATCGCGCCGGTCGCCATCTTGTCCAGGAAGGCACGGCGACTGTAGTTGAAGTCATATTTTCTGATGCGCATGGGTCAGTCCTCCAGTGGAAATACTCGTTATCGAAACCATTCTCACGTCGCGTAATCCGACAGGTCCACGCCCTCGCCGACCAGCAGGTCCTTCGAACCGACGAACTTCGGCTTGAACAGCCACACCAGCAGCGGCAGCACCAGCAGCGCGATCACCATGTTGATCAGCATCACCATGACCAGCAGAAGGCCCATGTCGGCGAGGAATTTCAGCTCCGAGAGGAAATACCACGGCAGGATCGCGATCAGCACGATCGTCGCGGTGAAGAAGATCGCCTTTCCGGTGGTGCCGACCGCCTCCGCGATCGCTTTCTCGTAGCTCTCGTGCAGCTGGTATTCCTCGCAGATGCGGCTGAGCAGGTAGATGCCGTAATCGATGCCCACGCCGATGCCGATCGCGGTGATCGGCAAGGTGTTCACGTCCAGTCCGATGCCCATCGAGACCATCACCGCGCCAAGCAGCACGTTCGATAGATTGACCGGAATCAGCAGCAGGATGCCCGCGACGAAGGACCGGTAGGCATAGGCGCAGCTGAACAGCATCACGACGTTCAGCAGCGCCATGATGATGTACTGGTACCGGTCCACCGTGTCGTTGATCGACTGCTGCAGCGCGATGGTGCCCGTGGCGAGGCGGATGCGGAAGTTCTCGTGCTCCGCGCCGACCTTCTCGACCGCGGCGCGCGCCTGCGCCAGTGCGCGATCGACGGTCTCCTGCTTGTTGTCCTTGTACCAGAGCGAGACCGTGCCGTTCTCCTGGATAAAATCGGTGACGTGCAGGAAGGCCTTCGGGCTGGTGCCGAACAGCACCGCGCCCGCGGCCGCGGCGACCGATTCGTCGCTCGGATCGAGCGGCGCCCATTTCGGATTGCCACCGCTGAACAGGCGGTTGGCTTCGGGCAGATAATCGGCGAATGACAGGGTCGCCATGGGCGGGGTCTCGTCGTTCTCGACGATGCGCTGCAGCGCGTTCATCGTCGCGATGGTGTCGGCCTGGTGCATCACGCGGCGCACGCTGCTCGCCTCCTTGGCCTCGAACACGATCTCCAGCGTGTTCAGCCCGGGAAACTGCGCGTTGATGTTCCCCACCGCGACGTTGTACTCCGAATCCTCGAACAGCAGGCTGCTGCCCTCCACCGGATTGCCGACCTTCAGGTCCCCGAGCTTCACTACCGCCAGTACCGTCACCACCAGCACGACCACGGCGAGCACGCGCCCTTTGCGACCGTGGCTCAGCGAGCCCGTCACCCCCAGCAGGCGCTTGATGCCGGCGTGCAGCGGCGAGTGCTTCCCGTCCTCACCGATGATCGCGGCAACGTTGCGCGGCTCGGGCAGGAAGGTGAGCAGCAGCGCGGACATGATGACGTTGGTCGGGATCAGCATCAGCGCCCAGAAGCCGCAGAACAGCGCGAAGCGCTCCATTGCCGGAATCGGGGCGATCGCGATCAGGAACAGGCCCGCCGCGTCGGTGACGATGCCGAGCGTTCCCGGCGCCATCATCACGCCCATCGAGATCTCGGCCGCCTTGCGCTTGTCGCGCACGTGGTGATAGACCTCGTAGAAGCGCTCGGTGAACTGCACGCAATGACTGAACGAGCGCGCGATGAGCAGCAGCGGCACCACCATGATCAGCGGCTCGATCGGCATGCCCAGCCAGCCGACGAAGCCGAAACCCCAGATCGCCGCGGTGGCGCTGGTCACCAGCGGCCCGATCACGCCCGCGACATTGCGCATGTAGACGATCAGCGAGAGCAGCAGTGCCGTGATGGTCACGGCGAAGATGCCGAACATCTGCTTCTCGTAACGGTACACCCAGCCGGTCAGCACGGGCTGCCCGGCGACGTAGACCTCGTGGTTCGCGTCGCGCTCGCGCTCCACCAGCGCCTGCACGTACTCGAAGCTCTCGCCGTAATCCAGCAAGCGCTCGATGAAGGTGGCGCGGATCAGCGTGGCGGACTCGTCGGCGGAGATCAGGAACTGCCGCGAATTCGGCGATTTCTCCACGCGGCGGCGAAACTCGGCGATCTCCTCCGCGGTGGCCGGCGCGTGGTCGCCCATCAGCGGCTGGCTGTCGATGCCAAAGGGCGTGGCTTCCTGGAAACGCGCCTTCTCCGTCGAGATGGACAGGACCTGGTCATGGTCGACCGCGGGCGTGAGGTCGATGTCCCGCGTCATGTTCCAGATCTTCTGCAGCGTCTCGGCGTTGTAGATGTCGCCGTCCTTGCGCTTGACCATGATCGTGACGGTGAGCGGGTTGCCGAAGTTCGGGTGGTCGCGGAAGGTCTGCACGAAGGGATGATTGCTCGGGAAGAGATCCGAGAAAATGGTGCGCAGCTCCACGCGCGGCAGCCCCGCGGCAAACACCGCCGTGACCAGCGCCAGCAGCAGCAGCACCTTGCCCGCATGGCGTATCGTGAACGCCGAGATACGTTGCCTGATCGTCTTCAAGCGCTTCCCCCCGGCGGCCGTGCGCCAGACACTCCTGCATTGCTCTTCATCATCGCGGCGATCCGTTCAGACCGTACGCGTATCCCACGCGAGCTGTCCGCTGGCAGCGATCGCCGCGATCATCTCGCGCGCACCGAAGGCGCCGGCCGGCGACATGAATCCCTTGCCGCGGTGCGTGCCGAGCAGGATCTTGCGGCACGCCTCGGCGGCGAATACTCCGGTCTGGATGTACGGCGAATTGCCGCGCAACACCACGCTGACCGATTCGGTGTCGCCGCGCCCGTGGCAGCACAGCAGGCTGCGGTTCAGGGCGGGGCTCTCGCGCTCGGGCTCCACCGATACCAGCTGGTTGCCGAGCTCGTTGGTGATCTTCTCCTGCTCCGCGACCGGCAGGTGTTTGTGCTTGTGCTCGAACTCCACCAGGATGTCGACGATGGCCTGCAGCATCGCCTGGTTGCGAAACGCCACCAGCACGCTGCAGTTGCGCACGCGCGCATCGTCCTCGTACCAAACCGGCTCGCCGCCGCCGCTCCACGGCAGTGCATTCAGCACGCGGTGCACGCCCGGGATCGACACCGGGTAAGCCGTGGCCTGCGGCCAGGTGCACATCCGGTTGTGCTCGAGGAAGAACTGGTCCTTGGTCAGCATGCGCAGGAACGACATCGTCGAGGCGACGCTGGTGTTCGAGTCGGCGAGATAGCAGATGTCGAGGCTGTCGATGCCCGGGTGTTCCAGCGCCACTTCCGCGGCGAGCTGCCCGGCCAGCCACATCCACGAGCAGGCCGGCACCAGCAGCAGGCCCTTCTGCGCGAAGTCCGGGCCGTAGCTGCGCTTGAGGTGCAGCATCCAGTCCTGCTCGCCGGTGGTGTCGAGGTAATGACAGCCCGCGGCAAGACAGGCCTTCACCACGGGGTCGCCGAGCTGCATGAACGGCCCGACGACGTTGTAGACCACCTTCCTGCCGCTGAAGAGCTTCGCGAGCGCGGCCTCTTCATGCTCCACCGCGACACACTCGTAGCGCGCCCCGGCGAGCTCCGGCACCTTCGCCATCTGCTCGGCCAGGCGACGGGCATTGCGGCCCGCGGCGATAAAGGGAATTCCGCGCTCGGCCAGATGCCAGGCAATCAGCTTGCCGGTATATCCGCTGGCTCCGTAGACGACGACTTCGGCGTTCATGATTTTCTCCGCAAGGGTTCGCTGGTGCTGCTTTCGGTGAACACGGCTTCGGGGTGGGTGCGCAAGTGCTCCAGGCAGAAGCGCTCCTGCGGCTTTTCCGAGGCCGTCTTGGGAATCTCGGACATGAGCTGGATGTAGCCCGGCACGAAGTTGGATTCGAGTGCCGCGCGGCAGTGGCGGTAGAGCTCGGCCACGTCGAACGCGGCGCCGGGCGCGGGAACCACCGCGGCCACCACGTCCTTCTCGCCGGGAACGCCGGAATCGGCCTCGATCCCGTAGACGAAGACGTCATCGACGCCGGGGTGCTCCGCGATGGCCTTCTCGACGAAGGCGACGTTGACGAAATCACCGTTGTGGCGGATGCCGCCGCCCTTGCGGTAGTCGAAGTAGAGCCAGCCCCCGGCATCGCGATGGCCCACGTCGCCCATGCGCAGCCAGCCGCCGGCGGTCTTCTTCGCGGAAGCCTCGGGATTCTGGAAGTACTCGACGGGCGGGCAGCTGCCATCGGCGTTGCGGAACACGATCTCGCCCTGCTCGAACGGGGCGCACTCGCGGTCGTCTTCGTCGACGATCCTCGCCTCCAGCGTGGGCGGCGGCTTGCCGATGCTGCCGACCGGACCGACGCCGGGCGGGTTGAAGCTCATGCCGCCCTCGGCCGCGCCGTAGAACTCGAAGATCTGCACGCCGAAGCGCTGCGCGAATTTCTGCCAGATCGCGGCGGGCATGCCGGCGCTCAGCACCAGGCGCACGGGGTTGTCGGCGTCGTCGGCGCGCGGCGGCTCGCTGTAGACCGCGGTGGTCATGCCGCCGAGCAGGTTGAAGGTGGTGCATCCGTAGCGGCGGCAGATGTCCCACAGGCGCGACTTGGTGAAGCGGCGGCTGATCACGCCGCGCGCGCCCAGTGTCAGCACGTTGCCCAGCGTGATCAGCTGCGCGTTGGCATGCGTGAGCGACAGCCCGGTATAGAAGACGTCCGCGGCGCTCCAGCCGATCAGCGGGGCAATGGAGCCCACCGCATGGAAGCGCAGGTAGTTCGCGAGTATCGCCTTCGGATCGCCCGTGGTGCCGGAGGTGAACAGCATCTGCATGGTCTGCTCGGGGCTGTCCACCGCCACCGGCAGCGCGGGGACCGCGACAGGCAGCACCTCGTCCAGCCAGCGCGGGCTCACGCCCGATGCAGGCAGGTGCTGCACGGCCCCCGTGCGCAGCACCCAGACCCAGCGTATCTCCACCAGCTCGCGGATCACGGCCATCAGGTGGCCGAGCGCATAATCGGCGCAGATCACGCCGCGGCATCCGGAAAATCCGAGCATGAACGCGAGCTTCTCGCCGCGCGTGCGCGGGTCTATCGGCACGAACACGGTAGCGGCGATGCTCGAGCCGACCATGGCGTCGACGAACTCGGGGTGGTTCTGCATCAGCAGCGCGAAGCGATCCCCGGCCTGCATGCCGGCATCGCCAAGCGCCTGCGCCACGCGCTGCCCGTTGTCGCGCAATTGGCGGAAGCTGCGCACTTCCTCGGCGAATCCGCCATCGGCCGTCACGTCCACGAAGGTCAGCACATCCAGGTCCGGATGTTCGGCCGCCTGCCTCGCGATCAGATTGGCGAGAATGCGCTCGTCGCTCACGTGTGCGATCTGCCCCTGTTGTTGTCATGTTCCCGCGCGGCCCGCTGACCGCCCGGCACCCCGCGGGGTGCCGCCCCGCTCAGCGCGACAGCAGCGTGAGCACCATCGCCGCGGCATCCGTACCGATGTAGCCGCCGCCGTTCTCGGCCAGCGCGACCTTCGCTCCGGCGACCTGGCGCGCGCCGGCCTCGCCGCGCAGCTGCTCGGTGAGCTCCACGATCTGCGCCAGCCCGGTGGCGCCTATCGGGTGCCCCTTGCGCATCAGTCCGCCCGAGGTGTTCACGGGCTTCGAACCGCCGAGGCGCGAGTGGCCCTCCTGCACGAAACGCCCGCCCTCGCCCTTCGCACACAGCCCGAGGTACTCGTAGTACATCAGCTCGGATGGCGCGGAGGCGTCGTGCAACTCGATGCAGTCGATGTCGGGCGCGCCGATGCCGGTGGCCTCGTACAACGCGCGCACCGAGCCCTCGGCCACCGATTCCTCGCCCTCGGCGAAATCCCAGCCGCTGCTCAGCTGCGAGGCCTCCACCCTGATGGCGCGCCGCATGCCCAGTTCGCGTGCCTTGCGTTCGCTCACGATGATTGCCGCGGCCGCGCCGTCGCCGATCGGCGAGCACATCGGCAGCGTCAGCGGCCACGAGACCTCGCGCGCGGCCAGAACATCCTGCACCGTGATCACGTCGCGGTACTGCGCCTTCGGATTCAGGCTGCCGTGCACGGAGTTCTTGGCCGACACCATCGCGAACTGCTCGCGCGTGGTGCCGTGGCGCTGCATGTGCGAGAGCGCCCAGATCGCGTAGATGTCCATGAACAGCGAGCGCGTGGTGCCGGCGCCCGCGGTGTCGATCGGCGCGCCCAGCGCCTCGATGCGCCGCGCGATGCCGCTGACGACCCGGTCCATGGCTTCGACGTCGACCGCGCCGCTGAACACCGAGAAGGTCTTCAGCTTGTCGGGGTGGTAGAGCTTTTCAGCGCCGCAGGCGAGCACCACGTCGTACAGTCCCGCGCTCACCATCGTGCAGGCCTGCTGGAACGCCGTCGCCGCCGTGGCGCAGGCATTCTCGACGTTCACCACCGGGATGCGCCCCACGCCGAGTTCGCGCAGCGCCATCTGCCCGGGCACGCACACCTGACCGGTGATCACCGCCGCGGCGGCATTGCCCATCCACGCGGCCTGCACGTCCCTCAGCCCGATCCCCGCATCCGCGACTGCGGCGGTGATGGCCTCGCCCGCGAGCGACTTCAGCCCGCGGTCCATGTGCTTGCCGAAGTGCGTCATGCCGACGCCGGCGATCCAGGCGTTCTGTTTCATCCGCGCAGGCGCTCTTCGTCGATCAGGTAGCAGCCGCCCTTGATCGACAGGATTTCGTTGCAGCCGTCCTCGATCATCGAGGCGCGCGCGTCGCGCAACAGCTTCTCCATCGGGTATTCGCGCGTCAGCCCGTTGCCACCGAAGAGCTGCAGCGC
The DNA here is from genome assembly GCA_035433265.1 of Pseudomonadales bacterium. Lineage (GTDB taxonomy): Bacteria > Pseudomonadota > Gammaproteobacteria > Pseudomonadales > UBA5518 > UBA5518. The sequence continues at coordinate 19,305 of DAORUQ010000003.1, read as the reverse complement.
GTCGCTGCAGACATCGAAGCAGTTCTGGGTGCCGGTGACCTTGGCGGTCATCGCGGCCTGCAGCGCCGGAACCGGCGCGGTGTTGTTGAACAGCACCACGCGGCGCGTCAGCGCGCGCGAGATCTCGACCTTGCGATACATGTGGAACAGGCGCTGCTGCACCGACTGGTGGCGGATGATCGGCACGCCGCCCTGCCTGCGTTCGTGCGCGTAATCCAGCGCGAGGTCGAAAGCCGCCTGTGCCACCCCGGTGAAGGTGCCGCCCATCAGCGCGTTGGCTTCGGTGTGGATGCAGTAGACGGCCTTCTTGTAGGCCACCGGACCAGCCAGGATGTAGTCGCTCGACAGCTCGACGTTGTCGAAGAAGATCTCGCCCTGGGGCAGCGCGCGCTGGCCCATCTTCTCCAGCGGCTTGCCGCGGCTCACGCCGGGCGCATCCATCGGCAGCACGAGCACGCAGCCGTTGTACGGGTCCGGGCCGTTGCCGGTATCGGCGGCGCAATAGAGGATGCAGACCTCGGCGATGGGCCCATTCGACACCCAGGCCGACTTCTGGCCGTTGATGATCACCTTGTCGCCGCGCAGCGTCGCCACGCAGTTGGGGCGTCCGTACTGGCCGCGCGCATCGAGGATCTGCTTGTTCGGATCGAGGGAATCGCTGCCGTGATCGGGCTCGGTGATGCCCCAGCAGCCGATCAGGGTGTCGGGGAAGCGCTCGAGCAGGAACTGGTTGCCGAACTTGGCCGCGAGATACATCGGCAGGATCGCCGCTCCCATCGAGATGGCGAGGCCCGCATCACCGTAGCCGAGCTCCTCGAAGATCAGCGGGAAGGCAACGCTGAAGTCCTCGGGCGAGAACGAGCCGAGGGTCTCCATGTTGATCCCGAGATCGAGGTACTTGCGGCGCAAGTCCCAGTACGGCGACCCCGGCGCGATGACCTCCTCGGCGCTCATCCGGTCGAGCTGGATGCCCGTCGGGCGCATCACGTTCACCGCGAACTCGCGCAGCGTCTTCTGGAATTCCGCGATCGCGGGCGGCAACGGCGGCTCTGCCCCCGATATCGTGAGCTTGCCCCGCGGGGTTTCGGGCCATTCGATGGCGCTCATGGCGACCTCCTGCTTCCGGCTGTTGAAGTTGTTGCTCGGTATGCAAAGTCGTGGCGATGGGCTTGGGCCATCGCAATGGCTGCCATTTATAGCCGAGCCGGGGCGCCGCGCAGATGTTTACGCACGACAATTAACTTGTTAGTTTGCGACAGCGCGATTGCAATAACGAACCATCAGGCACCGCCGCCCATGCTGCTGGAAACCAGGACCAAACCGGGCAATGTCCGGCACCTGATCTACGGACTGAACCCGCTGATCAGCCTGCTGCGCCAGCACGGCGCGGACGTCGAGGCCATGCTCGCGGCGGCACGCATCCCGCCGGGCGCGCTGGCCGACCCGGATTACAAGCTGAGTCCGGCCCAGGAACTGAGCTTCACCGAGCGCGCGCTCGCGCAACTCGAGCAGCCCGACCTCGGCCTGCGCCTGGGGCCGCGCTACCACCTGTCGGCCTACGGCATGCTGGGGCTCGCGGTGATGACGAGTTCGAACCTCGTCGATGCCTTCGGCGTGCTGTTTCGCAACATCCTGATGACCTGGACCTACATGCACTGGTCGCTGCGCACCGAGGACGGGGTGGCGATCATCGCGCTCGGCAAGCAGCGCGACCTGGGCGGCTGCCACCAGTACATGATCGACCGCGGGCTCGCGGCCTCTTACACCATTGCCGCCGAGGCTCTTGGCAAGCGCCTGCCGCTGATCGAGGTCAACGTGGCGCAGCCCGAACCCGGCTACGCACAGGCCTACGCCGATTTCTTCGGCTGCCCGATCAACTTCGGCGCCCCGACCAATGACTTCCGCTTCCCGGGGAGTTTCCTCAGCGAGCCGCTGGTGCAGAGCGAAACCGCCTCGGCACGTGTTTTCGCGGCGCAGTGCGAACGCATCTGCGCCGAGCTCGAGCGCGGCGGCAGCTTCGCCGAGCTGATCCGCCAGCACCTGGTGCAGCTGCCGAACCAGCTCGCGAGCCTGGAGACCATCGCCGAACGCCTGTGCACCACGCCGCGCACGATCCAGCGCAAGCTCGCCGTCGAGGACACCAGCTTCAAGGAACTGCTGGAGGACGTGCGCAAGAACCTCTCGCTCGAGTACCTGCAGGCGACGGAACTCTCGGTCGAGGACATCGCCCTGCGCCTCGGCTACGCCGACGCGCCGAGCTTCAGCCATGCGTTCAAGCGCTGGACCGGCAAATCCCCGCGCAGCGCGCGGGTTGCGCCGTAGCCTCCGCATCCACCCCATACCCGTCGCATCGGGCGCAGCACAGTCCGGAGGCCCCATGGAACAGTACGCGGATACGGTGCAGCTCATCGCGCTCGCCGCCGGCGCGGCGCTCGCGAGCGGCATCAACCTCTACGCGGTGATGCTGGTGCTGGGCCTGCTGGGGCGCTTCGCCGGCGTCGAGCTGCCACCCGGGATGGAACTGCTGCAGCACCCGCTGGTGCTCGGCGCCGCCAGCGCGATGTTCCTCGCAGAGTTCGTGGCAGACAAGATTCCCGGCCTCGACTCGCTGTGGGATGCGCTGCACACCTTCATCCGCATACCCGCCGGCGGGCTGCTCGCCGCGGCCGCCGCGGCGCCGGTCGGCCCGGACTTCGCCGTCGCATCCGGCATCCTCGGCGCGGGACTTGCTGCCGGGACGCACGCGACCAAGGCCGGTGGTCGCCTGCTGCTCAACACCTCGCCGGAACCCTTCAGCAACTGGGGCGCCTCGCTCGGCGAGGACGTGCTGGCGATCGGCGCGATGTGGCTCGCGGTGTTTCACCCGTGGCTGTTCCTCGGCGTGGCCGCGCTGTTCCTGCTGCTGCTGGCCTGGCTGCTGCCGAAGCTCTGGCGCGGCGTGCGCCTGCTGCTGGCGCGCATCGCACGCCTGTTCCGTGCCGGTGCGCCGGCTTGAGCACCAGGCGCGACCATGGCGGGACAGCTGTCGCATTACGGTTTTCTCAGGATCGCGCCGGTGCGCGGCTTCGGCGCTATGCTGGCGCGTCCCAGCACGCATACCCTCAGGAGATCCGCTTCGTGGAGATCAAGACCGACTCGGCGCGCCCCATCACCTCCACGCGCGACCGCGCGCATCTGCAGCGCGACCTGCAAGCCTGGCTGAAGCAGAAACTCGGTGCCGACGCCCGCCTCGGCGAGCTGTCGGCGCCGCAAAGCAACGGCATGTCCAGCGAAACGCTGCTGTTCGACCTGCAGTTGCGCGAGGACGGTGTCGAGCGTTCGCTTCGCTGCGTCGCGCGCCTGCCGCCGGATGCGGGCGCGATGCCGGTTTTCCCCGAATACGACCTGTTGAAGCAGTTTCGCGTGATGCAACTCGCGCGCGAGCGTTCCAGCGCGCCGGTGCCGCGCATGCTGTGGTACGAGGCCGACGCCTCGCACCTCGGGGCGCCGTTCTTCGTGATGGAGCGCGCCGACGGCGACGCGCCGCCCGACGTGCCGCCCTACGTGTTCGACTCCTGGCTGCTGCGCGCCAGCCCGGGCGAACGCGAGCGGCTGCAGCGCTGCGCGGTGGACGTGCTCGCCAGGCTGCATGCCATCGAGCTCGGCCCCGCGGATCTCGAGCTGCTGCGCCCGCGCGAAGCTGGGGCAACGGCGCTACGTCGTCACGTCGCCTCGCAGCGCAGCTATTACGACTGGGTGGTGGCGGGCGACGGCATCCGCTCGCCCCTGATCGAGCGCGGTTTCGCGTGGCTGGAGGCCAACTGGCCGAAGGACGAAGGCCCGGAAGTGCTGAGCTGGGGCGACTCGCGCATCGGCAACATGCTGTTCGTGGATTTCCAGCCCAGCGCCGTGCTCGACTGGGAGATGGTCGCCACCGGGCCGCGCGAGATCGATCTCGGCTGGATGATCTACATCCACCACTTCTTCCAGGACTTCACGCCGCTGGTCGGGCTGCCCGGCCTCCCCGACATGATGCGCCTCGATGCGATGTCGGCCGCCTATGCCGCCGCCACCGGGCACCAGCCGCGCGACATGGAGTTCTACACGTTCTATTCGGCGCTGCGTCACGGCATCGTGATGTTCCGCATCGGCCGGCGCCAGGCGCTTTTCGGCGAGAGCACGATCCCCGAGAATCCCGACGACATGATCCCGCACCGCCCCGCGATCGAGGCGATGATGGAAGGCAACTACTGGGATACGCGCCGCTGAGGAAGCGGCGGGCTCAGTAACCCGCCTCGCGGTCGACGATACCGCTGAGCGCCTCGGCGCGCGCGAAGCGTCCCACGTTGTCGAGGAAGCCCGCCAGCAGCGCCGCGAAGGCCTGCGGTGCGCTCCACGAGATGTGGGGGCTCAGCCGCACACGCGGGTGCGTGTAGAGCCAGTGCCCCTCGGGCAGGGGCTCGGGTTCGGCCACATCGAGCGAGGCGCAGGCGACCCGCCCCGCGTCGAGCGCCACGCGCAGCGCCTCCTGGTCCACCAGCGCGCCGCGCGCCACGTTCACGAGGTGCACGCCGGGCTTCATGCGCGCCAGCGCCGCGGCATCGATGAAATGCCGCGTCGCCGGCGTGGACGGCAGGCACAGCACGAGGTGATCGGCGCGCTCGCACAGTTCCTCCTTCGTGCGCAGCATTTCGACGCCGGGCGGTGGCTCGGAGCGCGGCGAGCGCGCCAGCGCTACCACCTGCATGCCGAAGGCCGCCGCGCGCGAAGCCACCGCCGCGCCGATGCCACCGCAGCCGGCAAGGCCCAGCGTCCTGCCGGCCAGCGTGCCGAGGTTCGCCTGCCACATCCGCGCCGGGGCCGCGCTGATCCAGGACTGCGGCAACTGCTTTTCGAACGCCAGCATCATCGCCAGCACCCACTCCGCGATGGGCACGGCGCTGGCACCGCGCGAGCAGGTGATCGTGACCTGCGGCGGCACCAGATGCAGCGGGAAGCTGTCCACCCCGGTGCCGAACACGTGCAGCCAGCGCAACCCGCTTGCCGCGGCGAGCAGCGCCTCCAGCCGGGGGTTGCCCAGCGCCGTCGTCAGCAGCGCCGCGCCCGGCAGGTGCGCCGGCAGCGGCTCGTCCGCCGCCACGCCGAGCAGGCGGGCTCCGGCGCCCTGGCGCGCGATGGCATCGGCAAGTCCCGGCATCTCGAAATCGCTCAGTATCGTCAGTTCCATCCGGGGTCTCCGTATCAACGCCCGCGCGGCGGGTCTCAGCCAATGCACTCGTACAGCGCGCGCACCAGCGAGGCGGCGCGCGGATCACCGCCTGCCTCGAAGCGCATGCGGTTCATCACGTAGGCGAACGCCAGCCCTGCCTCCGGATCGGCAAAGCCCAGCGAGCCTCCGGCGCCCGGGTGCCCGAACGCGTTCGGCCCGCAGTCGGGCCCGAGCATCGGCGGCAGGCTGAATCCCAGGCCGAAACAGGTCTCGACGAGAATGACCCTGTCGGGACCCCGCGAGACCACGCGCGTCGCCTCGCGCACCGTCCCGGGTCGCAGCAGCCGGATGCCGTCGACCTCTCCGATCGTCGCCGCGTAGAGCCGCGCGAGCGCGCGCGCCGAGCCCACGCCGTTGGACGAGGGCATCTCGGCGGCGAGAACGTCGTCGCGGTTCCACATCTCGTTGTAGCCGAACAGTCCCGAGGGCCCGGTCATGACGCGCACCGTGAGGCTGTTGGCGCCGAGCGCCGCCGCGGCGGAATGGTCGGCATCGGGCGGCACCAGGCGCGCGCAGCGCGCGCGTTCCGTGGCCGGCAGGCCGACCCGGTAGTCAAGGCCCAGCGGCGCGCAGACCGTGCGGGCCAGATGCTGTCCCGCGCTCTCGCCGGTGATGCGCCGGATGATCTCGCCGAGGATCCAGCCGAAGCTGCGGGCGTGGTAGCCGTGCGCGCTGCCGGGCTCCCACTCGGGCGCCTGCGCCGCGATCGCCTCGACCACCGGATCCCAGGCCAGCACATCGGCCAGCGCGAGATCGCCCGCGACCGCGGCCAGACCCGCCCGGTGCGAGAGCACCATGCGCGTGGTGATGCGCTCCTTGCCCGCCGCAGCGAATTCCGGCCAGTAGCGCGCCACCGGCGCATCGATGTCGAGCAGGCCCTGTTCGGCCAGGCGGTGGATGCAGACCGCGGTCGGGCCCTTGGCAGCCGAGAACACCAGCTGCACCGTGTCCTGCCGCCACGGTATGCCCGCCACCGGATCGGCGGTTCCACCCCAGATGTCGACCACCGGACGTCCATGCAGGTAGACGCAGCATGCCGCGCCGATGTCGCCGTGAGCCGTGAAGTTGTGCGCGAAGGCCTCGAGCACGCGCTCGAAGCCGGGCTCTGTCAATCCGCTGACGTCCATAGCCGCCCCTGACGCACACACGTTGGTGACGCCATTGTGCCACCGCGCGCGCGGCAAGTGGATCGTGCCCCCGCCGCAACGGGGGCGTCGATCAGTCCAGCATGCTGCGCAGCATCCAGGCGTTCTTCTCATGCACCTGCAGGCGCTGCGTCAGCAGGTCCGCGGAGGGCTCGTCGTGCGCCTCGGCCGCCTCCGGGATCAGGCTGCGCGCCGTGCGGATCACCGCTTCCTGGCCATCGACCAGGCGCTCGATCATGCCGATGGCATCGGGACTGCCGTCTTCCTCCGTGATCACCGTGAGTGCGGCGTATTCCCGGTAGGACCCGGGCGCGCGGAACCCCAGCGCGCGGATGCGCTCGGCGATCTGGTCCACCGCTAGCGCAAGCTCGTTGTATTGCAGCTCGAACATCTGGTGCAGCGTGTTGAACATCGGTCCCGTGACGTTCCAGTGATAGTTGTGCGTCTTGAGGTAGAGCGTGTAGGTATCTGCGAGCAGGCGCGACAGGCCCTGCGCGATCGCAGCGCGTTGCTCGCGCGGAATGCCGATGTCGATGTCGCGAATTCCGGACTGTTTCATTTGCGTTCCTCCATGCCCGCATCGCAGGCTGTTTGACACGGGCGCCATTCTGGCGCCGGCAAAATAAATTGTGAAATTGATTGAATTTAGTGATTCAATCTGTTTTCTGAATGATGAGGAGAGACGCATGAGCCACATGCCCACGCTGCGCCAGCTGCGCTATTTCGTCGCGCTGGTCCGTCATCGTCACTTCGGCCGCGCCGCCGCGGAGTGCCACGTGTCGCAGTCGGCGTTCTCGATCGCGATCCGCGAGCTCGAGACTCAGCTCGAGCTGAGCCTGGTCGACCGCACATCGAAACAGGTCACGATCACGGCGGTGGGGCAGGAAGTGGCCGTGCTCGCCAGGCACACGCTCGCCGACGCCGAGGAACTGGTGGAATTCGCGCAACGCGAGCGCTCGCCGCTGGCGCGGCGCATCAACCTCGGTGTCATCCCGACCATCGCGCCCTTCCTGCTGCCGCGCGTGATGCCGGCCGCGAGCGCGCGCTTTGCGCACATGAAGTTGTACCTGCGCGAGGAAACGACCGAGCGGCTGCTGGCCTCGCTGTTCGACGGCCAGCTCGACCTGCTGTTGCTGGCTCTGCCCTGGGACATCCGCAACGCGGAGGTCCTGCCGCTGTTCCGCGATCCCTTCCGGCTTGCCTGCCGCGCCGGCTCGCCCCTGCTCGAAAAGGGGCGGCTGCGCGTCGATCAGCTAGCGCCCGAGAGCGTGCTGCTGCTGGAAGACGGGCACTGCCTGCGCGATCACGCGCTCTCGGCCTGCCGGCTGCGCCGCCCCGACAAGCTGAACCGCTTCGCGGCAAGCAGCCTCTATACCCTGGTGCAGATGGTGGCGGCGGACCTCGGCGTCACCTACCTGCCCGCCATGGCCGAAGGCTCGTCGCTGCTGGAGGGCACCGGTATCGAGACCCATGCGCTCGACAACAAGTCCTACCGTGACATCGGTCTGGTGTGGCGCGAGGGCAGCGCGCGAGCGGCGGAGTTCCGTGAATTCGGCCAGTTCATCAACGAATGCCGGCCCCCGGGAGTGATCGACCTGTCCAGACGCTGAGGTCCTGCTCACCGGGCATCTCGGGGCACCCTGGGCCTCCGGTCGCGGCCTTGCCAACAAGTAACTGGATCATATAGTCACGCAGGAATATATTATATGTGCATTACTATTTACGTCATCCCATGTCGCTTCCGGATTTCGAACAGAACTGCGCCTTCCTCATCCACGACACGGCGCGCCTGATCCGGCGCCGTTTCGGGCTGTCGATACGCGATCTCCAACTGACCCAGGCAAAATGGCGGGTACTCACCACCCTGATGGAACGCCCCGGCATCAGCCAGTCGGAGCTGGCCGAGCGGCTGGACATCGAAAAGGCGCCGCTGGGGCTCGCGCTGGACTGGCTGGAACAGGCCGGCTGGATCGAGCGCAAGGCCGACCCGGCCGACCGCAGGGTACGCCGCGCCGCGCTGCTGCCCAGGGCCGAACCGGCCCTGGCGCGGATGTCCGAACGATTCCGTGCCATCGAGGCCAACTACCTGCGCGGCTTTGATGCCGAGGAGGTCGCGCAGATGCTGGAAAGCCTCCTGGTCATCCGTGACGCGCTGCGCGCCGCAGCGCCGACGTCCGCCTCCGCCGCGCGGACCGTAGCTATTGCCGCACCGGCCGCCGACACTGTCACCGGAACCACTGCCACTACCGGCACTGCCGGCACCACCACCACGAACGCCACGACCGAAACCTACGTGAGCGTGCTGTTCGAGTGCGCGCGCCTGCTGACCCGGCGCTTCGATGCCCGGCTCGCGGAAATGGGCTTCACGCGCAATCAATGGCTGGTCATGAACACGGTGTACCGCAACGAAGGGATGCGCCAGACCGCGATAGCGGATGCCACCGAGATCGGGGCGGCGCCGCTCGGCAAGGTGATCGACGCCCTGCAGGCGGACGGCTGGCTGGAACGGCGCGCCGATCCGCGCGACCGGCGTGCCAAACGGCTGTTCCTGACCCGCCGCGCCCATCACCTGCTCAGCGGCAAGCGCCAGCGCTTCGAGCAACTGCATGCCGCGCTGCTGCAGCCGCTCGGGCCTCGGCGCACGCAACTGCTCGTGAACAGCCTCGGCTGGATCCGCCAGCGCCTGCTCGAGGAATCCCCCCAGGCCACAGAATCCCGATTTGCCGGAGCACACTGATGTCCGCAGACAACCAAGCGCAATCCGCCGAGCATCGACTCGTGATGAACCAGCGCGCACGCCGCCGCGCGCTGCTGGTCGCCGCGACCGTGGCACTGGGTATCGCCACTGCCTGGTGGCTGTACCAGCGGTACACGCACGTCTTCAGCGAGGACGCGCGCATCGCCACCAGCATGATCGAGGTGAGCGCCAAGGTCGCCGGGCAGGTCGTGGAATTCCCCGTCTCGCAGGGCGATGAACTGCTGCCCGGCGCGCTGATCGCACAGATCGACGATCGCGCCGCGCGCCTCACGCTCGCCGAGCTCGAGGCCCAGTTCCAGTCCATGGAATCGGCCTGCCAGCGCCTCGAGGTGCAGATCGACATGGTCGATCGCGAGTCCGGTGGCCAGCTGAGCTCGGCCAAGTCGCACCTCGACGCCGTGCAGGCCTCGCTCGCCTCCGCCAGGTCCGACCTGCAGTTCAAGCAGGGCGAATGGGAGCGCGCGCAGTCACTGCGGGAACGCCAGATCATCTCGCAGCAGCAGTGGGAGAACGCCCGCAACGCGCACCAGCAGTCCGAGCAGCTCCACCAGCGTGCGCTGGCCGAAGTCGAGAGCGCCCGCGGCAACGTCGTGGAAGCCGAGGCCGGGCAGAGCCGGATCCAGGTGCTCGCGAACGAACTGCGGGGGCTGCAGCACGAACGCGACCGCATCCGCGCCTCGATCGACAAGCAGAAGGTGATGATCGGCGACTTGCGCATCACCAGCGCCGGCAAGGGCACCGTCGACGAGACCTTCGTGCACGTGGGCGAGTACGTGGTGCCCGGGCAGCGGCTGCTGCTGATGCACGATCCCCAGCGCATCTGGGTCGATGCGAACATCCGGGAGACCGAGATCCGCCATGTCGAGCCGGGCGACCAGGTCACGATCAGCGTCGATGCCTACCCCGACCGCGAGTTCCGCGGCGAAGTGGTGCGCGTGGGGCAGTCCGCCACCAGCCAGTTCTCGCTGCTGCCGAATACCAACCCGAGCGGTAATTTCACCAAGGTCACGCAGCGCCTGCCGGTGAAGATCACGATCGAACCGGCGGACGAGCTGCTGCGCCCGGGCATGATGGTCGAGGTCGCGATTGACATCCGCTGACGACGAGGTAGAGAGCTACATCGCGCGGCTGCCGCCGAACACGGGCTTCGCTACGGGCTTTCGCGCCTGGGGCCTCAAGTACCGCTGGTTCGCGCTGCTCACGATCGTCGCCGGCAACATCGCCGCGCTGCTCGCCGGTACGATCGTCAACGTCGCGATTCCCGACATCATGGGAGCCTTCGGCATCAGCCAGGTCGACGCCCAGTGGCTGTCGACGGCGAACCTGGCCGCGGCAACGGTAGCGATGCTCGCGAGCTCGTGGATGGTGCGCGTGCTGGGGCTGCGCCAGACCGTGCACATCACGACCTACCTGCTGCTCGCCGGCTCGCTGCTCGGCGGGCTGGCCACCAACACCGGGATCATGATCGTCGCCCGCATCATGCAGGGCATCACCGCCGGCGTGCTCACCCCGGTGTCCACGATGCTCATCTTCCAGGTGTTCCTGCCCGGCAGGCAGGGTGTTGCGATCGGCATCACCTCGGTCGGCGCCATCCTCGCGCCGGCGATGGGCCCGGCGATCGGCGGCGTGCTGATCGATACGTACAGCTGGCGCTACGTGTTCTATGCCGGCATCCCGTTCTCGCTGCTGACGCTGGCCGCTTCCTCGTTCTTCATGCCCACCCGCCAGCCATTGCCCACCCGCGTCCCCTTCGACTGGAGCGGCATGATCGCGCTCAGCGTGGCGCTGATCGCGCTGCTCGTCGGACTCAGCAACGGCGAGAAGGAGGGTTGGGGATCGGACTACATCCTCGGCTGCTTCGCCGTCGCGCTGGTGTCCGGCGCGGGCTTCGTGTGGTGGCAGCTGCGCACCGAGCACCCGCTGCTCGACCTCGGGCTGTTCGCGAACCGCAACTTCACGATCATGACGACCAACAGCTTCGTCTTCGGCGCCGGCCTCTTCGCCTCGACCTACCTGGTGCCGGTGTTCCTGCAACTGGTGCAACACCTGAGCCCGACCCGGGCGGGCGCGCTGATGATTCCGCCCGGCATCGCAATGGCACTGCTCTTTCCGTTTGCCGGCAAGCTCGCCGAGGTGCTCGACCACCGCCTGCTGATCAGCGGCGGCATCGCCTTCTTCGCGACGTCGTTCTGGCTCATGTCCGGCGCCGACGCCAATACCGGCTTCTGGGCGCTCGCCTGGTGGCTCGTGCTGAGCCGCCTGGGGATCGGGCTGGTGATACCGGCGTTGCAGCTCGGCGCGCTCAGCCACATCGAGATCAGCCGGCTGAGCCAGGCCTCGGCCGCGTTCAACTTCATGCGCCAGCTCGGCGGCGCATTCGGCGTGAACCTGATGTCGGTGGTGCTCGAGCGGCGCCACATCTACCACGCCGACTACCTGCTGTCGACGCAGACCTACGGCAGCAGCGAGACGTTGAACATGCTGGGCCTGCTGCGCGGCATGTCGCATACGCTGGGATTCGCCGGCACCGAGGAATGGCATGCCGCGCGCGCCTTCCTGCAGGGCATGGTGCAGCAGCAGGCGCTCGCCGCGGCATTCCGCGACAGCTTCGTGATCCTCGCGATCGCCTTCCTGCTGACGCTGATACCCACGCTGGCGCTCAAGCCGCGCAAGGCCGTCCAGGGCCGCTGATCAGAACGCCCGCAGCGAATCGAAGACCATGGTCGCGGCGAGGTGGGGCAGCTGGCGCGAGGACGCATCGTCCTGCGCCAGCACGCGCAGGCCGCAGGCATAGCCACCCGCTGTCGCACCCGGCGCGCACCAGCGGCATTCGGCCGCGAAACTGAGCGAACGCGTACCGAGCATGCGCGCCGCGATGTCCAGCTGCAGCGCGACACGGCTGCCCGGCAGCACCGGCGCATCGCACAGGGCCATCAGCCCGTCACTGGAGAGATCGAGCATCTCGCCGAAGCGCTCCCCGCTGTCGGCGAAGCTCAGGTCGTAGAACACCAGGCTCGGCTGGCGATTCGAAAGTCTTCGCTCGGACATGATCCACCTCCGCTCGCAGGGCATCGTGTGATCGACCGGCGCGCGCGGTACAACCGCTCTCCGCGTGCGTACTCGAGAGTATTCGCCCATCGATGGCAAGGCACAAGGCCCGGCGGTTCATGCGGGTTGCCATAAATCAACCCACATCAACGCTCGGCCACGCGGATCGCGTCGCGGAAACGCGCCCCCCAGTAGCCGTCGTCCAGCCGCGACAGCATCACGCCGGTGCTGCTCGAAACGTGCAGGAACTGGCGCTTGCCCACGTAGATGCCGACGTGGCGCTCGGCGGGCCCGGTATCGAAGAACACCAGGTCGCCCGGGAGCAGGCGCGACGGCGCCACCTTGCTGCCCACCCCGCGCTGCGCCGAGGTATCGCGCGGCAGCTCGACGCCGAAGCGCTGCAGGTAGGTGAGCTGGATGAAGCCGGAGCAGTCCAGGCCCTCGCGCGAGCTGCCGCCCATGCGGTAGGGCACGCCGGCCCAGTCGAGGTACTGCTCCAGCAGCGCCGCCCGCGCGGCCTCGGGGTCCGCGAGCGACACCTGCCCGGGCAGCGTGCCGTGGCGCTGATCCGGCGGCGGCGCCGCCGGCCCGGGCTCCGGCCCGTCCATCCAGCCGCAGCCCGTCAGCCAGGACACCAGCAGGAGATTCACGAGCAAGGCAATCCGCGTCATTGTCATCCCAGGAAACGCACGAACAGAAAGATACCGATCATCGTGAGCGCCAGCCCCAGCTTGGCCGCCGCACCCAGCACCAGGCCGAGCGTGGCGCCCACACCGGCGCGTCCCGCCTCGGACCAGGTGCGCCGCGCGCTGATCTCGCCGAGCACCGCGCCGGCCATCGGACCGAGCAGCAGCCCCGGCAACCCGAAGAATAGACCAAGAAGCGCGCCGAGCGCCGCGCCGAGCGCCGCACGCGGCGAGGCTCCGAAGCGGCGCGCCCCGAACGAGCCCGCGACGAAGTCCACCGCGAAGATCAGGCAGCCGAGGACGGCCAGCGCCGCCAGCGTGCCGACCCCGACGTACTGGAACTCCTCGATCCACGCCGCCATCACCAGTCCGGCCAGCAGCAGCGCAGCGCCCGGCAGCACCGGCAGGACCAGCCCGGCCACGCCGGCCGCCACCAGCGCGATGGCAATCAGCCAAAGGAATATCACGGGGTCCATCGAGAGGCTCCTCAGTCGTCGCGGCGCACCGGGGCGCGCGCGGCCTTGATCTGCCCGCGCCGGCTCTTTTCGTCGACGCGCTTGCGCTGCGCGCTCCGGCTGGGCCGCGTGGCGATGCGCGGCGCGCGGCGCAGCAGCCCGCGCGCCACCAGCTCGCGCAGGCGCTGCAGCGCATCGTCGCGATTCTTCTCGAGACTGCGGAAACGCTGGGCCTTGATCACGATCACGCCATCCTTGCTGATGCGCTGGTCGTGCAGCGCGAGCAGCGCCTCGCGCAGTTCAACGTCGAGCGACGAGGCGCCGAGGTCGAAGCGCAGGTGCACGGCGTTGGAGACCTTGTTCACGTTCTGCCCGCCGGCACCCTGGGCGCGGATCGCGTTGATCTCGATCTCCTCGTCGGCCACCGCGACGCCCGGCGCGAGCTCGATCATGTGCAGCGCTCCCCGCGATCGGACGATCAGGCTCCCGGACCGCCGGGGGGCATCTGCAGGAACTCGATCAGCGTGGGATCGCCCGGGCGCTCCAGGTACGCGAACACGGTGTCGGCCGACCAGCGCTTGTACCACACGGCCTCATAACCGAGCGGGCGCAGGCGCTCGACCCAGTGGTCGGTGTCCTCGACGCGGAAACGGATGTGATGCATGCCCTCGCGCCCGGCCTCGATGAACTCGCGGTGCGGGCTCTCGCCGCCCGTCCACTCGATCAGCTCGATCTCGAGATTGCCGCTGCGCCCGAAGGCGATCTGCAGCCCGGCGTCGGCAAGGCGGCCACGGTAGGTGGCCTGCTTCACCGAGCCGTCCATGGTGCTGAACGGCCCGAACAGCGGTGCGTACATCGCCATCGCGGCCTGCAGGTCGCGCACCACGAAGCCGACCTGGTCGCAGGGCGGCAGGCCCAGCAACTCCGCGTGCATTTCCGTCGAGTTTCCCATCTGTGTTGCCACGCGTGCGCGCTCCTTGTGTTATCCGAGGTGTCGTTCGAGAAAGTCGTTGAACTCGCGTCGCGCATCGGCGTTTTCCGGCGCATCGAATCCGAAGCCGCCGTGCGGCATCGCCTCCCACACGTGCAGTTCCGCGCTCACGCCGGCGGCGCGCAGCACGCGATGCATGCGCACCGAGTTCGACAGGAACAGGTCGCGCGTGCCGGTCTGGATCTGCGTCGGCGGATAGCCGGGCGCGAAATCGCCGAACAGCGGCGACAGGTAAGGGTGCCGCAGGTCCGCGCCGTCGGCGTAGAGCGCGATCTCTTCGGGCAGCGGTCCGGGCAGCACGTTGTCGACGTCGAGGTTCGTGACAAAGCTGTCGCCCGATTCCGTGAGATCGCACTCGGGCGTGAACAGGCCGAGCGCACCGGGCAACGCCAGGCCCAGGTCACGAGCCTTCAGCGCCGCGGCCGCCGCGATATTGCCGCCGGCGGAAGCCCCCGAAATCGCGACCGATCCCGGCGCACGCGTCGCGAGCGCGGCGCGATACGCGGCAACCACGTCGTCCACCGCGGCCGGATAGGGATGGTCCGGCGGCATGCGGTAATCCACCGACCAGGCCTCGCAACCCGACTGCAACGCAACCAGGCCCGCCTCGGCGCGCGCATAGCTGCCGCCCATGTAGACCAGCCCGCCACCATGGACCGTGATGCGCAGCCAGTCTCGGCGCGACGGGTGTGATTCGGCTGGAGTGGCGACATGCACGACCACGCCGGCGATGGTGCGCGTCTCGACGCGCACGCGATCCCCTACCAGCGCCATCATCTGCGCCACACGCGGCTCGCTGCCGAGGTTCATCGTAGTGACCCAGCGCCGCCACGCCTCCTTGTCCGCCAGCGGCGGACGCTCGCCGAGCGTCACCCGCGGCATCGCCAGGAAGGCACGCGCCTCCGGGCTCACCGAGGCCGGCAGGGGAATGCGCCGCGCACCCAGCAGCAGGCTGCCGTCGGCAGCCAGTGCCGCTGCTCCGGGAGCAGGGAATCGGTCATCGCTCATTTCTCCCATTTCCCTCATTTCGCCCACTGCCCCACCGCCTCGACCCGCTCCTCCTCGCCAACCGGCGCGAGCAGCGCCTCGCTCTTGTGGCGCGAATTGTTTACGGCCGGCGAGACCGGCGCAAGCACAAACGGATGAGGCAGGCGCGAATGCAGGATATCCGAGGGATCTCCGAGCGGCGTGTCGACGTCCAGCCAGCGCGCGAAATCCCGCTCGCGCAGCATCACCGGCATGCGGTTGTGCAGGCGGTCGATGCCGGGGGCTGCATCGGTGGTGATGATGGCACACGACTCGAGGTGATTGCCCTCCTTCTCCCACACGTCCCACAGCCCGGCGAAAGCGATCGCGCCGCGCTCGGGACGGATGAGCCATGGCTGCCTGTGACCGCCGGCGTCGGTCCACTCGATGAACGACGACGCCGGCAGGATGCAGCGACGGTGGCGCAGCGGACCGCGGAAGGCACGGCTGGTGCCGAGCGTCTCGGCCTTCGCGTTGAACATCGAGTAGCGCTGGTCGATCTCCGGCGCCCACGAGGGGACCAGCCACCAGCGCATCTCGCGCAGGCAGCGCCTGCCCTGCTCCTCGATCACCGCGGGCACCGCCTCGGTGGGCGCGATGTTCACGCGGGTGGGGATGCGCATCTCCACGCCGAGCTCGCGCAGCAGCGTCTGCAGCCAGGGATCGTCATGGATGTTGTAGCGCCCGCACATCGGTAACACGTCCGTGGCAATATCGTGATTCCTGCCGGGCCGAAGCCCCGGCGCCGGACAGTATACTGGCCGGCATCAGCACCGGAGAATCGAACGATGTACCTGTCTGCCCGTGAGATCGAGGAAATGGAAGGCGTGCGCAAGGTGCACTACCTGAATCCCGCCGCCGAGCGGTTGAACAAGTCACTGGGAGACGCGGTCGGGATGCAGCACCTCGGCGCACACCTGATCACGGTCGACCCGGGACACCAGTCGACGGAGTACCACGTGCACCACTTCGAGGAAGAGTGCATCTACGTCCTCTCGGGGCGCGGGCTGGCGGTGCTGGGCGAGCAGCTGCAGCCGATCGGCCCGGGCGACTTCATCGGCTGCCCGGCGAACGGCATCGCGCACGAGCTGATCAACGACGGCGCCGAGCCGCTGGTCTGCCTGGTCGTGGGCCAGCGCCTGGCGCACGACGTGGTCGACTACCCGCGCCTGGAGAAGCGCCTGTTCCGCAACGCCGGCGAATGGAACCTGGTGGACCAGGGGGATATCGAGCACGTGAAGCGCTGATGCCATCGAGCGGACGCTCGGCACGGCGACACGAAATGCGCGCCGCTGCCCGCGAGCTCCGCGAGAAAGTTCGGCAAATGCACAAGCTCGCGACACTTGTTCTCGGCGCACTGCTCGCCATGCCCGCGCTCGCGGCCCCGGAAGTACTCAATATCCAGGTCGGTCCACGCCCCTATTTCCTGGTCGCCGACATGGACGACAGTCCGCTCAAGCAGCGGCTCGGCTCGCAGGACTGCAGGAACAAGCCGTTCAGGAAGACGGATTTCTCGATCGGACACCGCGGCGCCCCGCTGCAGTTCCCCGAGCACACGCGCGAGTCCTACGAGGCCGCGGCACGAATGGGTGCAGGCATCGTCGAGTGCGACGTCACCTTCACCAGGGACAAGGAACTGGTGTGCCGTCATTCACAGAACGACCTGCACACCACGACCAACATCCTGCTGGTCCCGGAGCTGGCGGTGAAGTGCACAACGCCGTTCACGCCGGCGACTTTCGATGCCGAGGGCAATCGTTTGACGGCGGCGAATGCCGAATGCCGGACGAGCGACATCACGCTCGCCGAGTTCAGGACCCTCAAGGGCAAGATGGATGCGTTCGATCCCGACGCACGAACCGTGCAGGAATACGTCGCCGGTACGCCAAACTGGCGCACCGATCTCTATGCCGGCGCCTCCAGCGGCACGCTGATGACCCACCGCGAGAGCATCGCGTTGTTCAGGAAACTCGGGGTGAAGATGACGCCCGAGCTCAAGAGCCCCAGCGTGACGATGCCCTTCGACGGATTCAGCCAGCGCGACTATGCGCAGAAGATGATCGACGAGTACAGGCAATCCGGCGTGCGCCCCGCCGCGGTGTGGCCGCAATCCTTCGACCTCGACGACGTGCTGCACTGGATCCGGTCTGAACCGGACTTCGGCAGGCAGGCCGTGTTCCTCGACGACGCCAACGTCACCGATGAGCTGCCGGACCGGGCGGAACTCGCGCAGCTGGCGAACCAGGGCGTGAGGATCTGGGCGCCGCCGATGTGGGCGCTGATCTCCAGCGAGAACGGCGCACTGGTGCCTTCCGCTGCCGCTCGCGACGCCAGGTCGGTCGGCCTGGACATGATCACCTGGACCCTCGAGCGCTCCGGCCTCCTCGCCGGCGGCAACGGCGGCTTCTACTACCAGAACATCAGTGATGTGCTGGCACAGCGCGGGAACGAAGGCGTCGCGATGGAGGCGCTGGACGTCCTCGGCCGCCAGGTGGGTGTGCTGGGCGTGTTCAGCGACTGGCCGGGGACCGTGACCTATTACGCGAACTGCTTCGGTCTGTGATCCGCGCCACCCGGCCGCGTTCCACGTCCATCGTCGTACTCAGTCGACCACCGCCTCACCGTTCGCGCAGCGCTGCCCCAGGCTGGCCAGGCGCGACGCGGTCGAACCCAGCGTCAGTTCGTTGTGGCGCGCCCACAGGCAGTAGCGCCACGGCGCATTGCCACGATCCACGCCCGCGCCGCCATGCAGGTGCTGCGCCGTGTAGCTCGCGCGGTGGCCCACGTCGCCGGCCCAGATCTTGGCGATGTCCACTTCCACGCTGGCCGGGGCACCCGAGGCCAGCAGCGAGGCGGCCTGGTACGTGGTGAGGCGCAGGCACTCGACGTCGATGAAGCGATCCGCCGCGCGATTGCCCACGGCCTGGAACGTCGCGATCGGCACCCCGAACTGCTTGCGCTCGGAGGTGTAGGCCGCGGTCTGGCGCAGCAGCGTGTCGGTGACTCCCAACTGGTGCGCGCACAGCGCCACCGTCAGGTGCTCGGTCACGATGCGCATCACCTCGGCGCCGTGCTGCGGGCCGGCCAGCACGTCGGCGGCCGGGACCAGCACGTTGTCCAGCACGAGCAGCGACTGCGGCTCGTAGCTCGAGGTCTTCATGGCGGTGAGCGTGACGCCGGCGGCCCGCGGGTCGAGCAGCAGCACCACGAGACCGGCATCGCTCATGGCGCCCACCAGCACGCGCTGCGCGCAGTGCGCGAAGGGCACCGCGAACTTTTCGCCGCTCACGCGGTAGCCGCCGCCCTCGGCGCGCGCCGTGGTGGCGGGCTCGCAGGCATCCAGCGCGAACTGTTCTTCCAGCGCCGCCGTGAGCACGATCTCGCCGCTCGCCGCGCCCGGCAGCAACCGGGCCTTCTGTTCCGCGCTGCCGAAGCGCGCGATCGGCACGATGCCGCCGGCCATGTGCACGGCCAGCGGCGCCGGCGCGATGCTGCGCCCGGCCTCTTCCATCAGCAGCGCGACCTCCATGAAACCGAAGCCCATGCCGCCATGCTCCTCCGGCACCGCCACGCCGAGCAGCCCGGCCTCGGCCAGCTTGCCCCACAGCGCCCGGTCGAAACGCTCGCTCGCGTAGCCGTCATACGCCGCCAGCGTCGTCGGCGACACCAGGTCCTTCAGGATCTGCCGCGCCAGGTTCTGTATGTCGCGTTGTTCTTCCGAGAATCCGAAATCCATTGTCCTGCTCCTGCTGCGTAAATCCGGAAACCATTCGTTGCCCTGCGCAGTGCCAGCGCACCGGGGCGGCGAGTCACCCGTTCGGACTCGCCGTGAATACCCTTCGGGCCCGGCCCGAAATCACAGATTTCGGGCGCTCGGCGGGGCGCAGCAGCGCTTCGCCGGATTCCGCCTCGCCCAATGGGGCCGGGTCGACGCAGCTCTTCCACTAG
>DAORUQ010000002.1:0-50710 GCA_035433265.1 Pseudomonadales bacterium | reverse complement strand
CAGCGAGAACGCGCTCGCGGCGAGCATCATGCCGGCCGCGAGCCCCATCAGGCTGTCCTCGATGCGCTGGGGCAGGCCGCGCAGCGCCAGTGCGGGCAGCGCACCGAGCGTGGTTGTTGCGAAGCCCGCCGCGCCGCCCAGCAGCGCCAGCCGCAGCCCCGGCGCGGCCTCGCCGCCGAGCACCTGCGCGATGCTCTGAGCCAGCAGCGCCAGCACGGCCACGAGCGCGCAACCCAGCCCGAGTGCCGCGAGCGAGTGCTCGCGCAGGTGGCCGCGCAGCAGTTCCGCCCAACCGGGCTCGCGGGAAGCAATTTCCGTCGTCATCTGCGGTTCACCTCATCCCGATCATCAATCGGTGCCGGTCGGGGAGCGCTCCGCGGCGAAGCGGCGCCGCACCCGCACGTAGAACAGCGGCACGAAGAAGATCGCGAGCACGGTGGCCGAGATCATGCCGCCGACCACGCCGGTGCCGATCGCGTTCTGCGCACCCGAGCCGGCACCATCGGCGGTGGCGAGCGGCAGCACGCCGCAGACGAAAGCCAGCGAGGTCATGATGATCGGGCGCAGCCGCAGGCGGCAGGCTTCCAGCGTGGCCTCGACCAGGCCCGCGCCGTGTTCCTGGCGGGTCTTGGCGAACTCCACGATCAGGATCGCGTTTTTCGCCGACAGGCCGATCGTGGTCAGCAGCGCGACCTGGAAATACACGTCGTTGGCCTTGCCGGCGAGCGTCGCGGCGAGCACGGCGCCGAACACACCGAGCGGCACCACCAGCATGATCGCGAAGGGGATCGACCAGCTCTCGTAGAGCGCGGCGAGGCACAGGAACACCACCAGCAGCGACAGCGCGTAGAGCAGCGGTGCCTGGCCGCCGGATTGTTGCTCCTGCAGCGAGACGCCGGTCCATTCGAAGCCGATGCCGGGCGGCAGCTCGGCAATGATGCCGGCAATCGCCTGCATGGCCTGCCCGGTGCTTACTCCGGGCGCCGCCTGGCCCTGGATCTCCACGGCGGGTATGCCGTTGTAGCGCGTCAGTCGTGGCGAGCCGTAGGTCCAGTGCGCGGAGGCGAAGGCCGAGAACGGCACCATCTGGCCCTTGTCGTTGCGCGCGTACCATTTTTCCAGGTCCTCGGGCTGCATGCGCGCTTCGGCATTTCCCTGCACATAGACCTTTTTCACGCGACCGCGGTCGATGAAGTCGTTGACGTAGCGCCCGCCCCAGGCCGTGGAGAGCACGTCGTTGATGCCGGCGACCGAGAGTCCCAGCGCGCTGGCCTTGTCGTGGTCGATGTCGAGTTGCAGCTGTGGCGTGTCCTCCAGTCCGTTCGGGCGCACGCCGCGCAGCTGCGGGTGCTGCTCGGCCATCCCGAGCAGGCGGTTGCGCGCGTCCATCAGCGCGGCATGGCCCAGTCCGCCGCGGTCCTGCAGGAACAGCGTGAAGCCGGTGGCGTTGCCCAGCTCGCGCACCGGGGGCGGAACCATGGGAAAGGCGATGCCGTCGGGAAGGGACCGCAGTGCCTGCCGCGCGCGCTCGGCGAGCGTCTGCACGCCCTGCGACGGATCGGTGCGCTCTTCCCAGGGACTCAGCTCGACGAAGGCCTGGCCGGCGTTCTGGCCGCTGCCGGCGAAGCTGAAGCCGCTGGTGGCGAACACCTTGGTGACCAGCGCGCTCTCGTTCTCGAGGTAGTGGCGGCTGATGTGTTCCATGGTCTTCTGCGTGCGCTCCAGCGTCGCGCCCGGCGGCAGCTGCGCCATCGTGACGATGAAGCCGCTGTCCTCCTCGGGTAAAAAGGCCGTCGGCAGGCGCATGAACAGCAGTGCCAGCGCAGCCAGCAGCACGGCGTAGAGCACCAGGTAGCGCAGGCCGCGGCGCAGCCACGCGGCGACGGTATCAGTGTAGCGCCCGGTGGCCGCGGCAAAAACGCGGTTGAACCAGCCGAAGAGGCCATGCGCCGATTCGCCGCCCGCGTGCGGGCGCAGCAGCGTGGCGCACAGCGCCGGCGTGAAGATCAGCGCCACCAGCACCGACAGCACCATCGCCGAGACGATCGTGATGGAGAACTGGCGGTAGATCAGGCCGGTGGAGCCGCCGAAGAAGGCCATCGGCACGAACACCGCCGACAGCACCAGCGCGATGCCGACCAGCGCGCCGCTGATCTGTCCCATGGCCTTGCGCGTCGCCTCGCGCGCGGGCAATCCTTCCTCGCGCATCACGCGTTCGACGTTCTCGACGACCACGATCGCATCATCGACCAGCAGGCCGATCGCCAGCACCATCGCGAACATCGTGAGCGTGTTGATGCCGAAGCCGAAGGCCGCCAGCACCGCGAAGGTGCCGAGCAGCACCACGGGCACCGCGAGCGTGGGGATCAGCGTGGCGCGCAAGTTCTGCAGGAACAGCAGCATCACCAGGAAGACCAGCCCGATGGCTTCCAGCAGCGTGATCACCACGCCGCGGATGGATTCCTTCACCACGGGCGTGGTGTCGTGCGGGACCGCGAGGTGCAGGCCCGGCGGAAAGTGCGCCTCTAGCTCGGCGAGGCGCGCACGCACGGCCGCGGCGGTCTCCAGCGCATTGGCGCCGGATTGCTGCATGATGCCGAGGCCCGCCGCCGGCTTGCCGTTGAAGCGGCTGCGCACGCTGTAGGTCTCGCTGCCGAGCTCGATGCGCGCCACGTCGCGCAGGCGCAGCGTCGAGCCGTCGGTATTGACGCGCAGCAGGATGGCGCCGAACTGCTCGGGCGTCTGCAGTCGCGACTGTGCGCTGATGGTGGCCGATATCTGTTGCCCGGGGATGGCCGGCGTGCCGCCGAGCTCGCCCGCCGAGACCTGGGCGTTCTGCGCCTCGATCGCCGCGCGCACATCGGCCGGTGTCAGCGCGAAGCTGTGGAGCCTGGCCGGATCGAGCCAGATGCGCATCGCGGCCTGTGCGCCGCCGAGCACGCGGATGTCACCCACGCCCTTCACGCGGCTGATGCTGTCGAGGACGTTCGAGACCACGTAGTCGGCGATCTCCAGCTCGGCCATGCTGCCGTCCTCGGAGTAGAAGGCCACGACCAGCAGGAGGTTCGACATCGCCTTGTTCACGCGCAGCCCCTGCTGCTGCACCTCGCGCGGCAGCATCGGCGTGGCCAGCTGCAGCTTGTTCTGCACCTGCACCTGGGCGATGTCGATGTCGGTGCCGGGCTGGAAGCTCAGCATGACCGAGGCGTTTCCGGCCGAGTCGCTGGTCGAGGACATGTACAGCAGGCCGTCGAGCGCCTTCATGTTCTGCTCGATCACCTGCGTGACGGTGTCCTCGAGCGTGCGCGCCGAGGCGCCGGGGTAGCTCGCGCTCACGCTCACCGACGGTGGGGCGATCTCGGGATACTGGCTGACCGGCAGCGTGCGTATCGACAGCGCGCCGGCGAGCATCACGACGATCGCGATGACCCACGCGAAGATGGGGCGTTCGATGAAGAAGGCGGCCATCAGTGCGTCGTTCTTGCGGCGACGGCCATCGGCGCGACCGTCCGGGCCACCGGCACCACGCGGGTGCCGGGCTGCACTTTCTGCAGCCCGTCGAGCACCACGACTTCACCGCGCCGCAGGCCGGACTCGACCAGCCAGTTGCCGTCCACGCTGCGGCCCACCTGCAGCGGACGCAGGGTCGCGGTGGCGTTCTCGTCGAGCACCAGGGCGGAGGCATTGCCCTGGGCATCGCGGATCAGCGCCTGCTGCGGCAGCAGTATCGCCTCGGCGCGCACGCCCTCGGCAAGCATCGCGCGCACGTACATGCCGGGCAGCAGCCGCTGCTCGGGATTGGGGAACACGGCGCGCAGGGTCACGCTGGCAGTGGTGGGATCGATCGTCACGTCGGAGAACGCAAGACGACCCGGGTGCGGGTAGGTGCTGCCATCCTCGAGCACGAGCGTAACCACCGCGGCGTCGCTCTGCGCGCCCTGCAGGCGCCCGGCCTGCATGTCGTCACGAAGCCGCAGGAGGTCCTGGCTGGAGCGCGTGATGTCCACGTACATCGGGTCGAGCTGCTGCACGGTGGCGAGCGCCTGGGGCTGGTCGGCGGTCACCAGCGCGCCGGGCGTGACATCCGACTTGCCGATGCGCCCGCTGATCGGCGCGGTGATTCGGGTGCGCTGCAGGTCGATGCGCGCGCGTGCCAGCTGGGCGCGCTGTTGCGCCACTTCCGCCACGGCCTGCTGCTCGGCGGCGTTGGCGTCATCGGCATCCTGCTGGCTCACGGCGTGCCTGGCCACCAGCGCGCGAAAGCGCTCGGCACGCAGCCGCGCGGTGTTGGCGGCAGCCTCGGCCTTCGCGAGGGCCGCTTCGGCGGTGGCTACCTCGGCCTGGTAGGTGTCGGGGTCTATGACATAGAGCGGGGCGCCCCGGACAACTTCCGCGCCCTCGGTGAACCGGCGTTCGCGAACGATCCCGCTCACCTGCGGGCGCACTTCGGCCACGAGGTAAGCCGAGGTGCGGCCGGGCAGTTCCACGTTCAACTGCAATTCACGCGGCTCGATCGTGAGCACGCCCACTTCGGGTGGCGGCGGCGCGGCCGGGGTCCCGGCCCCGTCGTTGCCGCAGGCCGCGAGCAGGACAAGGGCTGTCAGCATGGTGGCACGCTGCAGGCTCTGGATCATCGGAACGCTCCTCGGGGCAGGGGGTATCGGGTACGCCCCAACAAATAGATTGAGCGTTCATTCTATTTAGGTGTATGCTGCGCGTCAAGCTACCATTACGCTGGCTGTCAGCGTGGCGAGGGGAGAATTAATACCATGGGTGCCGAGTGTTGCGACAAGGATCGGGGGCAGATGCGCCGCGAGCAGGTTCTTACGGCCGCCGCGGCGTGCTTCCAGCGCCATGGCTTCCACGGTGCCAGCATGGCGCAGATCTCGCGCGAAGCGGGGATGAGCGTCGGGCACATCTATCACTACTTCGCCAACAAGGAAGCGATCATCGCGGCCATCGTGGCCGGCGATCAGCAGCAGATCCTCGCCATTGACGACGAGATCCGCAGCCACGAGGATTGGGCTCGCGCCATGGTCGAGCACGTGCCGCACGGGCTGGAGCGCGCGGTGGAGGGCCCGCGCGGTCCGCTGCTGCTGGAGGTGCTGGCCGAGGCGGCGCGCAACCCGGCGGTGGCGGCGTTGGTGCGCCAGGCAGATGAAGAGGTCCGGCGCAAGGTCGGCGAAACCCTGCGCATTGCCAGCGGCCACGGTGACAGGCTCAGCGATCCCGAGGGCCGCTGCGAAGTTCTCTCGGCGCTTTACGAAGGGCTGCAGATTCGCGGGGTGCGTCATCCCGGGATGGATCGCGCCGCCACCGCCCGCGTGATGCAGCGGGTCATGCGCGCACTGCTGGAGCCCTGATTGCCGCAGGCAGCGCGTCGCGGGCCCGACGCGATGTCGCCTCAGCCCGGCGCCGCTGCGTTGCGCACGGCCGCGATCGTGCGCGCCAGTGCCAGCCGCACGTCGGGCGCGTGCAGCAGTTCGGGTAGCCGCGCCAGTTGCGGCAGGCGCAGGTAGCCCTGCAGGTGGTGCAGCTCGGGCGCGGCGGCATTCCTCAGCTCGATCTCATCGGGTCCTGCGATGCGCTGCCGCGCGATCGCCTCGCCGATGCGCGCGCAGCTGTAGATCAGCGCGCTGCGCGGCGCCTGGGCAGGATCGGCCTGCTCCACGGGTGTCACCACGACGCGTCCCGCGGCCGCAACCGCATCGACGATGGGCGCCGGCAGTCCCCACGCGCGGATCACGATCGTGCCGAGCAGCACCGAGCTGGCGCCGAGCTGCTCCTGCTCGAACCGGAGCCGTTCGACGAAATCGAGTTCCTGGATCGCGCCGGCTTCGTCGCCGAGCAGCGACGGCACCGCGAGATCGCCGAGAAAGGAAAGTATCGTCTGCGTGCCGAGCGTGCCCGTATCGGGGAAACCGAGGCGGGGCGCGAGCAGGGAGCAGAGTTCCGAGGCAATCCGTCCCGCCTCCCAGACGCTGTCGCAATAGCGGCCGAGCGCGGCATCCTCTACCGCGAAGGATTCCTGCAGCACGAAGCTGAGCGCCATGTTGCGCACCGTGTTCATGCCGAGGTAGGTGATCGCGTGGGCAACGCTCGCGATCGGTGACTGCAGCCCGTAGAAAGGCGAGTTCGCCCGCCCCAGCACCTTCGCCGCCAGTCGCGGCTCGCTCATCACCAGCTCGGAAAGTTCCTGGGCCGCGTTGCCCGCCATGATGTCCGTCGCCATGAAGTGCTGCAGTTCGCGCGGGGGCATCGCGACGTGGCGCAACTGCGTGGCGAGCTGTGTGCTGCGCTGGGTGGTGATCTCGTGCTCGTCGGCGAGCCAGAAGCCGTTCAGGGCGTCGGGAAGCGGCGCGGGTTCTTCCGTTGCCACCATCGCCAGGGCTGGCGCGATGCCGGCGCCAGTATCGGTCGCCACCGCGCGGCGCCGTTCCGGCGGCGCACTGCCGGGGTTTGCCGCGCCCGCCTGGGGCTTTACGCCGCGCGTCAGGATCGCGGTGGCGGCAAGGGCGAGGGCGGCAGCGGCGCCGACGGCGGCGGCCATGTAGAGCATGGGATCCATTCGCGTCCCTGTGATTTGCGGCGGGTGTTCGACTCAGCAAGCCTAGCGAGGGACGGGTGGAATTCAAACGAAAGGCCGCGACTCAGGCGGTTGAAAATTCACCCTGCGGCGTAGCCCATCTGGGCCTTGTGCCCGCGGACCGCATCAGGGGTTCTGCGCCGCGAAGGTGTCGCAACTGCCGATATCCCCGGATTCGAAGCCGCGCCTGAACCAGCGCACGCGCTGCTCGGAGCTGCCGTGCGTGAAGCTGTCCGGCACGGCATAGCCCTGCGCCTGCTTCTGTAGCCGGTCGTCACCGATCGCGGTGGCCGCGCCCAGCGCCTCCTCGAGATCGCCCGGATCGAGGATCTGCCGCGAGCTCTCGGCGTGGTGGGCCCAGACGCCGGCGAAGCAGTCGGCCTGCAGTTCCTGGCGCACCGACAGCGCGTTAACCTGCGCTTTCGAGGCGCCGCGGCCCGCGGCCTGCACCTGCGCCGAGATGCCGGTCAGGGTCTGCACGTGGTGGCCCACCTCGTGGGCGATCACGTAGGCCTGGGCGAAATCGCCCGGCGCGCCGAAGCGCTGGTGCAATTCGTCGAAGAACGAGAGATCGAGATAGACCTTGTGGTCGGCGGGGCAATAGAACGGCCCCATCGCGGCCTGCGCGTAGCCGCAGGCCGACTGCACGCTGGCGCTGAACATCACCAGGCGCGGATCTTCGTAGGTGCGCCCGAGCCCGGCGAACTGCTGGCGCCAGGTATCCTCGGTGCTCCCAAGCACATGCGCGACGAACTCCGCGCGCTCCTGCTCCGCGGCCGAGGGCGCGGCCCGCTGGCCCGAGGGCGCCTGCACGGCAGGTCCGCCGGTCGTCAGCAGCGAGAGGATATCGACGCCGAGGAACTGCGCGCCGATCACCACCACCGCGAGGATGCCGAGCAGGTAGCGTCCGCCGCGCGAGCGCAGCAGCATGGGCAGCAGTTGCAGCAGCACCGGCGCACCGCTGGCACGGCGCGGAGAGGCGCTCTGGCCGCGGCGGTCCTCGACGTTCTCGCTACGACGTTCATCCTTCCAGCGCATATACGGTCCTCCGCTCGCGGTGCCGCGGCCCCACCCGCCAGCGAGCAGCCGCGGCGCGAGCATAGCAGAGCCGGCGTCGCGGCGACCACGGCACGGGAGCGGCCGCTTGACGTTGGCGGATGCGCATGGGAGCTTTGCCGCTCCATGACGCCAACGGCTGGCGCGCGACCGTGCGCCAGCCGCCGCGCCGCCACACCGAAGAGGAGCTACAGATGCAGGCAGATGGCGCAGTGACCAGCGAGACCCTGTCCGTCGCGCTCGCCCCCGGCGGCGCGATGGCGCGCGATTTCAACGCGCTGTGGGAGCAGTTGTGGCGCCAGGACCACGTGCCGGCGCGGCTGCTCGAACTCTGCCGGCTGCGACTGGCGCGCTTGCACGGCGCCAGCGCCGAAGCGGCCGTGCTGCGTGGCCTCGAGCGCGATCCCGGGCGCATCGAGGCGGTCCTCTCGGGTCGCTATCATGGCAGCGCGTACTTCGATGCCGCGGAGCAGGCGGTGCTGGAGTTCGCCGAGATCTACGCACAGGATCCGGGCGCGCTCACCGATGAGCTCGCCGACGGCGTGAAGCGGCATTTCGGCGAGGCGGGACTGGTGTGCCTGATCGAGGCGCTGGGTTTCATCGAGGGGCGCATCCGTCTCGCCCTGATGTTCACGGCGCTCGGCGCCGCCACGGCACACTGAGGGCACAACGATGGGCAAGGGCAATCCACGGGCGGGAACGCCGGCGACCGTCTCCGGCAACGTGATCCGCGACAGCAGCATGGGGCTGGCGACGCAGTTGATCGACCCGATCGTGCGGCTCAACGACAGCGTGTGGCGGCGCAACAGCGTGCGCCTCGCCCTGGTCGAGATGCTGCGCCTGCGCAATGCGCGCGCCGTGAACTGCGTGTTCTGCAAGGCCGCACGCTACGACGTGGCGCGCCAGGACGGGCTGACCGAGGACAAGGTCGCGCAGATCGACGACGGTTTCGCCGACAGCGGGCTCTCGGAGCTCGAGAAACTGGTGCTCGGTTTCGCCGATGTGTACCTGCGCGATCCCGGGCATTTCGATCCGCAGTTGATCGCACGGCTGCGCGAGCAGTTCTCCGAGGAGCAGATCTGCCACATGGCGGTGGCGCTGGCCACATTCAACGCGAGCTCCAAATGTGCCGTCAGCCTCGGTGGCATGCCGGAGTTCGTGCCGGTGATGGAGGTGACGCTGCCGCCGCCGGTCGAGGTGAGCGCGTAGCGCCAGGGTGCCGGCAAGCGTCTGCGCAAGGAAACGTAGGGAGGATGAAGGCGATGAAAGCGGGGGCGCGGGCGAGCGCGGAACTGGTGGCGAGCGAGGCGGACATGGCCAGCGCGCTCGCGCTGTCGGTGGAAGACGAATTTCCCGAGGTGTTCGCGACCTCGCGCATGGTCGCACTGATGGAACTCGCGGCGGCGCGTTGCATGAAGCCACTGCTGGCCCCGGGGCAACTCTCGGTCGGCGTGAACGTGAATGTCACCCACCTCGCCGCCACGCCGAAGGGGGTCAGGGTGCGTGCCGAGGCGACGTTCACCGGCATGCAGGGAAAGCTCTACGGCTTCGAACTGCAGGCGTGGGATGCGGGCGGCCTGATCGGGCAGGGCTCGCATACGCGAGCGATCATCGCCAGCGAACGGTTGCTGACGGGTGCGCGCACGCGCAACGAATCTAGCGCCAGCTAGCCTGCGCGCAAGCGCCCGGGAGCCGCGCGACGGCCAGCACCGTCACGAATGCGGCGTCCCCGCGTCGGGTGGTTCAGTCGATTCGGCGCAGAAATGCTCGTGCAGCACGCGGATGACGTCGAGCGCGGGGCCAGGGCGCACGCTGTAATAGATGGTCTGGGCCTCGCGCCGCGTATCGACCAGGCGCTCCGAGCGCAGCACCGCCAGGTGCTGCGACAGCGCGGACTGGGACAGGGGGATGCGCGCGTTCAGTGCGCCCACCGACAACTCGCCTTCGCACAGGGTGCAGAGAATCATCAGCCGGTGCGGGTTGGCCAGGCACTTCAGCATGGCGGCCGCGCTCTCGGCATGGCGCCCCATCTCCCGGGTATCGGCGACAAGGGTCTGAAACTGGTCGCGAACTGCTGTAGCTGTCATCGGAGGGTATCCGGGTGAAGAGTCATTGGTGCCAATCTAATGCGGGCGCGATGGCCCGGCAATCCTGTAGCCGCGTTAAACTGCGCAACTATTGGCCCGAATAGGGGAGACGATACCCGTGCGTGCAACGATGGTCTTGTTCACTATCCTCGGCGTCGCGGTGCTCGGCCGTGCCGCTGCTGCCGAGGATGCGCGGCTGGCGGCATCGCGCGACATCGCCAGCGGCATGCAGGCGGCGCTGAAGGGCGAACTGGCGCAGGCCATGGCGACGGCTGGCCCGGTGGGCGCGCTCGCGGTGTGCCGCACGCGCGCCCCGGCAATCGCCGCGCAGGCGGGCAATGCGGCCGGCGTGCGCGTGTCGCGCACCGCGCTCAGGCTGCGCAACCCGGCCAATGCGCCGGATGAGCAGGGCCGGGCCGTGCTGGAACAGTTCAGCGAACGGCTTGGCGCGGGCGACGCACCGGGGCAACTGGAATATTTCGCGCCCACGCCCGATGGCGGCGCGCGTTTCATGGCGGCTATCGTGACGCAGCCGCCGTGCCTGGTGTGCCATGGCGCCACCATTGCCGAGCCGGTGCGCCAGGCGTTGCGCGAGCAGTATCCCGCCGACGCCGCCACGGGCTTTGCCGTGGGTGAGTTGCGTGGTGCGGTGGTGGTCGACTGGCCGGCCGGCGCGCAGGGTGCCCGATGATCAGGAAATGTGCCGCGTGTGGCGCGGCGAACCGGGTGCCCGCGGCAAGGTTGTGCGACACCGGCCGCTGCGGCGCGTGCAAGGCCGCGCTGCCGCCGCCGGCGCAAGCGTTCGAGGCGGATGCCGCGATGTTCGACGAGATCATCGGCGGGGCCGTTGTGCCGGTCCTGGTGGATTTCTGGGCCCCGTGGTGCGGTCCCTGCCGCATGGCCGCTCCCGAGGTGGCAAAGGCGGCGGCGAATCTGGCCGGCCGCGCGCTGGTGCTGAAGGTCAACACCGAGGAGCAGCCCGCGCTGGCGCAGCGCTACGGGGTGCGCAGCATTCCCAACTTCGCCGTCTTGCGCGACGGCGTGCTGAAGCGCCAGCAGCCGGGCCTGATGGGGCACCGGCAGCTGGAAGCCCTGGTGCTGGAGTCCTGATGGGGACGGCGTCCGCGCGCACATGAGTCGGCGCAGCACTGGAACGAGCGCGGATGCGTGAGTTGTCCGCGCGCGCCACGCTGATCGCGCTGGTGGCGTTCGCCGCGGTATCCACCGACCTGTATCTCTCCGGGATACCGGGCATCGTGGCGGATCTCGGCGTCGGCCATGCCGAGGGCCAGCTCACGCTGAGCCTGTTCATGGTCGGCTTCGCCGCGGGCCAGCTTCTGTTCGGTCCGCTGTCGGATTACCACGGACGCAAGCCCGTGGTCGCGGCGGGACTGTGGTTGTACGCGCTGGCCACCCTGCTGTGCGCGCTCGCGCCCTCGATCACCACGCTGCTCGGCGCACGCCTGCTGCAGGGACTCGCGGCTGCCTCCGGGCCGGTGATCGCGCGGGCGATCGTGCGCGACCGCTATCGCGCGGAGGATGCCGCGCGGATGATGGCGCTGCTCGCCGCGGCCATGGCCGTGGTACCGCTGTTCGCGCCCGTGCTGGGCAGCTGGCTGCTGTACTGCTTCGACTGGCGCGCGCAGTTCGCCGGCATGCTGCTGTTCGGGCTGGCCACGCTCGCGGGCCTGCGCGCCCTCGTCGAGAGCTGTCCCTCGATCGGGATCGGGCCGCTCGACCTGTGGCGCGTGTTCGGGCAGTTCGGCACCTGCCTGCGCAGCCGCGCCTTCGTCGGCTACCAGCTGTGTGGCGGCGCGGCCTTCGCATCCTCATTCGCCTACATCTCCAGCGCCTCGTTCATCATGATCGAGATGCTCGGCGTGGCGCCGCAGCATTTCGGCTACACCTTCATGCTGTGCGTCGCGGGCTACATGGGCGGCGCGCTTCTGAGCTCGGTGCTGGTCACGCGCATCGGCATTCGCCGCACGCTCGGGCGAGGCGTGGCCGTGAACCTGGCCGGCATCGGCCTGCTGTGCGCGCTGGCCTTCGGGCCCGCGCAGCCGCTGCTCGCCGTGATTCTCGCGATCTTCCTCTGCTTTCTCGGCAGCGGCCTGTGCCTGTCGAACTCACAGATGGGCGCGATCTCGCAATTTCCGATGGCGGCCGGCGGTGCCTCGGCGGTATTCGGTTTCGTGCAGACCGCGATGGCCGCAACCTCGGGCTACGTGGTCGGGCAGAGTTACGACGGCACGCTGGTGCCCACCGCGCTCGCGATGACGTGCGCGGTCCTGCTTTCGGCGCTGGGTTATCTGGTGCTGCGCCCTGTGCGCGGCGAGGCGGCGCGGGCATGAGTGCGCGGCACAAGTCGGCGATCGCTCGTGGCGCTCAGGGCCGGTGCAGCCCCAGCGCCTCGGAGGCAAATGCCCATTGGTCCGCGCGCTCGGCGATCAGCCTGTCGGTGGGACGGTAGTTGTGTGAGCCGGCGACCTCCACGCGGACCAGTGCCGGGCGGGCGCAGCCTTGCGCGGCCTGCAGCGCGGCCGTGTACTTGAACGAATGGCTCGGCACGACGCGGTCGTCGTGGTCGGCCGTGGTGACCAGCGTGGCCGGGTAGCAGGTGCCCGGTTTCAGGTTGTGCAGCGGCGAGTAGGCGAGCAGGAACGGGAACTGCGCCGCATCGCCGGCCGAGCCGTACTCCTCCACCCAGAGCTTGCCGCCGGTGAAGCGGTCGTAGCGCAGCATGTCGAACACGCCCACCGCGGGCAGCGCGGCGGCGAAGAGATCGGGTCGCTGGTTGGCGACGGCCGCAACCAGCAGGCCGCCGTTGGAGCCGCCCATCATCCCCAGTCGCGCCGGGGACGTGATGTTCTCGCTCACCAGGTGTTGCGCGACCGCGACGAAATCATCGAACACGCGTTGCTTGTTGCCGAGCATGCCGGCGCGGTGCCACGCCTCGCCGTATTCGGCGCCGCCGCGCAGGTTCGCCGTCACCCAGACGCCGCCCAGTTCCAGCCAAGCCGGGACGTCGGCGCGGTAGGCAGGCAGGGTGCTCACCGAGAAGCCGCCGTAGCCGTAGAGCATCACGGGGTTGGCGCCGTTGCGGCGCAAGCCCTTCCTCGCGGTCATGAAGAAGGGCACGCGGGTGCCGTCGCGCGAGGTGGCGAAGCCCGCGGTGGTCTCGTAGCGGCTGGCATCCATCGGCGCCTCGGGCGGCTCGAAGGCGGTGCTGCGATGGGTTGCAGGATCGTAGCGAAAGACCGTGGTAGGCATCAGCGGCGAGCTGAAGGCGTACCAGACATCGCGCGCATCCTGCCGTCCGCTCAGCCCGAACACGCTTCCCACCCCGGGCAGATCGATCTCTTGCTGCGGCGTACCGTCGAGCGCGAACAGGCGCAGACGGCTGCTCACGTCCACCAGGTATTGCGCGGCGAGGCGCCCGCCGACGAGTGCCACGTTTTCCAGTGCATGAGCCTGTTCGGGCACGACGGTCCGCCAGTTCGCCGGATCGGGTGCGCGCGTGTCCACGGCCACGATCTTGCGATTCGGCGCGTCCCTGTCGGTGCGCAGGTAGATTTGCGCGCCCACGTTGCCGATCGGCGCGTACTCGGCGTCGTCGCTCTCGACGAGCGCGCGCACCGGCGCGTCGAGGCGCGGCGCCAGCGGATCGGCGAGGTCCGCGTAATGCAGCCGGTTGTTGTTGCCCGCGCCCTTGGCCAGCGTGATCAGCAGGTAGCGGCCGTCCTCGGTGACGCTGCCACCGAGCACCCACCCCGCGAGGTCGGGGCGTTGGTAGACCAGCACGTCATCGGCCTGCTGCGTGCCGATGCGGTGGTAGTACAACGCGTGCCCCGACAGTGGCGCTTCCAGCACCTTGTTCGCGGGAGGTTCGGGATAGCGCGAATAGAAGAATCCCTTGCCGTCGCGGGTCCACGCGATGCCCGAGAAGCGCATCCAGCGCACCTCGTCGGCAAGATCCCGGCCCGAGGCGATATCGCGCAGGCGGATCGTGCGCCAGTCGGCGCCGCCCTCGGCCAGCGCGTAGG
This sequence comes from Pseudomonadales bacterium, assembly GCA_035433265.1. Taxonomy (GTDB): domain Bacteria; phylum Pseudomonadota; class Gammaproteobacteria; order Pseudomonadales; family UBA5518; genus UBA5518. The sequence continues at coordinate 36,938 of DAORUQ010000002.1, read as the reverse complement.
CGAGCAGCTTCGCATCGGGCGAGGGCGTGTACTGCGCCAGCGAGACCGAGCCGTCGGCGGAGATCAGGTTGGGATCGAGCACGAGTTCGGGCTCGGCGTCGAGCCCGGCGCGCATGTACACGGGCGCCTGGCGTTGCAGCCCGCTGTTGCGCGAGTAGAACAGCCGGCCGCCTTCGAGCTGCGGGATACCCGTGCGCGCGTAGTCCCACAGTGCCGTGAGGCGCTCGCGGAAATGGGCCCGCAGCGGCAGCGCGGCGAGATAGGACGTGGTCACGGCGTTCTGCGCGCCGACCCAGTCGGCCACCGCCGGGGCATCGAGGTCTTCCATCCAGCGGTAGGGATCGGCGATGCGCGTGCCGTGGTAGTGCTCGACGACGTCGCCGCGCGGGGTGTCGGGGTAGTCGAGGGGCAGTTGCCCCGTTACTGCCCCTGCGCATCCGATCAGGGTGGCGACCAAAGCGGCAGCGGCGAAGATCATTTGCATGCGGGGCCCATTCTCGCGGTGATGAGGAGACAGTGCGTTGTGACGCCGGCGCGTGCTCACGGTGCCTCAGTCGGGGCGCCGGCTCAAGCCCCGCGAGGGCGGGTGCCGGGGGCATCCCGACGCTAGCGGGCCATGCCCGCCCCTGCGTGCACCCGCCGCCGCGCGCCGCCTGCTCCGGGGGCGGCATTTGTCCGGCGATTGCGTGATCCGGCGCACAGTCCCGGCAATCGGCCTCGCGCGAATCCGCTCAGCTTCGATACTCAAGGCCGCCCATGGTCGATCCAGCACAACGATTGCTGCAACGGATCAGGCGATCATGAAACCGTAGTAAAAGAAGGGGTATGGGGATGGATGCAGGCAGCGCGAACAGTAAGCAGGGAAAACCGGAAAAGGCTCCGAGTGACAGCGGCAAGGGTCAGCGGCAGCAACGCAAGTCGGGTGCCTGTTCCGCGGCGACGTTTTCGACATTCCACTTCTGGCCGGTAACGGCACCGCAATCCGCGCCGGAGCGACAGGACAAGCCCTGACGGGGCCTGTACTGCGCTTGGCCGATCGAGCGCCAGCGCCGCGAGCGTGATGTCGTGCGCGGGCTTCCCGGCGGTCTGCCCGGGCATTTTCGCGATGTCGGCTTTCCGGGCGCTCTTCAGCCCTTGATGCACACCAGCGGTTCGAGCCGCGCGACCTTGCGCGCCAGCCCCGCGGCCTCGGCCGCGTCGACCACCGCGCCGACGTCCTTGTAGGCACCGGGAGCTTCTTCCGCCACGCCGCGCGCCGAGGGGCTGCGGATCAGGATGCCGCGCGCGGCGAGCTGGTCGATCACCGCGCGGCCCTGCCACTGCCGCGTGGCCTGGTGGCGGCTCATCGCGCGCCCGGCGCCGTGGCAGGCGGAGCTGAAGGAGCACGCTTCGCCCTCGCGGGTGCCGGCCAGCACGTAGGAGCTGGTGCCCATCGAGCCGCCGATCAGCACCGGTTGCCCGATCGAGCGCAGCGCCGGTGGAATGTCCGGGTGCCCGGGACCGTAGGCGCGCGTCGCGCCCTTGCGGTGCACCCAGAGCCGGCGCGGCCTGCCATCGACCGTGTGTTGCTCGAGCTTGCAGGTGTTGTGCGACACGTCGTAGAGCAGGCGAAGCGATGCCCGGGGCAGCACCTGCGCGAAGGCTTCGCGCGCGAGGTGCGTGATGATCTGGCGATTGGCCAGCGCGCAGTTGATCGCCGCGCGCATTGCGCCGAGATACTCCTGGCCAAGGGGCGAGTCGATCGGCGCGCACGCGAGCTCGCGGTCGGGCAGCGCGATGCCGTGACGAGGCGCCGCCACGACCATCCGCTTCAGGAACTCGGTGCCGATCTGGTGGCCGAGGCCGCGCGAGCCGCAGTGGATGCTGAGCACCACGTCGTTCTCGCGCAGGCCGAATACCGCGGCGGCCTCGGCATCGAAGAGTTGCGCCACGCGCTGCACCTCGAGGTAGTGGTTGCCCGAGCCGAGTGTGCCCATCTCGTCGCGCTGGCGCTCGCGCGCATGTGCCGAGACGCAGCCGGGCCGCGCGTCGCGCATCTGGCCCTGCTCCTCGATGCGTTCGAGGTCGGCGTCCTCGCCCCAGCCCTGTTCCACTGCCCAGCGTGCGCCGCCGGCGAGCATGTCGTCCATCTCCCTGGCGCCGAGGCGGATCGCTCCCGTGCTGCCGAGACCTGCCGGCACCTTGCAGGCGAGCACGTCGGCGAGTGCGCGCTGCTGTGTCATGAGGGTGTCGAAGTCGAGGCCGGTGTGCAGGCAGCGCACGCCGCAGGAGATGTCGAAGCCCACACCGCCTGCGGACACCACGCCGCCGGCGTCGGCATCGAAGGCCGCGACACCGCCGATCGGAAAGCCGTAGCCCCAGTGCGCGTCCGGCATGGCATAGGCGGCCTGCACGATTCCCGGCAGTGTCGCGACGTTCACCACCTGCTCGTAGACCTTGCGATCCATATCGAGCACGAGTGGTTCGCTCGCGTAGAGCACGCCCGGCACCCGCATCGCGCCGTGGCGGGGGATTTCCCAGGCGAATTCGCCTCGCCGTTGCAGCAGATTCAGGTCCATCGGGACATCTCCGCCGGGTCGTTCACGCCGGCAGGCCTTTCATACGTCGACCACGGTCTGTGCGATCCACCGGCCGTCCTCCAGTGCCACGCGCAGCGTGGTGCAGGTCGCGCCCTTGATCTCGACCGCCGGCTGGTGGCGCGTGCGGTCCACCCGTTCACCCCAGGCGGTGGCCGTGAGCCGGTGCCCGGTGATCGTCACGCGAAAGCGCGCGAACACCACGCCGCGCGTGGCCATAGCGAAAACCAGTGCGTCGAGCCAGTCGAGCAGCAGCAGCTCGTCGTCGGGCGCCTCGCAGCCGATCGCGAGCGCTTCGCCCGGGCTCACGCCGGCCGGGTCCGTGACCACGGCGGTCAGCGCGAGCGCGGCCTGCTCGAACGCTTCCTCGCGCGTCGCGCCGATGCCGCGCACGCCGATGTCGGCCTCGTGCGGGTAATGCTCCCAGCGCGGCAGGCCCGCTGCGTGCGCGCTCACGGCCGGTTCAGCGACGCAACTTCGCGAAATCGGTGATCAGCAGCTGCTTCGGTGCACTGCCGCGCCGGCCGCTGGCGTGCGCGAGCACCTGGCCCCCGAGTTTCTGTTCCACGCGCTGCGCGAGGCTCCAGAACGGCGGGCGGCCCGGATCGCCGACGATCGCCTGCGTCACGCCGGCGTTGCCCGCGCGGCGCAGCAACTTGTACAGCGGGTCGACCATCTCGTCCCAGAAACAGATGTCGGTGCCGATCAGCAGGTCCGCGCCATCCAGCAGCCGGGCATTGAGCTGTTCGAAGCGTCCGGCCATGAACTCGACCTGCACGCCGTTGATGCGTGACTGCAGCTGCAGGTAGGGCTCGACCGCAGGGTCTGCATCGACCGCGAGCACGCGCGCGCCGAAGGTCCTGGCGAGCCAGATGCCGGTGAGTCCCCAACCGCAGCCGACATCGATGACGCGTGCGCCGCGTGGCAGCGGATGACGATGCAGGTAGTCGATAAGTGCGAAGCTCGAGTGCCAGACCTTGTTGCCGTGCAGGCTCGGGTCCTCGCTCTGGCGTTTCAGCTGCCGTACCTCGGGGTGCGAGGACTTGAGGGCGCGCGCGCCCCGGAAAGTGGTCCAGTGTTTCGCGGTGCTGCTGTTGCGGGTGGAAGTCATGGGAGCCTGGTGCCTGTGGTGATTCGCGCGGGCGCAAATATATCGGCTGCGGCGACGGAATGGCAGTCCACGGGGGGATGCCGGCGCAAGTGCCAAGCCGTTAACAGTTTGGCGCGATTGTCGCCCCGTGGCGCCAGGGCGGGCGTGTAGCAGCTGCAATGCCACGCTACGATGCGCTCGACCAGGGGTTGCGGCACGCGGGGCGGCGGCACCGGCGATCGAAGAACTGCAGGCACGACGGGGCCAGATGACATCCAGCACGACCGACGCCGACGAGCGCAGCATCGCTGCGAGCAGCTGCGCCGATCTCATCGTCCAGTACCTCGCGCTGCTCAACGTGCCGTACGTGTTCGGCGTGCCGGGCGGCAATATCGATCCGCTGCTGAACGCGCTGGCGCGGCACCAGCAGGCGAGCGGGGTGCGGTGGGTGCTCACGCGCTCGGAGGCTGGCGCCGGCTTCATGGCCGACGGCTTCGCCCGCGCGAGCGGCCTGGTCGGCGTGTGCAGCGCGACTTCCGGGCCGGGCTGCACCAACCTGCTGACGGCGGTCAGCAGCGCCTACGTCGAGGGCGTGCCGCTGCTGGTGATCACCGGGCAGAGCGCGATAAGCACCTTCGGTCGCGGCGCGATGCAGGAGGGCGGCGGATCGGGCGCCGACATCATCCTGATGTTCCGTGGCTGCACGCGCTACAACGCGCTGGTCTCGCACCCGGAACAGCTCGAGCACAACCTGCTGGCGGCGCTCAGCCACGCCACGGGCCCGACGCCGGGGCCGGTGCACCTCAGCATCCCGCAGGACATCTTCAGCGCGCCGATCGCCTCGGGTCGCAACCCGATGTCGCGCTATGCCTTTTTCGGCCAGGAGATCACGCCAGACCGCCTGCTGCTGAACCGGCTGAACATCCTGCTGCGCGCCTACCGGCGCGGCGTGTTCGTGATCGGTGAAGGTTGCGCCGGCGCGATGGCCGAGATCCTGCGCTATGCCGAGCACCGTGACTGGCCGATAGTCACCACGCCGGCCGGACGTGGCTTGATGTCCGCGGACCACCCGCTCTACCGCGGCGTGTTCGGCACCGCCGGGCACGAGTCGGCGCGGCGCACGCTCACCGCGGACGAAGCCGACATCGTGCTGGTGGTGGGGGCAAATCTCGACGAGAACGCAACCTGCGGCTGGGACGGCAGCACCATCCTGTCGCGGCGACTGCTGCATATCAGCAGCAACCCCGATCACCTGGCACGCTCGTACATGGCGCAGCTGAACCTGATGGGCAGCCCGCGCATCGTTTTCGCCTACCTGAACCAGGCGAGTGCCGGGCTCCCGGATCTCGAGGCGCAGGCCGACAACGCGGCGCTGCCGGCGCTGCGCAACGCGCACGGCTTGCCACGGCACATCAGCCTGCTGCACGTCGAGGACTGCGGCACCGACACCGTGCCGCTCAACCCGCGGCGCCTGTTCTGGATGCTCAGCCAGAAGGTGCCCCCGCGCACGCGGCTCTATGCCGATGCCGGCAATGCCTTCTTCTGGGCGCTTCACTACTGGCATCCGCGCGGCGAGCGCGTGGTCACGGCCAACCGGATGCCGGTGTCGATGGGATTCGCCGCGATGGGCTGGGCCATCGGCGCGGCGGTCGGGGGCAAGCTCGCCGATCCGCGCGATCCGGTGCTCTGCATCACCGGCGACGGCAGCTACCTGATGAACGCCCAGGAGATCTCCGTCGCGCAACAACTGGGGCTGAACGTGGTGTACCTCGTGCTGAACAACGGCGTGCTCGGCACGGTGAAGCACGGGCAGCGCATGCGCGGGCTGCAGAACACCGCCAATGAACTCCCGCCGACCGATTTCGCGCTGATGGCGCGGGCGATGGGCGTCGAGTCCTACCGCATCCGCAGCCTCGACGAGCTGGATACGCTCGGCGTCGAGAAGCTGTTCCGGCGCCATGGCCCGGTGCTGCTGGACGTGCTGGTCGATGCCGAAATCGCGCCGCCGATCGGTCAGCGCGTCAGGAACCTGCAAGGCCCTGCCTAGCTTCACCTTGTGGGTCGCCCCGTGGGTCGCCATTCATGACGACACCTGCGCAGGTCCACCGTAGGTCGCCATTCATGGCGAAATGTGCGTTGCCGAATGCATTTGTCGCCATGAATGGCGACCTGCGGGGAGGGTCCGCAGCCGCGGGTGGCGCGACTATACTTTCGCCACCATCCCCGGAGAATCCCCTCATGGCCGATACGCGAGCCCCCGCCGCCGCCACCGGGCTGCGCCGGCTGTTCATGCGCAAGTCCGTGGCGCAGATGCATGCCGAGCACGCGCAGGGCGAACTGAAGAAGAGCCTGGGTGCGCTCAACCTGGTATCGCTGGGCATCGGCTGTATCATCGGCACCGGGATCTTCGTGCTCACGGGGCGCGCCGCGGCCCAATTCGCCGGTCCGGGCATCATGATCTCCTTCGTGATCACCGGCGTGCTCTGCGCCTTCGTCGCGCTGTGCTACGCCGAGCTCGCCGCGATGCTGCCGGTCTCCGGTTCGGCCTACTCCTATTCCTATGCCTCGATGGGCGAACTGGTGGCGTGGTTCATGGGGCTGCTGCTGGTGCTGGAATACGGGCTCGCGGCCGCCACGGTTGCCGTGGGCTGGTCCAGTTACGCGGTGAGCCTGCTGCACGACATCGGCATCATTATCCCGCCCGAGCTGACCGCGGCGCCGGGTGTGGCGGTGCGCCAGGGCGGCGAGATCGTGGCCCACGGCGTCGCGAACGTGCCGGCGATACTCGCGATCGGCGCGGTCACGGCGCTGCTGGTCGTCGGTATCCAGGAATCCGCCACGGCCAACAATATCATCGTGGTGATCAAGCTCGCCGTCGTGATCGCCTTCATCTGCGTGGGGGCCTTCTTCGTCGATCCCGCCAACTGGCACCCGATGATTCCCGAGCAGGTGCCGCCGCCGCCCGAGGGGGCCGAGCGCGGCCTCTGGGCCGACATCAGGCGCGCGCTCCTCGACGTGATCACGGCGGAGAACACCTCGCGCTACGGCATCGGCGGCATCATCACCGCGGCGGCCACGATCTTCTTCGCGTATCTGGGTTTCGAGGCCGTGTCGACGGCCGGTGCCGAGGCGCGCGATCCCGCGCGCGACATGCCGATCGGGATCATCGGCTCGTTGCTCGTCTGCACCGCGCTCTACATCCTCACCTCGGCGGTGCTGGTGGGCATCGTGCCCTATGCGGAGCTCGACACGCCGGCGCCGATCGCGGTGGCGGTCAACGCGATGGGGATGCCGTGGTTCGCGGTGCTGGTGAAGATCGGCGCCATCGCCGGCATCTCGTCGGTGATGCTGGTGCTGCTCTATGGCCAGACGCGGATCTTCTACACGATGGCGCGCGACGGCCTGTTGCCCGCGGCCTTCGCGCGCGTGCACCCGAGGTACCGCACGCCGTGGATCGATACGCTGATCGTCGGCGTCGTCACCGCCGGCTTCGCCGGGTTCATGTCGCTGGACGCGCTGGCCAACCTGACCAACGTGGGATCGCTCGCGGCCTTCGGCCTGGTGTGCCTGACCGTGCTGTACCTGCGCGTGACGCAGCCGGCGCTGGACCGTCCGTTCCGCGCGCCGCTGTTCCCGCTGGTGCCGGTGATCGGCGCGCTGATGTGCGGCCTGCTGCTGATGTCGTTGATGGCGCACGCCGAGACGCGTGACTTCTTCCTCGTCTACCTCGGCGGCGGCATCCTGCTGTATTTCGTCTACGGCATGCGCCACTCGAAGCTCGGCAAGGGCGAGATCGTGACCGGCGCGGAACCCGTGCCCGACCTGCCGAAGCGCCTGGATGTCTGAGCGGGCGTAGGTCCGGTTTCAAGCGGACATTTGTCCGCATGAATGCAGAGGTCGGGATGTCCGCATGAATGCGGATCCACGGGAATGCTGACCCACGGCATCAGTGCGGCCAGTGCACCCATGTTTAACCGGCAGGTGGCGCGCAACGTCCATTCCTCCGCCAGTGCCAGCGTGGCGGTGCGCGCCTCGGGACGCGCCCACCGTGGCGCCGTGTCGTTTCAGGCTAGAATTGGTCCCGTTGCCGCGCCATCACGGCGTGGCCCCGCCCGGAGCCTTCATGGAATTCGTTCACTGGTTCATCGACTTCTTCCTGCATCTCGACCGCCACCTCGCCGAGATCATCGCGCAGTACGGCGTGCACACCTACACGTTGCTGTTCGCCATCGTGTTCTGCGAGACCGGGCTGGTGGTGACGCCGATACTCCCGGGCGATTCGCTGCTGTTCGCGGCCGGCGCCTTCGCGGCGCTCGGCAGCCTGGACGTCTGGGTGTTGTTCTGGCTCCTCACGGTCGCGGCGATCCTCGGCGACGCGGTCAACTATTCGATCGGCCGCTACGTCGGGCCGAAGGTCTTCCACTATCCCAAGTCGCGCTTCTTCAACCCCGAGCACCTGCAGAAGACCCACGCCTTCTACGAGAAGTACGGCGGCAAGACCATCATCATCGCGCGCTTCATCCCGATCATCCGCACTTTCGCCCCCTTCGTGGCGGGCATCGGCGCGATGAGCTACGGCAAGTTCGCTGCCTACAACGTGGTCGGCGCCGTGCTCTGGGTGGGGATCTGCGTGTTCGCGGGCTACCTGTTCGGCAATGTGCCGGTGGTGAAGGAGAATTTCAGCGTGGTCGTGGTCGCGATCGTGGTGCTCTCCCTGATGCCCGCGGTGATCGGCGTGATCAGGCACCGGCGCGAGGCGGCGGCACAGCGCTCGCCAGCGGGGTCTTAGGTCCGCTCCCGCCCTATGCCCTGGCGCGGCGCATCGTCATCGCGTGCTGGAAGCGGGAAGCCGGGTGGGTATTGATGGTCACCTGGGCAATCTTGCCGTCGTCCGTCTTGTAGCTGCGACGTACCTCGAGCGCCGCCGATCCCTCCTTGACCCTGAGGGCAGCCGCCAGCGCCGGGGAAACCAGCGTGGCGGAAATCTGCTGCTGGACCTCGACGATGCTCTGGCCGAACATGTCCTCGATCAGGGGAAAAATCGGGCCGCTGTGGCGCTGCAGCAGCCTGCCCACCGCGGCATAGGCACGGTTGATGTAATACTCCGCCCTGCAAACCGGCGCATCGACGCCTTCCGCATGCCGGTAGCCACAGACTTCCAGCCACTCCTCGCCGACCGGCAAGCCGCTGCGCGAGGCGAGCCTTGCGTCGATCGTCACCGTCCTGATCGATTCGATCGCAAAGCGCGTGTCGGACCCGAACGCCAGCAGGTCGTTGATCGACATGACCTGATGGATGTCGGAGCCCGAGGAGCGCGGCGGGATGACTACGGTGCCGGCTCCCTTTCGCGACGACACGAGACCGTCATCACGCAATAGTCTCAGTGCTTCGCGCACGGTGTAACGGCTCACCGAAAAACGTTCGCACAGCGCCTCTTCGGTCGGGAGCAGCGATCCGACCATGTACGCCCCGCTCACGATATCTTCCTTGAGCGCGCGCGCGATGCGCAGGTACAGGGGAGCCCCGGAATCGACGCGGGCCTGGCCGGTCGCGCCGTGCGCTGCTCCGGGAGGGTCTGCGCGGCCCGCGCCGGATTCCGCCCTTGATCTCATGATCCCCCCTCGGCCGTCGTGCGGCACACGTGACGCTGTCTTCATGCAGGGCCCGATGATCGTGATGCCTTGCCCGACATATCTCGGATTAGAATGTGTCCGGACAAACATGTCAATCAATATGAAAAATAGGCAAATATATTGCTCCAAGTGAAAAAAAATGCGAGCTTGGCAGTCCGGACATATTGTCCGGTTCGCGCACCGCGGGAGGAGTGGCGGGCGTTCCGGGACCATTGCCCGCTGGTCCGCGCGATATGCGCTCTCGCGCCGGGGTGTCGGCGTGTTGGCCCGTCACAGCAGGGGAGAATGCGATGAGTGAAAAGCCCAGGATCGACGAGACCTCCGAGGATCTGGCGTACCCGGTGATCTACCCGGTCGAAGCCTATATTTCCGAGGAGTATGCCCGTGCCGAGCGCGACAAGCTGTGGCGCAAGGTATGGCAAATGGCGGGTCGCCTCGAGGACATTCCCGAGGTCGGCAATTACCTGTCCTATGAGATCCTCGACGATTCGGTGCTGATCGTGCGCACGGCGCCGGACCAGATCCGGGCCTATCACAATGTCTGCCCGCATCGCGGCCGCCGCCTCGTCGATGTTCCGCAGGGAGCGAAGAACGCCAGGGGCAGGAGAAGCCAGTTCATTTGCGGCTACCACGGGTGGCGCTTCAACCTCGAGGGCGCGAACACGCACGCGCCCTACAAGGAAGACTGGCAGGGCGCGCTGACCGACGCATGTGCCGGGTTGAGCAAGGTCAACGTGGACACCTGGGGCGGCTGGATCTGGATCAACATGGATCGCGAGTGCGAGCCCTTGCGCGACTTTCTCGAGCCCGCCGCCACCATGCTCGACCCGTTCCAGCTCCAGAACATGCGCGGCAGGTGGCGCAAGTGGGGCATCTTCGACTGCAACTGGAAGGTCGCCCTGGAGGCATTCAACGAGACCTACCATGTCCAGACGACGCATCCGGAGTTCATGAAATTCGGGGAGTTTCGCGGCTGGGCCAGGGTGCAGGGAAAGCACAGCAATATCGGCTATGACGCGCCGAAGGGCATGGACGAGAACCAGTCGGCCAAGCTGCGCGTCGGCAAGGGCGACCCGCGCATCTCGACCGCCGAAATGCAGCTCTATACCTGGCAGAAAGCGAACACCAACACGACGCAGACGCTCGTCGATGCGGCGCTGCGGCTGAAGGACGAGCTGCCGGAAGGAACGCCGGCCGACCAGGTGCTCAAGCACTGGCTCGAGTCGGCGCGGCGCGATGACGAGGCGCGCGGCGTGGTCTGGCCGACCGTCGATCCCGCGCATGTCGGCAGGAGCGGGACCGCCTGGCAGATCTTTCCGAACTTCCAGATCGGGCACTCTGTCAATAACGCCCTGTGCTACACCGCCCGGCCCTGCGGCTACAACCCCGACAAGTGCATCTTCGAGGCGGTTGTCTATCAGCTGTACCCGAAAGGCGAGGAACCGCAGCCGGAGTGGGAGTATTGCGAAGCGACCGCCGAAGACTGGTGCTACGTCCTGTCCCAGGATTTCTCGAACATGGCCGCTGTGCAGCAAGGGATGAAATCCCTGGGCCTGAGCGGTTTGAAGCCCAATCCCTACATGGAACGCAGCACCGCCAACTTGCACCGCAACCTGGCGAAATACATGGGCACCGGCGCGCCGCGCGAGCTCGAATGAGCCCTGCTGCGCCGCCATGCGCAGCACTGCCTGGCCGGATTGAAACACGTTGGAGAGTAATGGCGTGAAGAATGCAGGACCGCTGTCCGGCGTGCGGGTGATCGATCTGACGGCGATGGTGATGGGGCCCTACAGCACCCAGATCATGGCCGACATGGGTGCCGACGTGATCAAGATCGAGGCACCGGAGGGCGACAATACCCGGAATATCTCCGTCGGGCCGGAGCCCGGGATGAGCGGCGTCTTCGTCAATGTGAACCGCGGCAAGCGCAGTGTCGTGCTCGACCTGCGCTCCGAGGCCGGCAAGAGCGCGTTGCGCGAACTCGTCAGGCACGCTGACGTGTTCATCCACTCGATGCGTGCCAGGGCGATCGCAAGGCTCGGGTTCAGCTATGCGGATGTCCTCGCGATCAATCCGTCGATCGTCTACACCAACTGCTACGGATATGGCCGCCGCGGCCCCGATGCGGACCTGACCGCCTACGACGACACCATCCAGGCGGAATGCGGTTTGCCCGTCGTGCAGCAGATGCTGACCGGCGAGGCGAACTATGTCGGCACGATCATCGCCGACAAGGTCGCCGGCATGACGGCGCTCTATGCCACGATGATGGCGCTGTTCCACCGCGAGCGCACGGGCGAGGGCCAGGAGGTCGAGGTCAGCATGTTCGAGACCATGGCGTCGTTCATGCTGGTCGAACATGCCAATGGCGCGATGTTCGATCCGCCGCTCGGACCGGCGGTCTACCCGCGCGTCGTGGCGCCCAACCGCCGGCCGTACCGCACCAGGGACGGCCATATTTCCGCGCTGGTGTACAACGACAAGCAATGGTCTGCGTTCATCGAGTCCGTGCGCCCGGCATGGGCCAGCGACAGCTTCGCCACGCTCGCGCAGCGAGCGCGGCAGATCGACACCGTTTACGCGTTGCTGGGGGAAACCTTCCGGGAACGAACGACGCGGGAATGGCTGGACCTGCTCCGCTCGCTGGACATACCGGCCGCGCCGCTGCGCACACCCGATGAGCTGTTCGACAATCCGCATCTGGACGCGGTCGGTTTCTTCGAGACGGTGGAAACGCCCAACGGCCCCGTGCGCTTCCCCGGCGTGCCGACATGGTTCTCGCAAACCCCGGGACATGTGGCTGGCCCCGCGCCGAGACTCGGCGCCCACACCCGTGAGGTGCTGGAGGAGTTCGGTCTGAGCGCGCCAGAGGACAGCGCGGTGCAGCGCGAGCCCAGCTCGGGTGGAATTGTCTGAGCACCGGCAGATCGCAGGAAAGCAGCACGCCGGGAAAATTTGCAGGCAGCAAGGATCAATACCGTGGATTTATCGCTCACAGACGATCAGCAGAACATTCGGGAAACGGTGCTCCGGCATTGTTCCCGGTTTGCGGACGAGTACTGGCTCGAACGTGACCGGGATGCCGTCTTTCCGCATGAGTTCCACCAGTCGATGGCAGAGGCTGGCTGGCTCGGCATCGCCATGCCGGAATCGGTCGGCGGTGCCGGCCTCGGCATCACCGAGGCGGCGATCATGATGCAGGCCGTCGCCGAGGCGGGCGGCGGCATGGCTGCGGCCTCCAGCATCCATGGCCCGGTATTCAGCCTGGAGCCGATCGCGCGCTTCGGCACGCAGGAGCAGCAGCAGCGGATGATTCCGCCGGTGCTGCGTGGCGAGCACCGGATCTGCTTCGCGGTGACCGAGCCCAATACCGGCCTCGATACGACCAGGCTCAAGACCCGCGCGGAAAGGCGTGACGGCGGCTACCTGGTCAATGGCGAGAAAATCTGGATCACCAACGCGCATGTGGCGGACAAGATGATGCTGCTTGCGCGCACCACGCCGCTCGATCAGGTCAAGCGCAAGACCGACGGCCTCTCGCTGTTCTTCACCGATCTGGACCGGTCGAAAATCGAGCATCGTCTCATCCCCAAGATGGGGCGGCACGCGGTCGGTTCGAACATGCTTTTCATCAATGATCTTTTCATACCCGAAGCGGACCGGATCGGCGCCGAAGGCGATGGTTTCAGGATCATCCTTCACGGCCTCAATCCCGAGCGCATCCTGATCGGTGCCGAGGCAATCGGGCTCGGGCGCGCGGCGATCCAGCGTGCGGCACGCTATGCACGGGAGCGCATCGTGTTCGATCGCCCGATCGGCATGAACCAGGGCATCCAGCACCCGTTGGCGAAGTGCTGGGCCCAGGTCGAGGCGGCCAACCTGATGGTGATGAAGGCCGCGACCCTGTTCGACAAGGGACAGGAGTGTGGCGTCGAGGCCAACGCCGGGAAATACCTGGCTGCCGAGGCCGGCTTCGAGGCCTGCCATACGGCCATGCTGACTCTGGGTGGCATGGGCTATGCGCAGGAATATCATGTCGAGCGCTACCTGCGCGAGGTGCTGATTCCCAGGACCGCGCCGGTGAGTCCGCACATGATCCTGAACTTCCTCGCCGAGAAGGTTCTGGAGCTTCCCAAGTCTTACTGAGGCCGGCCTGATACGGGCGCGTGATTTTTCTGTCGGGGAAAGGGTGATGTAAATGGCGATCCAGGAAGATATCTTCAGCGCGCGCTCATGGCTGTTCGCGCCGGGCGACAGCGAAAAGAAAATGGAAAAGGCGACGGCCGGCCCGGCAGACATCGTCATCTTCGACCTCGAGGATGCGGTGGCCGACGCGGAAAAGCCCAGGGCACGCAGCCTGATCGCCGATTTCCTGATGGCCCATGCGCGCGGCCGCGAACGGCTGTGGGTCCGGGTCAACCCGCTGGACGGTCCGCACACGCTGGCGGACCTTGCGGCGATCATGCCGGCCCATCCCGGGGGCATCATGCTGCCCAAGGCGCGCGGCCGCGCTGATGTCGAGTTGCTCGACCACTACCTCTCGGCGCTGGAAGTCGCCAACGGGATCGAGCAGGGCTCGACCCGGGTGATCGTGTTGGTGACGGAAACGGCCGAGGCCATGTTCACCACCGGCAGCTACGCCGGCGCGCCGCGCGTCGTCGCCCTCAGCTGGGGTGCAGAGGATCTCGCCGATTCGATCGGCGCGAGCTCCAACCGCAATGCCGATGGCAGCTACTCCTTCACCTACGAGCTGGCGCGCAGCCTGTGCCTGCTCGGTGCGGCGGCGGCGGGCGTTGCCGCGATCGAGACGATCCAGGGCGATTTCCGTGACCTCGACGGCTTGCGCCAGCGGGCCGAGAAAGTCCGCCGTGACGGTTATCGCGGGATGCTGGCAATCCATCCGGCGCAGGTCGAGGTGATCAACGCCGCGTTCACCCCGGGCGAAGAGGAACTGGCGGCGGCGCAGGAGATCGTCGATCTCTTCGCCGCCAATCCGGGTGTTGGCACCATCGGCCACAAGGGCGCGATGCTCGATCGGCCACACCTCGCGCGTGCCCGGCTGCTGCTCCGGCAGGCGGGACGCTGATGACGGTCATTACCGACGCCGCGGGGCTGGACCTCGCGCGCTTCCTGCGCCCCGGCGACCGTATCGTCATGGGCCAGGCCTGCGGTGAGCCGACGACCCTGGTCGAGGCGCTGATCGCGCAAGGCAGGGGCATTGGTGGGCTTTCGGTCTTCATTGCTACCAGCTTTTCCGGGCTGTTCACGCCCGAGACAGCCGCGAGCTTCGCGTTGTCCAGCATGGGGGCGATCGGCGCGCTGCGCGGCATGACCAAAGCGGGCAAGCTGGCCGTGATCCCGGCCCATGTCAGCCAGATCGGCCCGATGATCACCGCCGGCATCATCGGTTGTGACGTTGCGTTCATCCAGGTCAGCCCGGCCGATGAAAGCGGCAATCACAGCTGCGGACTGATCAGCGACCATGTTCGCGCCGCCGTGGACAGGGCCCGCGTCGTCATTGCCGAGGTGAACGAGCAGGTGCCGCATACGCCGGGCGAGACGATCCCCGCCGCATCGATCGACGTGGCGGTGCATGTTTCGCGCGCGCCGGTGGAAGTGCCCACCGGCAGGATCTCCGCGACCGATCAGGCGATTGCCCGCCACTGCGCCGCCTATATCGGCGACGGCTCGGTGATCCAGACCGGCGTCGGCGCGGTCCCGGATGCCATCCTGCGCCTGCTCCATGACCGCAAGGATCTGGGCGTGCATTCCGGCATGCTAGGCGACGGGCTGGTGGAACTGGTCGAGGCCGGCGTAGTCACGAATGCGCGCAAGGAAGTCGATGCCGGCGTGTCGATCAACGGCGCGCTGATCGGCACGAAGCGTCTCTACGCCTGGGCGCAGCGCAACCCTGCGATCCGCATGTGCAGCACGGCCTACACGCACGATGCGTCCGTGCTCGCGCGCCTCACCCGGCTGGTGACGATCAACTCGGCGCTCGAGGTTGACCTCACCGGCCAGGTCAATGCGGAACAGAGCGGCTCGGTTTATATGGGCGGCACCGGCGGGCAGGTGGACTTCGTGCGCGCCGGCGCCCGATCGTCCGGCGGGCATTCGATCATCGCGCTGCCCGCGACCGCGAAAGGGAACGAGCTCAGCCGCATCACGATCGGGCTCTCGGGACCGGTCACCACCGCGCGCAGCGAGGTCGACGTGATCGTCACGGAATTCGGCGCCGCTGAACTCAGGGGACAGACACTCGCCGAGCGCACGCGCCGCCTGATCGCAATCGCCCATCCGGATTTCCGCGAAGAACTGGAGCGGGCGTCCCACACCATTGAGCAGCGGGGGTTCTGATGAGCGATTCCGTACTGTTCGATGCGCGCGATGACGGCATCGCCATCATCACGCTGAACCGGCCCGATACGCGCAACTGCCTGAGTCGCGAGGTGCGCGAGGGCCTGCGTGCGGCGTGGAACCGTTTCGAGCGCGACCCGGCGTTGCGCGTAGCCATCCTGACCGGCGCGGGCGAGAAGGCCTTCTGCGCCGGCGGCGACCTGAAGGAGATGGTGGAAACGGGCATGCAGGTGCCGCCACGCGACATGTTCCCGCTGCCCTACGACAACATCGAGCTGTCCAAGCCGACGATAGCGGCCGTCAACGGCGTGGCCTTCGCCGGTGGCTGGATGATCGCCCAGGGCTGCGACCTGTGCGTCGCGAGCACGAACGCGAAGTTCGCCATTACCGAAGTCAAGGTGGGCCGGGGCTCGCCGTGGGCCGCGCCGCTGATCCACATGATCCCGCAGCGGATCATGATGGAGATCATCCTGACCGGAAAGCCGATCACGGCCCAGCGCGCCTACGAAATCGGCCTGGTCAACCGTCTCGCCCAACCGGAGCGCCTGATGGATGTGGCGCTCGAACTGGCGGGCGAGATCCTCGACGGCGCACCGTTATCGGTGAGGGCAGGGCGCGAGACCGTGATGCTCGCCACCGAGATGGGACGCTCGGCGGCATTGCAGGCGGCGCGGGCAGCGCACGAGCATGCGTACATGAGCGACGATGCGCAGGAAGGCCCCTCGGCATTTGCCGAAAAACGCCGTCCGCAGTGGAAGGGCCGCTGAATGGCAATGGGCATGTCCAAAAACGCCGCAACGGAATGGCGAAACTTCTGGCTGCTGCCGTTCGTCGCGGCGCTCGGCTACTCGACTTCCGTCATCCACGTCTATTCGCTCGGGCCCTTCATCGAGCCGCTGCAGCAGGCATTTGGCTGGTCTCGCGCGCAGATCTCGATCGGACTGACCATAGCCTCGTTCATCAGTGCGATCTTCTGCATCCCCGTCGGGATACTCGTGGACCGGATCGGGCCGCGCCGCGTCGGCCTGATCGGCGTGCTGTTGATGTCGGGGGCGTTTGCACTGCTGGGCACGACGACGGGAACGACGGCGAACTGGGTGGCGCTGTGGTCGATCGTTGCCGTTGGCACGCTCTGGGTGCAGGCGACGGTCTGGACCAGCGCCGTTGCCAGCCGCTTCGAAGCGTCGCGGGGGCTGGCGTTTGCGATCACGCTCTCCGGCGCCGCGCTCAGTGCCGCAGTTGCCCCGGTTCTCGCAGCGTGGCTGATCGGCGCCTACGGCTGGCGCACGGCGTTCGTGGCCATGGGGGGAATCTGGTCGGCGCTGGTCTTCCCGTTCCTGTTGCTGTGCTTCCGCGGTGCTCACGACGGCGAGGCCAGTAAACACGCGACTACAACAAGCCCGGTGAAGGTGTTGAAGGGTGTCACACTGTCGCAAGGGCTGCGTTCACCGACGCTCTACAAGCTGCTGCTGGCCAGCGGCCTGTTCTCTTTCACCGCCATTGGCGCGGTTGTTCACTTCGTGCCGATCCTGACGGACAGCGGTGCGACACCCCTCGCGGCGGCAGGAGTCGCCGCGCTCGTCGGCATTTTTTCCATTCTCGGCCGACTCGGCACCGGCTTTCTGCTGGACCGGTTTCCCGGCCACATTGTCGGCGCGGTCGCCTTCATGCTGCCGATCGTCTCGGCCCTGCTGCTGTTGTTCGACGGCGCCAACCCCCTCAGCCAGGCGGTCGCGGCCGCGGCGCTCGGTCTGACGGTAGGATCGGAGGTCGACGTCATCGCCTTTCTTGCCGCGAAACATTTCGGGCTCAGGAGTTTCGGTGCGCTGTACGGCGCGCTGGTTATGGCGCTCTCGCTCGGCACGGCATTCGGCCCTCTCGCTGCGGGCACCGTGTTCGATCGCTTCGACAGCTACGCGCCATTCCTCATGCTGGCCATCGTCCTGATGGGGGTGAGCGCAACAGCGCTCCTGAGTCTTGGCGCAGCGCCCGAAACCTTGGAGACGGCTGCGCCATCGCGCTGATCGCGTCGAACGCAGCGCGGCCGTTGCCCGCCTGTTGACCGCCCGGTTGTGCAGTCAGCCCCTGCCAGGGCCGCCCGAGGCCGCTTCGGCTTCGTCTACCTGCGCCATGATGGCATCGATGACGTGGCGCACACGCCGGGGCATCATGCGCCGTCCGGGGTACACCAGGTTGAACGACAGCTGCCCGGCGTGCCAGCCGGGCAACACCGGCACCAGCCGCCCCGTGGCCAGGTCATCGGACACCAGTGGCGGCGTCAGCCGTCCCACCCCCAGGCCGCAACGCACGGCTTCCAGGCTCAACGCATAGGTGTTGGTGCGCAGCGCCACCGGTACATCCACGCTCTCCCGGGTGCCATCGGCCTGCTCCAGCGTCCATCGCTCGCGCGTATGGTCGCCATCGCCCGAGGCCCATTGCGCCACGCAACGATGCGCTGCCAGCTGCTGCGGGGTGGTGGGCGGCGGATGGCGCTGCAGATAGCGCGGCGCGGCACACAGCAGCAAGGGTACCTCCAGCATCGGTCGTGCCACTGCCGTGGCAGACACGCCGAGCGTTGCATTCATGGTGACCACGTCAAAGCCCTCGGCCACCGGATCGACCGCGCGATCGAGCATCGCCATCTCCACGGTGATGTCCGGGAACTCCTCGTGCAACCGGGTCAATTGCTGCGCCGTCACCTCCATGCCGAACACCGTCGGCAGGCCCAGCCGCACCCGCCCCACCATGTCCTGGTGCGAGCGGCTGACCATGGCCTCGGCCTCGGCCACATCGGACAGGATGTCGCGGCAGCGGGCCAGGAAAGTTTCGCCCGCCTCGGTGAGGCGCATGGAGCGGGTCGTGCGCTCCAGCAGTTTGACGCCGAGGTGGCGTTCCAGGTCGGCGACCTGTCGTGTGACCAGGGCCTGGTCGACCTCCAGCGCGCGTGCGGCGGCGGCAAAGCCGTCCTCGTCCACCACGCGCACGAAGGTCTTCATGGTTTGCAGGCGATCCATGACAGACTATTTCACTTTGGTCATCAATAGAATGATAAAACCACTATTTATCGATCAAATCAACATTAATAGAGTGGGCCCAATCGCATCACGACAATGAGGATCGACTCCATGACTACGCACGCAGTGAAGCCCGGAAACTGGGTCGAGCATACGATGGCCTGGGAGGAGCTCGACTTCGACAAGATCAATATGCGCATCTCGACGGATCGCTATACCTCGCGCGAATACGCCGGGCGCGAGCGTGAATTGATCTGGTCCAGGGTCTGGCAGGTCGCCGGCCGCGTGGATGAACTGCCTGCAAACGGCGACTGGAAGGAATATCGCATCTACGACCAGTCCTACGTGGTCGTGCGCGGCAATGACGGCAAGATCCGCGGCTTCGTCAACGCCTGCAGGCATCGCGGCAACGTGCTGTGCCGCGACAAGAAGGGGCACTCCAACGGCCGTTTCACCTGCCCCTACCACCTCTGGTCCTATGGTCTCGATGGACGCCTGGTGGGCGTTGCCAGGCCGGACCTGGTCGGTCCGATCGACAAGAGCGAGCTCGGACTTCTCGAAGTTCCGGTCGACACGTTCGCCGGTTTCATCTTCCTCAACCCGGATCCCGCGGCGAAGCCGCTGGCGGAATTCCTGGGCAATGAGGTGATAGAACTGCTGGCGCCCTACAGGCTCGACGAGATGACTCCGGTGATGGATGTGCGCGAGCCACTGGAGTGCAACTGGAAAGTGGTCATGGACGCGTTTTCCGAGGCATACCATATCGTCGGCGTGCATCCGCAACTCCTCGCCGTGATCGTTCCCGATGTGGTCAAGAACCGGAACGCGTGGTTCGGAGATCACGCCCTGGCCTGCGCCCCGTTCGAAGTGAAGATGGAAAAGGGGTTTGGTCCGGAAGACGAGGTCAAGGGCATCATGGCGTTGCCGGCAACCTTTCCCGGAGTGGCGGAAGTCCTGCCCATTTTCGGGAAACTGGTCGATGCCTTCCGTGACGCGAACGGTGCGCTGAACTTCCCGGCGGGCGTATCGGGGCGCACGCTGCTGCAACAGGCCACGCGCGAGACCCTCACCCTCAAGGGGCTCGATGTGAGCGGCCTCAGTGACGACCAGATGAGCGACAACCAGGGCTGGTTCCTGTTTCCGAATTTCATGATGACGATCCGCGCCGGGGAAGCCCACGTGATCATGTCCGTGCCACATCCCGACGGTGACCCCAATCGCTGCATCTGGCACGTGGCCAGCTATATGTGGCTGCCCCCGGAAGTGCGCGAGCAGTACCGCGCACAGTTGATCGATGTCGAAGTGCCGGGCAGCTACCAGTACTTCGAGGCGCTGCAGCAGGATTACGAGCAGATGCCGCGCCAGCAGCTGGGCCTGCGCAATCACACGCTCAAGTACCTGCACCTGGCGCAGGAGGAAGTCAACGTCGCCCGTTTCCATATGGTGGTGGACAGGTATATGGAGGGGGCGGCGACATCCTGAATGCCTTGCACCACAACGCCTGCCTGACGCCCGGCATCGTCGAAGCATCGCCTTCGACGATGCCGCGTTGCGTTCAGCATCGACAACGAAAACACAATCAGCAGAGGATAGATTCATGGCCTTGCAGGAAGTGAGCGACGTCATTGGAAATTACACGGGCCTGTCGCGTACGGTGCTGGAATACAGCCAGGTCATGAAGCGCCTGGTGGATAGCGCCGGGCGACCCGGCTTTTCCGTCGCAAGCTGGGCCCCGTTGGGTGAGCTCATCGCGATCGACGAGTTCGAGCGTGTGGGCAACTTCAAGGAAGTCATGAACTGGCAGGACTATGTGGGTTTCCTCACCAATTGGGCGGTGTCATCCGACTGGGAGTGCTCGTTCAAGCGCGTCACGGAGGCGGGGAATGTCGTGTTCCTCGAACTGGAGGAGCGCAGCAGGATGGGAGATTTCAGCAGCGTCGTGAATTCGGTGTCGGTCTATGAATTCAACGGCGCCGGCAAGATCCGGCACATCGATATCTACCTGCAGATGGAGTTGCCCGGCAGCGAGGTGCTGAAGAACTACGAGGGTGTGCTCTGAGCGGGTCTTCGATTGCGGCGGATGCGGAATTTAATAACCAGAGGGAGCGCAATGAGCAAAAGCACCAGAAAGGGTTCGCGTCACGTATTCCACACGGCAGCCATGTTGCCAACGGTGATGCTCGGCGCGGGCCTGGCGGTACCGGTACCCGAGGCCCATGCGGCGATCGAGCAGCAGGAGGAGGTCATCGTCACGGCGCGCCGCAAGGAGGAATCCCTGCAGGATGTTCCGATCTCCATGACGGTTTTCAGCCAGGCGATGCTGGATGAGCGCAACGTCATCAGCGCCACGGACCTGGTCAATCACACGCCCTCGCTGAGCGCCAACACCCGTTTTGGCTCAGACCAGGCGTCGTTCGCGATTCGCGGCTTCACGCAGGAATTCCGCACCACGGCATCGGTTGGTGTTTATTTCGCGGACGTGGTCGCGCCGCGCGGTGGCGCCGTGATCACCGCCGGTGACGGCGCGGGTCCTGGCGCCTTTTTCGACCTGCAGAACGTGCAGGTTCTGAAAGGGCCGCAGGGTACGCTGTTCGGGCGCAACACGACGGGCGGCGCCATCCAGCTGGTACCGCAGAAGCCCACCGGCGAACTCGGGGGTTACGCGGAACTGTCCGCCGGCAACTACGACATGGAGCGGGCGCAGGGCGTGATCAACGTGCCGGTGAGCGATCGCGCGCGGGCGCGCTTTGGCGTCGATACCCTGCAGCGCGACGGCTACATGAAGAATGTATCCGGTGTCGGCCCCAATCGGTTTACGGATGTCGATTACATCGCAGGCCGCGCCAGTCTGAGCGTGGATATGACGGATGCCGTCGAAAACTACACCATTGCCACCTATACCGATTCAGAAAACAACGGCACGATCCAGGGGCTGTTCGTATGCAAACCCGGCGGGCTGCTGGATGCCTTCTGCCAACCTACGCTCGAGAGCCAGAAGGATGATTTCTACACGGTCGCGCAAGGTGATGTCGAGAACCCGGTCAGCAAGCTCGAGCAGTGGCAGGTCATCAACACGACCACCTGGGAAGTGAGCGATGCGTTGACCGTCAGGAACATCCTGTCCTATGCCGATCTCGAGCAGACGATACGACACGCGAATTTCGGGACCAATTTCCGTTATCCGGCTGCATACGCGCCCCTGCTTCCGAGTCCGGACCTGGTCGGTGCGCCGGTGACGTTCTACCCATCGGGTCCCGCCGGTATGCCGAGCAGCAGCCAGACGACCTTTGTCGAGGAGCTGCAGTTCTCGGGTCGAGCGCTGGATGACCGACTCGATTGGCAGGGGGGGGTGTACTACGAGAACAGCAGGCCCGATGGTTGGTCGGGTCTGCTGTCCACGACGTTTCTCACCTGCCCGCAGCTTCCGGAGGGTGGCGATCCATCCTTCTGGCAATGTCTGGATGTTTTTGGTGCGGGCTTCGTGCAATCCAGTGTCGGCAAGATCGAATACGAGAACAAGGCCGCTTACGCGCAGACCACCTACGACATCAGCGATGAGTTCAGCGTCACGGCCGGTTTGCGTTACACGGTGGACAAGACCGAAGGAACAAACTCGCAAGTAATCTACACTGGATTTCCCAGGGCTGCGCCCGGGGCGCCGGCAAGCGGGCCGGATTGTGTCCTTTCGCCCGCAACCGGCGTCGCGGCTCCCGGTTGCAGGCAGGATCTGGACAAGGAGACCGACGCACCGACCTGGCTGATCGGGCTGGATTACGTGCCAACTCCGGATCTGTTGTTGTATGCGAAATATGCACGCGGCTACCGGCAGGGTTCCGTCAACCTGTTCGCGGCGGAGGGGATCCAGGACTTTGATGCCGAAGAAGTGGATGCCTATGAGTTGGGCGGCAAGTGGCGCTTCGATGCTCCGCTTCCCGGTACTCTGAACGTCGCGTTGTTCCACAACGATCTCAGCGACCAGCAGCTCCAGGTCGGTTACTCGAGCAGTACGGGCGAGGCTGCGTTCACTACCGGCATCGTGAATGCCGGTTCGTCCACGATCCAGGGTGCCGAGATCGAGGCGACCCTCGAGTTTCATGACGGCCTGATGTTCAGTCTTTCGTACACGTACCTGGATACCGAGCTCGATGAGACCGAGCTGCCGCAGCCCGCGTCAGACAGTCCCTACGACGAAGTCACCGGGTACGTGGAGGCGGGCAGCGCGCTTAGCTTTTCGCCCGAGCATACGGCGACGGCCGCCCTGAATTACCTGCTGCCCTTGCCCGCAGATGTGGGTGACGTGTCGATTGGCGCGAGCTACACGTACATCGATGAGCAGCTCGCCATCGTCAGTACCTATGGCTGGCTCGACTCGCGCAAACTCCTCAACCTGAATGCCGGTTGGAAGGGGATCATGGGCAGTGCTTTCGATGTGTCGATTTTCGCTACGAATGTCACGGACGAGGAATACCCGGTCAACATCACGGGCTTCTACGACAATCCGAGCATCGGAGCGGATTTCCGGGTGACGGGGGAGCCACGAATGTACGGTGCACGCTTGAGATATAACTTCTAGCGGCGTGCGGGACCCGATGCCGGGTCATCAAACATCAATCTGATGGAGAAGCTCACGGCGAAGATCGAAGAACGCTTCCTCCTTCGCCGGAAAGCTCGATCGGTGTGAAGGACGGGTGCCCGCGTGTTCCCGTCCCGCGCCCCGCCCGCTCAATGCGGGGCTGGCGGGGTATCGAGCGTCCCGCTCCTCTCGGTGTTTTGCGTGATGATCTCGACAGCGGTTTCATAAAAGGCGCTGATCAGATTCGAGAAAGACAACTGGAACGGGTGGATCATGTAGACATCGACCGTTTCCAGGCTCCAGTCCGGCAATACCGGTACCAGGCTTCCTTCCTGCAATTCGCCCGAGCATATGATCTGCTTCGGCATCGCGCCAATCCCCAGTCCCTGCAGGATATATTGTTTGCTGATCTGGAAATTGTTCGCGCGCGCCCGGACCAGCGGCGACAACTGGTAGTGCTTTTTGCCTCTGGCCAGGTGCAGCTTGCGCGGCTCCTCGTAAAAGCCCGAATCAATGAACGGAAGCGTGTTCAGTTGCGTGGGGGTCGTGAGTGGTTCCGGCAAGGTCCTGATGAAATCGGGTGCCGCGCACAGAAAGCATTCAAGGGTGAAAAGTTTCCTGGCAATGAGCGTGGAGTCTTGCAGCGGGCCCGCTCCGAAAACCACGTCAAACCCGTCCTTGACGGGATGGACCATGTTGTCCACCAGGCGAATCTCGAGCCGGGACTTCGGATAGCGCTGCAGGAACGTGGCCCCGACCCGCGAGGCGAAATCGATGCCGACGAACACCGGTATGGCGGCGCGCAGCACCCCTTGCGGTTCCTGCTGGCTGCCTTCCACCAGAGCGCGGACATCGTTGGCTTCAGCCAGGATAGTCAGGGCATGGCCGTAGATCTTCTCACCGAGGTCCGTAACAGTGATCTGGTGCGTGTTCTTGCGCAGCAGCCTGATGCCCAGGTCGGATTCGAGCTTGCTGATCTTGCGGCTGGCTGTGGATTTGGGCATCCCCAGCAACGATGCTGCCTTCGAGAGGCTGCGGCACTCGACCACCTTCGCGAACACGAGCAGCGCATCGATATCAAACGGCAGGTTGTGACCCATGAGGGATGATGTTCCATATTTGCAACACACTTTCCAAAATATGAGTCTATTTTGCAACAGTGCACAAGTGATACGTTGACGCATGCATGATCGGGACGGAACCGTGACCGCAGACCCGGTGGTCGGTACCGCGGCGAATATAACGAGGAAAGCGCTATGGAAAGGGACCCCATCGTCACCAAGCCGCCGAGTGGGCACTGGAGCGACGCCTATCCTGAGCTGGGCCGGGGCCCGGTTTCGCTGGACGACTGCGTTTCCAGGGAGTTCTACGAGAAGGAGCGCGAGCACGTATTCCGGAAGAACTGGCTGTACGTCGGGCGCGTCGAGCGGCTGCCCAGGAAAGGCAGCTATTTCACCCGCGAGCTGGGTTTCGCCAGTACCTCGATCATCGTGGTGCGGGGCAAGGACGACGTGATCCGCGCCTTCCACAATATCTGCCCGCACCGGGGCAACAAGCTGGTCTGGCGCGACGACCCGTTCGAGGAGGTCGAGGGCCAGTCCCCCGCACTCTACTGCAGGTTTCACGGCTGGAGCTTCGAGCTCGACGGTTCCCTGATCGCACCTACACGCAAGGATTTGCTGCTGGATTTCGACCCCGACAAGTGTCGCGTGCCCCCCGTGCAGTGCGACGTCTGGGAAGGCTTCATCTTCATCAACCTGAACCCGGACAATACCGAGTCTGTACGCGACTTCCTCGGCGAGCTGGCCCACGGGATCGAAGGCTATCCCTTTGCAGGTCCGCACCAGGTCTACCGGTTCAAGGCCGAGATCCAGTGCAACTGGAAGATATTCATGGACGGGTTCGCGGAGAGCTATCACGGGCCCTACCTGCACGCTGCTTCCTTTGGCAACCTGACTGCGGCGGCCAAGGCCGCGCTGGAAGCCCCGAATCCGTTCACCGATGCGTTGGCTTACCGTCTCGAGGGCCTGCACCGGATGTTTTCCTTTGCCGGGGAGCCCTCGCGAAAGACCCCGTACTCGAAGCCGATCGAATGCGTGTTCGAGGCAAGCGCGGCCGGCCCTTGGAACAAGAAGATCGACGTCGGTTCATTGCCTCGCGGGCTGAATCCCACCCGCTCGGAGAACTACGGTTTCGACTCGTTCCAGTTCTTCCCCAATTTCGTGCTGATCTTCGGTGCGTCGGGTTTCACCACCCATGTCCATTGGCCGACGGGGCCGCATTCGCACATCATCGAGGTGGAAATGTTCTATCGGCCGCCGACGACGCACAAGGAGCGTTTGGGCCAGGAACTGACCGTGACGTTCCTCAATGACATCATTCTCGAGGACTCGAGCCCTCTTGAAGGCATGCAGGCCATGCTGAACAGCGGCGCGATCAGGGAGTTTCATTTCAACGACGAGGAATTGCTGGTGCGCCATCTGCACAAGGTCGTCGTCGACCAGGTCAATGCAGGTGAGGAGAAAAAGGGGGGCGGCAAATGAGCACGCTGCTGCCGGCAAAATTTGCGCAACTCGAACACCTGGTTGCCGAGTGGGCCATTGAAGACGGGCATGCGCGCTACGTGAAACGCGTCAATAGCTCCATGGAGCAGATCCGGGCATTCTACGACGAGATTTTTCCCCATGCCGAGGCAGCGGTTGCCTACCTCGACCAGTTCGACTACCAGCAGCCACTGCCGCCGGATGCCGCCAACCTGCGCAACCTGCTCTATTCATTGATCACCGTTTCGCTGGCCGTCGAGTTGTGGAAGCAGCCTCGGGTAAAGCATTCGGCACGCACGATCCTGACGCGTTTGAGTTGATGGGACAGGGGGAACGATCATGACGCTGCAGGTTATCGATCTCACGCCGCGGGTGGGCAGCGAGATCAGGACGGATGTCGAGACCTTGATGAGCGGTTCCGAGGCCGCCATCATACGCAATATCCTGGAGCAGCGCGGTGTCGTATTTTTCCGCGGTCTCGATATAGACGATGCGCAGCAGGTGGCCATCGCCGAGACGCTCGGAAAAACCGTGGCGAGCGAGGGCGAGGGCGGAATCTACAAGATATCCCTGGACAAGGCGGTCAATCAGCGCGCCGATTACCTGAAAGGGTCGCTGTTCTGGCACTTCGATGGCTCGCTGCAGCCGTACCCGAACCTCGCGGCGCTGCTGCGTGCGATAAAGCTCTCGGCAACGGGTGGGCAGACGGAATTCTGCAACACCTACGCGGCGTACGATGATCTGCCGGACGATGAAAAGAAAAGCCTCGAGAAGCTGCGGGTCGTGCACAGTGCTGCAAGATCGCAGTTCTACGTGAATCCCGAAATGAGCTACGCGGAACTGGAGATGTGGCAACGCGCGCCCTCCAAGTCCTGCCCCCTCGTATGGACGCACCAATCCGGGCGCAAGTCGCTGCTGCTGGGCGCAACCGCGGATTATGTGGAAGGCATGTCCGTCGAGGAGAGCAGGGCGCTGCTGGCCCGCCTGCGTGACTGGGCGACGCAGCCCCGGTTTGTCTATCGCCACGAGTGGCAGGTGGGAGATCTTCTGATCTGGGACAATACCGGCACCATGCATCGCGCGCTGCCGTATCCTCTGGACAGCGGCCGCTTGATGCACCGCACGATATTGGCAGGCGAGGAACCCCTGCTTTGATCGGGCTCGCGCCGTCGCGGGTCAATGGCGAGGATCAATCCATCAATTCCATGAGTACTCGATGAGCCAGTTGCTTGCCGGCCAGGTTGCCATCATCACGGGCGGTGCGAGCGGCCTTGGTCGCGCCACCGTGGAGCTGTTCGTGGAACAGGGCGCCAGGGTGGTGATCGCGGACGTGAACGCCGAGCAAGGCGAAGCGCTCGCGGCCATGCTCGGCGCGCCCGCGGCATTCAAGCGAACGGATGTCGCCGATGCCAGGCAGGTACAGGAACTGGTGGATTTTGCCGTCGAGCGTTTTGGCGGCCTGCATGTGATGTTCAACAATGCGGGTATCAGCGGTGCGGTCCACAATCGCTTCCTGGAAGACGATCTGGCGGATTTCGAGCGGGTCATCGCCGTCAACCTGTTCGGCGTGATGGCAGGCTGCCAGTGCGCCGGCCGGTATATGGCCGCGCACGGCGGCGGCTCGATCATCAATACCACCTCGATCGCCGGACTCAAGCCGGGGCTTCCCCTGATCAGCTATCGCGCCGCCAAGGCAGGCGTCATTCACGTCACGAAGTCGATCGCGACAGACCTCGGAGAGTACGGCATCCGGGTCAATTGCATCGCGCCGGGCCATATTCCCGCAGCCCAGACATTTTATGACCTGTCGGAAATGACCCGCCGGGTTCAGCCGCTACGGCGCCAGGGGACGCCGCGGGATGTCGCGAACGCCGCGTTGTACCTGGCGAGCGATCTGTCGGCGCAGGTGACCGGAATGGTTCTGCCGGTCGATGGCGGCTCGAACCTTGGCTGGTCCCGCAAATAGGCGCTGTCAGCGCGTTGGAGCGCTCTTCGCGCGTGCGGGGCTGACGCGATGTACATTCACACAACAAGGAGGAGAGATCATCATGAGCGAGCAGAACAAGCAGGTCGTGCTCACATTCATCGATGCCATGGGCAAGGGCGATGCGGTGGCGGCCGCTCCATGCCTGGCGCCGGACGCATTCACGCTGGCCAAGGGTTTCGGGAAATTCGCGGGCGTGCGCAAACACGACACCATACTCGCCACGATCGCGGCGTTCCGCAAGCTGGTGCCCGACGGTATGCACCCGGATATCCACAGCGTGACAGCCGAAGGCGAGCGGGTGGTGGTGGAGTTCGATGGCAACGCCACGCTCTGCAACGGTGAGTCCTATTGCAATCAATATTGCATGGTGTTCTTGTTGCGCGAGGGCAAGATCAAGCAGGTGAACGAGTATTTCTGCACCATACTGGCCGACAAGTTGCTGTTTCCACTGGTCGCGGCGGAGGGGCTTTAGGAGAGCGGAATGAGCGGTTTGCCGACCGTATCCATCTCGCATATCGGTATTTGTACATCCGATGTCGAGCATTCCCTGCGCTTCTACATCGAGGCGCTGGGCTTTGTGCTCGAGCGTTCGATTGATGAAATAGGCCCGCCCTACGACAGCCTGATGGAACTGCCGGGGGTCAGGTGTCGCGTGCATTATGTGAAATGCGGCGCGGTCACCATAGAACTGATCGGTTACCCCGGCGCCGGCGTGACCGGCTCTGCCCAGCGTCGCGCGATGAACCAGTTGGGATTTACCCACATGACCCTGGTTGTCGATGACGTCAACGCCGCGGTCGAGCGCGTCGTGCGATTCGGAGGGCATGTCCATCGCGAGACGGCAATCGATTCGCCGTTCGGGCCAATGGTCTTTTGCACCGACCCCGACGGAGCGCGCATCGAGCTGGTGCAGTCTGCAGGCTAGGCGCTACCGGATTGGTCGCGCATCCGTCATGAAGGCGCGCAGGAATGCACTGCCGCCGCCTGTTTTAAACAGTCATGGCAGATACCGATCCCACTCGTAGGGGACTACGGGATAGAACGGCGCGGCGAGCAGGGGCTGAATTCCCGCCACCGCCCATCGCTGCTCCAGCACCCTGCGCAGCCTCCCGGCGGTTGCCACGGGGTCGTCGTCGAGGAAGCAGTAAGTAATCTGCTGCCCGCCCCCGGCAGTGGAGAAGTCAGTTGGAACGGAACTGGCAGACCACAGGCCCGCGACGCCTGGCACATCCGTCAATCGAGTCGCAGATGCCGCACCCTCTTCGATGAGCAGGTATACCCCCTTCGCCGGGCACCACGGCAGCACGTCCGAGCCTACCTTCGCTCGCGGCGCCGCGATCCGGGTCTCCACGGCGTAGACGCCGCGCTGCACCGGTGGGAGCACGAACGGAACCCGGCCGGCGCTCGAGAGTGCCCTGGAGAGCTTGTTGAATTCGTCGAGCCCGCCGATATCGGCGAAGAAATAGGTCATGAGATGGTCGATCGCCTCGAAGCGCTCGTCGCTCGCCGCCCGCGCCGCGCGGCACGCCGGCGTCGACACAACGCGCAGGGACGCGCGCACGCTGGCGAGGCGGTGTTGCTCCGGCCGGTGATCCAGGGTGTGCCATCGCAGGTAGTGCGCATCGGCCCCGTCGGGATGGCGTTGCGCCATCGACACGAAGAGGGTCGTGATGCCACCGCGTCCCTCGGCGAGGATCTGCGGCACGGCGTCCGATGGCGTGCCGATGAACCCGGCAGAAGAACTGTCGCGGTGATCGTTCATCTCACTGCTCCCCCTTCAACACGAGCTCCGGGTGGAGAGCCTTGATCATGCGGCGCATGCCATCGCGCCAGTGGACCCTGGTCCGGCCCAGCACCTCGTGCATGCGGGTCACGTCCGGCCACAGCGGCGTGTGTGCCGCTGGCGTGTACTCGAACACCGGTGCGATGCCGACCAGCTCGCCCATATAGCTGCAGTAGTCCTCGATGCTGACGGTCTCGCTGCCCGCCCAGTTCACGACGAGCGGCGGTGTCGCGGCCACTTCCATGGCACGAATGCCCAGTTCGACGTAGTCGTCCTCGTAGATCGGGTTGTAGTTGTTCGGCTTGTCGGGATGGAGGCGGATGGGCCTGCGCTGCAGGATCGCCTCGAGCCGGTCGACCGGCGTGCCACCCAGCGGGCCATACGTGGAGCAGATACGGATGATCGTCAGCGGAATCCCGAAGTGCGTAGCAATCCAGGTGCACACGGATTCGGCCGCGACCTTCGAGAAACTGTAGTTGGCGCGCAGCGGAACCCCGGGCGGGTCGGATTCGGTGAGCGGCCGCTGCCCCTGGTAGCCGTAGATCGATCCGGTTGAGCAGAACACGAAACCCTTCGCGCTACGGCAGTGGTAAAGCAGGTCGCCGGAGTAGTGCGCATTGGTCCTGACGCACCGGCACCAGTCGCCCTGCCCGGGATCGACGGCGGCGTGGAACACATAGCTGAAATCGTCGGGTAGCGACGCAAAGTCGCCAGCGGACAGATCGAGCGCTACCGGTTCGACCCCTGTGCTGGCGAGCTTGTCGCGGTCTCCGGCGTTCTGCAGGCGAGCCACCCCCCACACTTCGTTGTTCCTCGCCAGGGCCCGGGCGATGGGGAACGCGATCTTCCCGGTGGCTCCCGTGATCAGGATCTTTTCACCCTCGAGCACAAACACCTCCACCGCGGAATGACTTGCCACTGGATCGTGGCGTGATGACGCCATGTCGCGCGTGCGCTTCGAACGTCTCGTCCGGGCTTCCTGGCGTCAGCTTGTTCTTGCTATGGCCGTGAACATCAAGCTGTCGGGTGAGCGCCAGTCCAGCCGTATCCTTCGATGAGCGATGAGCCAGCGCTCACCGGATTTCCTGAACAGATCCAGGTAGCACCCGCAGTGATCAGGGCCGATATCCGTATAGGCAGTCCAGTAGGTGCGGGCGTTGGCTGTCTCGGCGTCGACAAGCTCGATCAGGCTAGTCGCGAGATGGTGCCGCACAAAGCTCGCCTGGTGTACCGGCTTTTGATCGTCCGCCGCTGGTGTGCGCCAGCGCTCGATCCAGTCGTGAATCGCCTGCCGGCCAACGTGACGAAAGGCGTCCTGCGCGGGCACACCGTCCGTTTCCAGGATGGCATCCTCGGTGAAAACGGCGATGAAATCCTCCGCCCGCAACCGATCCCCCGCCATGGTATAGCTGGCCATGGTGTGGCGGATGCTCTCCCGCGCCATCAGTTCGGCATGGTTCATGGTCTCAACCCTGTCGCAGGCAGCCGCGAGTAGCCGGGCGTCCACCCCGCCGCAGGATTTCAGGATCCCAGGTAGCGGTCGAGTTCCCGATGCATGTTCAGGATCAGCTTTTCCTGGTTCGAGGCCAGCCACGCCTGCTTCATGCCCCTGGAGCGCAGACCTTCCTGTACCCGCGGCAGATTGCCGAGATCCTGCCGCGGAATGAGCCCGACCTGCTCGGGATCGCAGATGTCTTCGACGATGGCGCGCGGTGTTTTCACACCCGCAGGGTAGGTCTTGACCGAGCGAATCTCGAACGTGCACTGGTTGGGATCGGTCGCGTGCGGCAATACGCGGTAGAGCGCCGCGCTGCCGGCTTGCATCAGGACCAGCACGTTCGGGAAGGCAACGGTCACGCCGCCCCAGCGCCCGATAATCTCGGGTGTCAGCTTGGGCATCGGCCTGTTCGATTTCGCCGCTGTTTCGTACTGCAGGCGCACGTATTCCGCGCCGAGATTCGTTCCCGGGGGCAAGTGCTTGCCGCGTAGCGTCAGCAGCAGCTCGATGTCCTCCTTGAGTATCATCGCGCCGAGTCCCTCGGCCGTCAGGTTCATGCGCGCCGCCATCTCCTCGAGCAGATCGTCGGTCGATTTCGGCTCCTGCACATGGCCCGCCATCGGTGTCTTGTCGCCGCCGTAGAACTGGCCGTGTCCGTGCGCAAACGCATCGTAGGTCAGGTCCCGGTACATCATGGGGCCGTCGGGACGGTCACCGTAGACCACCTCGCGTCCGACCTTTTCCAGTTGCGGATGGGTGGCGGAAACGTGATAGGCCTCGTAGAAGGCTTCCTGGGCGACTTTCCAGTTGCACGGAATGACGGTGCGCTTCCACCAGATGTGGCGCATGTCGCCGAGCACGATATCGCCCAGGAACTGGCGCAACGGCGCGATGAAATCGTCGAACGATTCCGGGTTCGGGTCGAGGTTGATGAACACGAAGCCCGCGAATACCCGGGAGTGAATCTCGCGCATCGCGACATCGCTATCCTTCAGCTTGCCATCGCAGAACTCATGGCGCTCGAGCACGAGCTTGATGTTGCCCTCGAGATCCCAGCGCCAGCCGTGGTAGGGGCAGATGATCTTGCCACCGTCGAAGTGTCCGCAGCCGTGGCCGAGCGTGGTGCCGCGGTGCGGGCAGAAGTTGTAGTACGCCTTGATCGTGGACTCGTCCACCCGGACCAGCAGGATCGACTGGTCGCCGATCTTGTAGGTCGTGTAGTCGCCCTTTTCCGGGATCTCGTCGATTCGCGCTGCGACCTGCCAGACGCGGCTCCACAGCTTCTCGAACTCGAGCCGGGTGAATTCCGGGTCGGTGTAGCGGCCGACGCCGACGCCTTGCGACAACGTCTGCCAGTGTGAGGGCCCGTCGGTGCCTGCTGCCGGTGAACGTGCTGGATCCGTGGCAATCGTGGCGGGAGAAGCGGCGCTCATGGCATTTTCCTGTTGGAGGAACACTGGGTGATCCGCGTGTGTGGACGCTTGTTTCCGGGCAACTCGCCGGCATCCTAGGCAGTTGAACGACGCGCGGTCGTTGATCTGGATCAATGCCGGGCGACGTGGCTTGTCCCATGGTATTAATCAACGATGTTGAATAAGTAAGCACCGATTTTCCAGGTGCGTGCGCGCGGTGATCCCTGTTCAGTGACGCGGTGTTTATCGCCCGTGCAACTGCATGGATCACCCGTCGTCTGTCAGTTCGTAGGTCGATATCCCGGAGGAAACCAATCATGACCACTGCCACCGCCACTCTCGAAGCGCTCCATGCCACGGACCTCTCGCCCCTGATCGGCAGCAAGGTGCACCTCGACAAGGCGGCCTTGCTGAGCGGTGAATACGCGGCCGACCTGCGCGAGCTGCTCGAGCGTCGGGGGGTTGTCGTCTTTCCGCAGATCAACTTCAACGATGAAGAGCAGGTTGCGTTCACCAGGACGATGGGGCGGTTTCTGCCGGAGTTGGAGGGGCAGGAGGTCTACAACATCACGCTGGACAAGTCGCTCAACCAGAAGTCCGAATATCTCAAGGGTTCGCTGTACTGGCATGCTGACGGCACGATGAACAAGGTGCCGATCGGTGTTGCCATCCTCACCAGCAAGGTGCTGCCCACATGGGGCGGCAACACCGAGTTTTGCAATACCTATGCCGCGTATGAGCTGTTGCCGGACGAGGAAAAAAAGCAGATCGAAGGGCTCAGAGCGATGCACTCGGCATGGACCTCGCTGTTCTACTACGAGCCGGAGCCGAGCTACGCCAAGCTCGAGGAGATGATCAGGATCGGCGAGGTCGAGTTGCCGCTGGTGTGGAAGCACCGCTCGGGGCGCAAATCGCTGGTGCTGGGCTGTACCGCTCATCACGTGATCGGCATGAGCCCGACGCAGAGCACGAGGTTGCTGGTCCGTCTTCGCGATTGGGCGACGCAGCCGCGGTTCGTTTACAGCCACGAATGGTCGGTTGGCGATGCGGTCATGTGGGACAACACCGGCACGATGCACCGCGCCATGCCGTATGACCCCGATTGCGGACGGCTGCTGCATCGCACCAAGACGGAGGGGGAGGAGCCGATCGTCTGAGCAATTGGCCGGAATCCGCAAGCATATTCGACGCGGTACTTGATTCGTGCAGGCAATCGATGTTTACTAGTCAACAATGCTGTTGATTATAAATTTTGATCCTGAGTCGTCAGCGTCAAGGGCCGGGGCCCCGGGAGTCTGGAAATGATAAACACCAAGTCGCCGGGTTTGCCCTCGGCTGAAGAGATCGATATCCCTGCATTGAAGGAAAAGTACCGCCAGGAGCGCGACCGGCGCATTCGCAAGGAAGGGCAGGAGCAGTATGTCCGTCCGGTGGACGACTTCGCGGCGGCCTATGAGGCGGATCCCTACACGCCGGTCATTCCCCGTAAAGCGGTCTGCGAGGAAATCGATATCGCCGTCCTAGGCGGCGGGTGGTCCGGCATCGCGGCGGGCGTTCATATCAGGAAATCCGGTCTCACCAGTTTCCGCCACATTGATCATGCGGGTGACTTCGGCGGTGTGTGGTACTGGAACCGTTATCCCGGTCTGCAGTGCGACAACGATGCCTACTGCTATCTGCCGCTGCTCGAAGAAACGGGTTTCATGCCGTCGAAGAAGTTTACCGACGGCCACGAAATCCGCGAATACGCCCAGAGCATCGCGAAGAAGTACGAGCTCTACGAAAACGCGCTGTTCCACACCATGGTGGAGTCGCTGCGTTGGGACGAGGAACTCAAGCGCTGGCGTATCGCTACACGCCAGGGAGACGACATTCGCGCCCGCTTCGTGATCATGGCCAACGGGCTGTTGAACATACCCAAGCTGCCCGGCATCCCCGGCATTCACGGCTTCAAGGGACATATGTTCCACACCGCGCGCTGGGACTACGATTACACGGGCGGCTGCGAAAAACGACCAGTTCTGGACAAGCTGGCAGACAAGCGTGTCGCCCTTGTCGGTACCGGTGCAACGGCCATCCAGCTGGTGCCTTACCTCGGCAAGTATGCGAAGCAGTTCTATGTGCTCCAGCGCACGCCCTCCTGTGTGGACTCGCGCAGAAACTCGGAAACCGATCCCGAATGGGTCAAGACGCTGAAGCCCGGCTGGCAGGCGCAGCGCCGCGACAATTTTCACCGCGGCGCCAACGAGCGGTTCCTGAGGGGCGAGAAGGACCTGATCTGCGATATCTGGACTGAAGTTAACCGCAATCTGTCGGCCGAACAGGAGGAGCAGGGCTGGCCAGAGCTCACGGCGCAGGAGTTCGCCGCGCGCTTCGAGGAAATGGACTTTCGTGTGATGGAGCGCCTGCGTCGCCGGGTCGACGCGATCGTCGAGGACAAGGAAACCGCGGAACTCCTCAAGCCGTGGTACCGCTACCAGTGCAAGCGGCCCACGTCCAATGACGAGTACTACCAGACCTTCAACCGTCACAATGTGAAGCTGATCGATGTGTCGGAGACGCAGGGTGTCCAGCGCATGACGCAAAACGGCTTCGTTGCCAACGGCGTGGAGTACGAGGTGGACTGCATGCTCTTTGCCAGCGGCTACGAGGTGACCAGCGACCTCGATCGTCGCTGGGGAATACCGGTCTTCGAGGGGCGTGGCGGATTGTCCATGTACGACAACTGGAACGGCAGCTACAAGACGCTGCACGGCATGATGACCCATGGTTTCCCCAACCTGTTCACGACGGGCTATTACCAGGGCGGCCTCAACTCGACGCTCACCTACAACTTCGAGCAGCAGGTCAAGCACATGCTCTACATCATCAAGGAAGTGCTCGATCGCGGCGCCCTTGCTGCCGAAGTCAGCAAGGAAGCCCAGGACGCATGGATCAGGCACATGCGTGAAACAGAGGTCAACAAGGCGGAGTGGATTGCCAGTTGTACCCCGAGCTACTTCAATAACGAAGGCAAGCCCGATGTGGATGAGAACGGCAACGAGCGATACCGCTTCTACCTGGGTGAACTCTACGGCCCGGGTTGGGACGCCTTCATGCGGGTTCTGGAAAACTGGCGTTCCAGGGGCGATCTCGACGGTCTGGTTCTCTCCCGGTAAGGCCGGAAACAGGAGGCTGGCATGAACACGAAGGCCGATATCATCCTCGAGGATTTGTCGGAGCCGCTGACGTTTCCCGTGGACGCCTATGTTTCCAGGGAATATGCAGAAGCTGAAGGCGGGAAGCTGTGGGCCAGGGTCTGGCAGCATGCGGGGCGTGTCGAGGACATTCCCGAGGTCGGCGACTACATCACCTACGAGATCGCCAATGATTCGATCCTGATCGTTCGCGCCGCAACCGGCACGATCAGGGCCTATCACAATGTCTGTCCGCATCGCGGACGCCGGCTGGTCTCGACGCCAAAGGGCGGCAATGGTGCGCGCGGCAATGCGACGAAGCAGTCATTCTTCTGCGGCTTCCATGGCTGGTCCTTCGACCTTCAGGGCAGCAATACCCATATCCTGAACAAGGACGACTGGAAGGGCACGCTGACGAATGAGCGCACATGCCTTGCCGCAGTGAAGGTCGACACCTGGGGCGGCTGGATCTGGGTCAACATGGATCCCAATTGCATCTCCCTGCGAGAATATCTCGAGCCCGCGGCCGGTATTCTCGATCCGTTCAGGTTCGAGGATATGCGCTACCGGTTCCGCCAATGGACCGTCTTCGATTGCAACTGGAAGGTGGCGCTGGAAGCCTTCATGGAGCCCTACCATGTGGCGGCTACCCATCCGCAGCTCACGAAATACGGCGACTTCTACGCCTGGAGCAAAGTGCAGGGATTGCACGGCAACGACGGCTATGACGCGCCCGATCACCAGGATGAGGGTTCCGCCGCCACGACAACGGTGCATCGTACCGGCAAGGGTGCCGACGCCCGGGTCATGATGGGAGAAATGCAGCGGGAGTTCTGGGAAACGGTCGGCGCCAGCACCACGCAGGTCCTGGTCGATGCAGCGCTACGGTTGGTCGACGAATTGCCCGAGGGTACCCCCGCTGACGAAGTGCACCGTCATTGGCTGGCCTCCTGCAAGGCGGACTACGCGGCGATGGGCGTGGAGTGGCCGCAGATCAGTGACGAGCAGATGGCGACAGCGGGCCTGGCCTGGCATGTATTCCCCAACATGGGCATATTGCAGGGGCCCACCTTCGCGCTGTGTTACCGGACGCGTCCTTACGGCACCGACCCCGACAAGTGCATTTACGAAGCCTATGCCATCGAGCGCTATCCGCAGGGGCAGGAGCCGAAGACCGAGTGGACTTATGCGGACGCGACCGAGGAGCACTGGCGCAAGGTCATAGCGCAGGACTTCTCGAACATGGAAATGGTGCAACTGGGCCTGAAATCGCGCGGTTTTCGCGGCAATCTGCCG
>DAORUQ010000001.1:8953-69433 GCA_035433265.1 Pseudomonadales bacterium | reverse complement strand
CCTCGGCCGGCATCGCCACGTCGGTCAGTTCGCCGTCCTCGTCGGCCAGCGCCAGCCCCTCGGCGCGCTGTTCGGCGACCAGCCCGGTGGCGTCACACAGCCGGATGGCCATGGTGCCGCGCTGGTTCAGGAAGTAGGCGCGCTGGTCGGCGTCGAGGCGGTCGAGGTAGATCACCGGGTCGTCCAGCAGGCGGCGCGCCAGGTGGTGGCGCAGCGCCGTACGTCGGCCTTCGTCGCTGTCTGGAACGGGCTCAGTAACCAGAGCGGCGAGCCGCGCCTCGAGCGTGGCCGGGGCTTCGTCCGCGGGCCATGTGGAAGGGCCGCGCGATGCCGCGAGCATACCGGCTAGAACCCGCCGCTGTACGTCGTAGAGCGCGTCGTGGAGGCTGTCCGGGCCTGCGTTGCCGCCGCGCACGAAGCCCTCTTCGTCACCGGCCACGCGATGCAGCACGCCGAGCTCCAGCAGTGTGCGGCACACCGCGACCAGCTCGCGCCGCTCGTGCTGCGCCTGGAGTGTGAAGCTGAAGCCGAGCGCGGCCAGCGCCGGTTCCGCGGCAAGGGCGAGCAGCCGGTCGCCGAGCACGTGCAGTGTGATCTGCGGGTCGGCACGCTCCAGCACCGCGCAGGCGAGGCACAGCAGCACATAGCGGCGGCGCTCGTAGCCGGGCATCCCGCGGGTGGCGTCGTTCAGGTCGGCCGGGCGCTTGTACAGGCGTGC
The DNA here is from genome assembly GCA_035433265.1 of Pseudomonadales bacterium. Taxonomy (GTDB): domain Bacteria; phylum Pseudomonadota; class Gammaproteobacteria; order Pseudomonadales; family UBA5518; genus UBA5518. The sequence goes on along the minus strand of DAORUQ010000001.1, from coordinate 68,715 downwards.
CGCGTCGCGTTCGATGTGCAGCGCCCAGCCGGTCTCGCGGACGAACCATTCGCGCAGCGCATCGGCATGGCGGCGCACCGCGGCGAACTCGGCATGTGCAGGCGTCATCAACGGCGTCATCAGCAGGGCGCGCAGCGCGTCGGCGATCTCCTCGCGTTGATGGCGGGCCTGCTGCTGGCCGATCGCGGTGCTGTCGCTTCTCATCAGGGCGTATGCGTGGCGGTGATCGTGATGCGGTGGTCACGGCCGGCAAAGACGCCGGCATCGGTGAGGATTTCGGCCCGCGTGTGTGCTGCCATCGGCTCGAGACGAATCCGCAGCAGGCCATCGCCGGTCTGGCGCTCGATCACGTCCTCGGGAGAGGATTGCGCGCTCAACGCCTCGCCCAGCAGCGACAGCAACAGCGCGAAGGCGTGCGGATCGAGGCGCCCAATGTCGGACAGGCGCGTCATCCGGCCCGTGGCCAGGCGTGCACGCGCGGCTTCGACCTGCAGATGTTCTTCACGCAATTGGCGCGCGAGCAGGGCGCGTTCCTCCGAGCGTTCATGCACCCTGGGCAGCGGACCTCGTGGAGCGGCCTCGCCGTACTCGCGCAGGCGCGGGTGGATACGCAGCGGCGGCGCCTCGGCCCACGGCGTCGTGGCCGGCAGTTCGTTGCCGGCGTCCGGATTCAACGAGAAATGCCGCGCCGGGTTGAGGGCGAAGGCGGCGCGACCGAGGCGGTGCGAGTCGTCATCGCCCGCGCAGCTCGCGAACCAGCCGGCGAGCACCCTGAAGTCGGCCGAGCGGTCGCTGCGCCCGCTGCGCCGCTCGTTCAGCGCCGCGACCGCCGCCAGCAGCTGCGGAATCGCCGCGCGCGCCTTCGAGCGCAACACCTCGGCCTGAGGCGGTTCATGATGGGCGCTGACGAACCAGCTGCGCAGGCCCCCCCAGCGTTCACGCCACGCCTGCTGGCGCTGTGCGAGCGCCTCGGTCTGCGCTTGTTGGTCAGCGGGAGCGGCGTCGCGCGCCTCGCGTTGCGCGGCCGACCACAGCAGTGGATCGATGCGCGGATGCAGCGCGGCAATGTGCTCTGCGATCGCGCCGGAGCGCCCGACCAGATCGCCGATGAAACGTTCGAGGTAGTCGATCAGCCGTTGCTTGTAAGCCACCACCGCGGTGGCATCGGCCTGTTGCAGCTCGATGCTGCGGGCCATGCCGGCCATGAATGCCTGGGCGTTGTCGGCCAGGCCCTCGAACACACGCACCAGATCGCGCAGCGTCTCGTGCAGCTTCGCCGCATCGATCGCCGGCGCGTCGGCCAGCGCGAGCAGGGTCCTGAGCCGGCTGGCGATGTCCTCCAGCGCGATCGTCTGCAGTTCGGCGCGCCGTTCGAGTGCGTCGGCGAAGGCCGCGAGGGCTGTCTCGACCGCATCGCCGCCATGGGAGAGCCGGTAGAGGAAGCGGGCGCGGTAAAAGTCGCTGATGCTGGCGACGCGTGCTGTGTCGGGCTGCGCCTCGAGGTTGCCCCATTCGGCGAGTTGAGCGAGCGCGGCCTGAACTTCCTCGAGCTTTGGTGCGCCATCGGTCCACCGAGCCTCGGTCAGCACTTCGTCGGGTCGCATGTGCAGCCGGAACTGGCGCTTTGCCGCGGCGAAACTCGCCATGATGCTGCGGTAGATGCCGGCTTTCTCGGCGCTGACGTGCCGGAATAACTCGGCCGATGTGTTTGCAGACGGCATTGACTGGATTCTGGATGCTCTCGTCGGTCGATGTTGGCAACAACGGGGGCGGTTGTCGAGCTCATCCATGGTTCTCCATGGAACGGCGCAGCCGCGCTACGATAGTCGATGAATTCTTGGGCGCATCCACACCAAGGCGCCGTGGATGCTTCGGCAACAGCCGCGAACTACGCGAGGTAGATCAACCCCGATGCGACTCGACCGCTTCATAGGCTCCCGGCTGGCGTGCTCGGCGCGCAGCGCGCAGCACATGATCGCCGCGCGCGAGGTGCTGCTGAACGGCGTGCCGGCCACCGACGGCAGCCAGGCGGTCTCGACCTTTTGCCGCGTCGAGGTGGCGGGACGGCTGTTGCGCGCGCGCGAGCCCGTGTACCTGATGCTGCACAAGCCGCGCGGCTGCGTCAGCGCCACCACCGACCGCAAGCACTGTACGGTGCTCGATCTGATCGACCTGCCGGCGCGTGAGGAACTGCACCTCGCCGGGAGGCTCGACTTCAATACCACGGGGCTGTTGCTGCTCAGCAGCGACGGCAACTGGACGCGCCGCATCACGCTGCCCGAGCGCAAGATTCCCAAGACCTACCTCGTGCATACACGCGACCCGATCACGCCGGAATACGCCGAGCGCTTCGCGGCAGGTATCTATCTGCGCTACGAGAACCTGGTGACGCAGCCCGCGCGGCTGGTGACCCTGTCCGCCACCCGCGCGGAGCTCACGATCCACGAGGGCCGCTACCACCAGGTCAGGCGGATGTTCGGCGTCTTCCGCAACGAGGTCCTCGCGCTGCACCGGCTCGCGGTCGGCGGGATCGTGCTCGATGCGGCGCTCGCGCCAGGCGAATGGCGGCACCTGGCGCCGGCGGAAGTCGCGGCGATCGGCGGCTGAGCGGGGCAATTACGGGTTGTGCTATCCGCACATCGTGCATAGCATATGTGCAGATAGCATTTTCCCCGGGAGCCGCGCATGTCCACCCAGCCGCACCCCCAAGCCGCGCCCGAGGTCGTGCTGGCCAAGGCCGTGCTGAGCGCCGCGGCGCAGCTCGGGCTGAAACAGGCGGAGCTGGCCGCCGTGCTCGGCATGCACCGCACGGCGATCAGCCGGCTCAAACAGCAACCCGCGCTGGATCCGCGGTCCAAGGCGGGCGAGCTGGCGTTGCTCCTCGTGCGCGTGGCGCGGGCGCTGTACGCGCTCACCGGCGGCGACCAGGACTGGATCCGGCACTTCATGCGCAGCGCGAACAAGGCGACGGGGGGCGTCCCGGCGCGGCAGATCGAGAGCATCCAGGGCCTGGTCACCGTGCTGCAGTTCGTCGATGCCCTGCGGGGCAAGGTGTGACGATCTGGGAGGCGTGCCACGGCGCCGCGCAGATTCGCCGCGTGGCGGGCACGCTGTATCGCCTCGTCGAGAGCCAGGAGCAGGTCGCGACGCTCGGCTACGTCGACACCCTCGAGGAGCAGGCGCTGCTGGAAGCGATGCTGGACGAGGTAAAGCCCCCGTACCGTGCCGGGACCGAAGGCCTGCACTACCTGCTGAAGACGCCGTTTCGCTATCCGCCGCTGTCGTGGGGCTCGCGCTTCGGGCGCGTGCACGAGCCGGGCATTTTCTACGGCGCTTGCGGCACGGATGCCACGCTGGCCGAGGCCGCCTATTACCGCTTCGTGTTCTGGTACTCGATGGACGCGGCGCCGCCGAAGGCGGCCATCCGTTCGCAGCACACGCTGTTCTCGGCGCTCTACCGGACGGCGCGCGGGGTGAAGCTGCACGAGGCACCGTTCGCGCGTTTCGCCGCGACGATCGCGCACCCGAAGGATTACGTGCAGACGCAGCTGCTGGGGACCGCGATGCGCGAGGCGGGCGTGGAGGCCTTCGAGTACCCGTCGGCGCGCGACCCGGGACACGGCTTGTGCGTCGGGCTGATTTCGCCCGCCGCTTTCAGCGAGCCGGCGCCGCGGGAGACCACGCGCTGGCTGTGCGAGGCCGGCGCACGCGAAGTCGCGTTCAAGCAGGTGGGCGCGAGCGCCGTCGTCCGCTTCGTCCTCGAGACCTTCCTGAGCGAGGGCGAATTGCCGCTGCCGGCCTGAGGACGGTTGCAGGGGCTGCGCGGCGCGGTTGCCGCGTCGAGCTGGGCTATCATCGCGGGCGCGCGCGCTGGCGCCACGACGGGAGAACGCACATGACGAGCGCAGAAGAAGACGAGCACTGGATGCGCCGCGCGCTCGAGCTAGCGCGCGCGGGCGAGGGCGCGGGCGAAGTGCCCGTAGGCGCGGTGCTGGTGCGCGACGGCGAGGTGCTCGGCGAGGGCTGGAACGCGCCGATCGGGCGCTGCGATCCCACCGCGCACGCCGAGATCGTGGCGCTGCGCGCCGCGGCGAATGCGTTGAGCAACTACCGGCTGAGCGGTTCCACGCTGTACGTCAGCATCGAGCCCTGCGCGATGTGCGCGGGCGCGCTGGTGCATGCGCGCGTGGCGCGCGTGGTGTTCGCCGCGCGCGAGCCGCGCGCCGGCGCGGTGGCGAGCAACCTCGCGCTGCTGGACGCGGCTTTTCTGAACCATCGCGTGGCGTGGAGCGAGGGCGTGTGCGCGGACGATGCGGCGCGGATGATGCGGGATTTCTTCCGCCGCCGCCGGATGTCGCCATGAATGGCGACCCACATTTTTGTGTGGTCAGGAGCGGGTGGGCAGCTGCGCGAACGAGGTGCGCGCGTTCTGCGCGACCTGCAGCATGTTCGATTCCTCGTCGTGGTGCTCGAGGAAGCGGTGGTACTGGCGGATGCGGTTGACGAAGCTCAGGGTTTCGTAGCCGCGCGCGTAGCCGTGGCGGGTGCGCGAATGCCATGCGCGCTTTGTCAGCAGCGGCAGCTGCTTCTCCACGTCGGCCCACACGTCCGGATCGGCGCCGCGCATCTCGGCGATGCGGCGCGCGTCCTCGACGTGCGCGGGGCCGATGTTGTAGGCGGCGAGCGCGAAGAGCTCGCGTTCCGAGGGCGCGATGTCCTCGCTCACCTGCTCCACCAGTTTCAGGAAATAGCGCGCGCCGCCGCGCAGGCTTTGCTCGAGGTTGGTGCGATCGGTCACGCCGACCTCGCGCGCCGTCACCTTCGTCAGCATCATCATGCCGCGCACGCCGGTGTACGACACCGCGCGCGGATTCCAGTGCGATTCCTGGTAGCTGATCGCGGCCAGCAGGCGCCAGTCGATGCCTTCCTCGGCGCCGATCCTGCGCAGCACCCCCTCGAATCGCGGCAGGTGCGATTCGACGCGCTCGGCAAACGCGGTCAGCGCCTTGCGGTTGATCTCGGGCAGGTAACCGAAGAAGCGCTCGCGCAGCAGGTCCAGCTCGCCCGATTCCTCGTAGCGCGCGAGGAAATTCTGCATCGAGGAGTGCAGTCGCGCATTGCGGCCGCGCTCGGCGGTGGCCCACGCGAGCTGCTCGCGCTCCTCGAGCTCGAAGGCGATCTCGATGCCGGGGAACAGGCCCTCGTGCATCTCGAATTCATTGGACTTCACGATCGCGTAATCGATCTCGTCGTCCATGATCTTGCGCAGCAGCTCGAAGGTCTCGATGCGCGTGGCTTCCATCCAGCCGAGGCCGGGATGCGCGCGCTGCGCCTCGGCAAGCGCGTCGGCGGAGCTGCTCTGCGCGAGCACCATCACGCGCTTGCCCACCAGGTCGGCGACGGAGCGCGGGCGGGCCGCGCCGCTCCTGTAGACGATCTGCTGGCGCACCTCGAGGTAGGGCGAGCTGTACCAGTAGCTCGAGGTGCCGGAAAGGCGCGCCGACAGGCCCGAGGCGGCCATGTCCGCCGTGCCGCTGTCGAGCGCGGCATAGACCTCGGCGATGTTGGCCGCCGGGATCATCTCGAGCTCGACGCCGATTTTCTCGGCGAACGCGCGCGCGAGCTCGAACTCGATCCCGGAAGGGCCGTGCTTGTCTACGACGAAGGTCGCCGGGTTGACCCGGCTGACGACGCGCAGCTTGCCGCGCGCCAGGACTTCGTCGAGGGAATCTCGTGGAAGCGGGCCGGAGTGTGACTGAATGGTCTCGCTGGGACACGCGGCGAGAACTGCACACAGAATGCCCATCAATGCGCCTTTCAGGACGTTCGTGATGGGCCGTGGCCTGCTTTCCAGTGTTCCAGTAGTTGCTGTGATCCACATAGGTCACACTCTTGCTGTACCTGGCGGGGGTCGATTCTAGTCGCCAATCGCGCGATGGGAACCCAATCGGACAAAAAAAATTACCGCTATTTCGCGGTACGTTTTTCCGCGTGCGCACGAATGTTAGTAATCGCTATCGGTGTGTTGTACGCCATCGCGCGAATGTTGATGTCAAAATCGTACGCAATTGCAGCTAACTGGCGCTTCGGGGCATACGGTAGAATTCTGCGCTCGAGGCACAACATTTCATTCAATTTCAATTTTCGGGAACAGTCATGCTGACTCTCGCCGGCGCTTCGGCGCTTTCGCCATTCCGTCTTCGCCGGCTGCTCGGCGAACTGCAATCGATCGCCGCCGATGTGCGCGATGTGCAGGCGCGATTCATGCATTTCATCGAGATCGACGGAGAAGCGCGCGACGACGAGAGCGCGATGCTGCGGCAATTGCTCGATTACGGCCCGCATCGCGAGGCGCAACAATTCGCGGGCGAATTGTTTCTCGTGGTACCGCGCCCGGGCACGTTGTCGCCGTGGTCGAGCAAGGCCACCGACATCGCGCGCAACTGCGGCCTGGCGCGCGTGCGGCGCATCGAGCGCGGCATCGCGTATTACGTGAATTGCGAAGGCACGATTGCTGCAGAGTTACGCGCGCGCATCGCCGCGCCGCTGCACGATCGCATGGTCGAGGCGGTGTTCGCGAGCCTCGAGGACGCGGCGAAGCTGTTCGTGCACGAGGCGCCGCGCGCGCTGCGCACGGTGGATATTCTCGGCGGTGGCCGCGCGGCGCTGGAGCGCGCGAATCGTGAGTTCGGTTTCGCGCTCGCCGATGACGAGATCGATTATCTGTGCGCGGCCTTCGTCGAGCTCGGACGCAATCCCGCCGATGTGGAGCTGATGATGTTCGCGCAGGCCAACAGCGAGCACTGCCGCCACAAGATCTTCAATGCGAGCTGGAGCATCGACGGCGAGCCGCAGTCGCACAGCCTGTTCGGCATGATCCGCAACACGCACGAGCAGGCCGCGGATCCGGCGGTGCTGAGCGCGTACTCCGACAACGCCGCCGTGATCCGCGGGCACGAAGCGGGACGCTTCTTTCCCGATCCCGAAACGCGCGTGTTCGCGTATCACCCCGAGCCTGTGCACATCCTGATGAAGGTCGAGACGCACAACCACCCGACCGCGATCGCGCCGTACCCGGGTGCGGCCACCGGATCGGGCGGCGAGATCCGCGACGAGGGCGCGGTGGGTATCGGCGCGCGCCCCAAGGCCGGCCTCGTGGGCTTCAGCGTGTCGAACCTGCGCGTGCCGCAATTCGCGCAACCCTGGGAGACCGATCACGGCAAGCCCGGGCGCATCGCCTCGGCGCTCGAGATCATGCTCGAGGGCCCGATCGGTGGCGCGGCGTTCAACAACGAATTCGGCCGTCCCGCGATCTGCGGCTACTTCCGCAGTTTCGAGGAGGTGCACGAGGGCGAGGTGCGCGGCTATCACAAGCCGATCATGGTCGCCGGCGGCCTGGGCAACATCCGCGAGGGGCACGTGCTCAAGGGCGCCATGGGCGAGGGCACGCGCCTGGTGGTGCTCGGCGGGCCCGCGATGCTGATCGGGCTGGGCGGTGGCGCGGCGTCCTCGATGGCTTCGGGCGCGAGCCACGAGGAGCTCGACTTCGCCTCGGTGCAGCGCGACAACGCCGAGATCGAGCACCGCTGCCAGGAAGTGATCGACCGCTGCTGGCAGCTTGGTGAGCGCAACCCGATCCGCTTCATCCACGACGTGGGCGCCGGAGGGCTTTCCAACGCGCTGCCCGAGCTGGTGAAGGACGGCGGCTGCGGCGGGCGCATCGCGCTCGAGAAGATTCCCAGCGCCGATACCGGGCTCTCGCCGCTCGAGCTGTGGTGCAACGAGGCGCAGGAGCGCTACGTGCTGGCGGTGGACGCCGCCGATCTCGATCGCTTCGCCGCGATCTGCGAGCGCGAGCGCTGCCCCTATGCGGTGGTCGGCGAGGCGAGCGCGGCGGCGCACCTCGCGCTGACCGACGCCCGTGACGGCTCGCGGCCGGTGGACTTGCCGCTGTCGGTGCTGTTCGGCAAGCCGCCGCGCATGCACCGCGAGTTCGCGCGCACCGTGCCCGCGCGCGTGCCGCTCGCGCTGGATCATGTGGATATCGCGGACGCCGTCGAGCGCGTGCTGCGCCTGCCGGCCGTGGCGGGCAAGGGCTTCCTGGTGACCATCGGCGATCGCAGCGTCACGGGGCAGGTGAGCCGCGACCAGATGGTCGGTCCCTGGCAGGTGCCGGTGGCCGATGCCGGCATCACGACCACGAGCTTCGACACCTGCGCGGGCGAGGCGATGGCGATGGGCGAGCGCACGCCGCTCGCGCTGATCGATGCCGCCGCCTCGGCGCGCATGGCGGTGGGCGAGGCGCTGACCAACATCGCCTCGGCACCGATCGCGCGCCTTGCCGACGTGAAACTCTCCGCGAACTGGATGGCCGCCGCCGGCCACCCGGGCGAGGACCAGGCGTTGTTCGAGGCGGTGCGCGCGGTGGGCATGGAGCTGTGTCCGGCGCTCGGCATCGTGATCCCGGTGGGCAAGGATTCGATGTCCATGACGACGCGCTGGAGCGAGGCGGGTGCGGCGAGGGCCGTGACCGCGCCGCTGTCGCTGATCGTCTCGGCCTTCGCGCCGGTGACCGACGTGCGCCTGGCGGTGACGCCGGAAATCCGTCGCGACGAGAGCGCATCGCAGCTGCTGCTGGTGGATCTCGGGCGCGGGCGCAACCGCCTCGGTGCCTCGGCGCTGGCGCAGGTCTACAAGCAGGTCGGCGACAGCGCGCCGGATCTCGATGATCCCGCGCTGATCGGCGGTTTCTTCGCGGCGCTGCAACGCTGCATCGCCGAGGGCCTGCTGCTCGCCTACCACGACCGTTCCGACGGCGGGCTGTTCGTGACGCTGTGCGAGATGGCTTTCGCCGGGCGGGCGGCGCTCGATGTCGACATCGCCGCGCTCGGCGCCGCCGCGCTCGCCGCGCTGTTCAGCGAGGAACTGGGCGCGGTGATGCAGGTGCGCGATGCCGACCTCGCGGCGGTGCGGGCGTATTTCGCGGCGGCCGGTCTCGGGGCGTACGCGCACGTGCTGGGGCGCCCCGCGCGCGGCGACACCGTGCGCATCCGCAACGGCGAGCGCGTGGTCTACGAGAACTCGCGCACCGCGCTGCATCGCGCCTGGGCTGAGCTCAGCTTCCGCATGCAGGCGCTGCGCGACAATCCCGACTGCGCGCGCGAGGAATACGACGCGCTGCTCGATGCCGACGATCCGGGCCTCGGCGCGCGGCTCGCCTACGACCCCGCCGAGCGCATCGAGGCGCCGTTCATCGCCACTGGCGCGCGTCCGCGCGTCGCGGTGCTGCGCGAGCAGGGCGTCAACGGCCAGTACGAAATGGCCGCGGCCTTCGACCGCGCCGGCTTCGAGGCCATCGACGTACACATGAGCGACGTGCTCTCGGGCGCGCTCGACCTGGCATCGGTGAGCGGCATCGCGGCCTGCGGCGGCTTCTCCTACGGCGACGTGCTGGGCGCCGGCGGCGGTTGGGCCAGGACGGTGTTGTTCAACGAGCGCGCGCGCACGCAGTTCCAGGGCTTCTTCGCGCGCGGCGACACCTTCACGCTCGGTGTCTGCAACGGCTGCCAGATGATGTCCGGGCTGCGCGACATCATCCCGGGCAGCGCGCACTGGCCGCGCTTCGTGCGCAACGCCTCGGAGCAGTACGAGGCGAGGGTGGCGCTGGTGCGCGTGGAATCGAGCCCCTCGATCCTGCTGCGCGGCATGGAGGGGTCGATGATCCCGGTGTCGGTCGCGCACGGCGAGGGACAGGCCGAATTTCTGCCCGGCGCGCTCGCGGGCCTCGAGCATGACGGCCGCGTGGCGTTGCGCTACGTCGACAGCCGCGGCAACCCGACGCAGCGCTTCCCGGCCAACCCCAACGGTTCGGCGGGGGCCGTGGCGGCGGTGACCAGCAGCGACGGGCGGGTGACGATCATGATGCCGCACCCGGAGCGGGTGTTCCGCACCGTGCAGAACTCCTGGCGGGCGCCGGGCTGGGGCGAGGACGGGGGCTGGATGCGCCTGTTCCGCAACGCGCGCGCCTGGCTGGGCTGAGGCGGCGCATTTGTTGCGCCTGCTTCTCGTGGCTATAATCCCGCGCCTTCGGGCCCCGGCACATGCCGGGGTCGTCGCATCCACGCCATGGATCCCTGTCCGCGCATGCTGAACCGATATCCCCTCTGGAAGAACCTGCTGGTCGCGTTCGCGCTGCTGTTCGGCGCCATTTACTCGCTGCCGAATCTCTACCCGCCGGATCCGGCGGTCCAGATCTCCGGCGCGAGCAGCGCGCTGGAGATCGGCCAGCCGGTGATGGACAAGGCGCTCGCGGCGCTCGAGGACAAGCAGATCGCGACGGTCGGCAGCGAGTTCGACTCCGATTCGGCCCTGCTGCGCCTGACCGGCATCGAGGACCAGCTGCGCGCGCAGTCGGTGATCAAGCGCGCGCTGGGTGATGATTACGTGGTGGCGCTCAACCTGGCGCCGACCACGCCGGCGTGGCTGGCGGCGATCGGCGGCGCGCCGCTCAAGCTCGGCCTCGACCTGAGCGGCGGCGTGCATTTCCTGCTGCAGGTCGATACCGATGCCGCGGTCGCCAAGCGCATCTCGGTCTACGAGTCGGATCTCAAGAACAAGCTGCGCGAGGCACGCGTGCGCGGGCTGGTCAGGGTGGTCGGGGGCAATCGCATCGAGGCCGCGTTCGCCGATGCCGCGACGCGCACCGCCGCGGTCGGCGTGATCCAGGACGCGATGCCCGAGCTGCAACGCGTGATGGAGGAGCGCGGCGACAAGTTCCTCCTGCAACTGACGCTCGGCGCGCAGCAGATCAAGGAGATGGAGGACTACGCGGTCAACCAGAACCTCACCACGCTGCGCAACCGCGTCAACGAGCTCGGCGTGGCCGAGCCGATGATCCAGAAGCAGGGCCGCAACCGCATCGTGGTCGAGCTGCCCGGTGTGCAGGACACCGCCGAGGCCAAGCGCATCCTCGGCAAGACCGCCAACCTCGAGTTCCGCCTGGAGGCGCGCCCGGACGCGGCGAGCTCCGACAAGGAGCAGTTCCAGTTCCGCGACCAGCGCTCGGGCGAGCGCAGCGCCTGGCTCGAGCGCGAGCTGATCATCGGCGGCGACCGCGTGACCGGTGCCACGTCGAGCTTCGACGAGAACGGCCGCCCGCAGGTCAACATCAACCTCGACAGCCAGGGCGGCACGCTGATGAACCGCGCCACGCGCGACAACATCAAGCGGCGCATGGCGGTGCTGTTCCTCGAGCGCAAGACCCGCACGGTGGGTTACGAGACGGGTCCCGATGGCATCGAGACCCCGGTGCTCGAGCGCTACGACGAGAAGAAGATCATCAGCCTCGCCACCATCCAGTCGGCGCTGGGCACGCAGTTCCGCATCACCGGCCTCGACAGCCCGGCCGAGTCCGCGGAGCTCGCGCTGCTGCTGCGTTCCGGCGCGCTGGCGGCACCGCTCGATTTCGTCGAGGAGCGCGCCGTGGGGCCGTCGCTCGGCGCCGACAACATCCGCATGGGCGTGCAGTCGCTGATGATCGGGGCGGCGCTGGTGTTCATCGCCACGCTGGTGCTCTACCGCATGTTCGGCGTGTTCGCGGTGGTGGCGCTGATCAGCAACGTGCTGCTGCTGGTCGCGGCGATGTCGCTGCTGTCGGCGACGCTGACGCTGCCGGGCATCGCCGGCATCGTGCTGACGGTGGGCATGGCGGTCGATGCGAACGTCATCATCAACGCGCGCATCCGCGAGGAACTGCGCAACGGCATGCCGCCGCACTCGGCGATCGGGGCCGGCTACGACCGCGCCTGGCTGACCATCATGGACTCCAACCTCACGACCCTGATCGTGGGCGTGATCCTCTACGCCATCGGCACCGGGCCGGTGCGCGGGTTCGCGGTGACGCTGTCGATCGGCATCATGACCTCGATGTTCACCGCGGTGGTGGTCACGCGGGCGCTGGCGAACCTGGTCTACGGCGGCCGTCGCCTCACGAAGATCTCGATCTAGGAAAGTACCGCGTATGCAAGACGAACAACCGAAGTTCATCGATTTCCTCAAGTGGCGCGCGTGGACGGCGGGGCTGTCGGCCGCGCTGTGCCTGGCCGGGCTGATCTCGCTGGCGGTGCAGGGGCTCAACCTCGGGCTCGACTTCACCGGAGGCACCGTGGTGGAGCTCGGCTTTCGCGAGGAGGTGCAGACGGCCACGGTGAGCGGGCAGCTCGCGCAGGCCGGGTTCGAGTCCGCCTCCGTGGTCCATTTCGGCTCCGAGCGCGACGTGCTGGTGCGCCTGCCGCCGGGCGACAGTGCAACGGTCGGGCAGCAGGTGCTGGCCGCCGTGGGCGGCGCCAGGGTCGCGACGCTCAAGCGCACCGACGTCGTGGGCGCGCAGATCGGCGACGAGCTGCGCGACCAGGGTGGGCTCGCGCTGCTGCTCGCACTGGCGCTGGTGGCCGGCTACGTGGCGATACGCTACGAGTGGAAGATGGCGACCGGCGCGATCGTGGCGATTTTCCACGATGTGCTGGTCACGGTGGGCCTGTTCTCGATCTTCCAGTGGGAGTTCGACCTCGCGGCGCTGGCCGCGGTGCTGTCGCTGGTCGGCTATTCGATCAACGACACGATCGTGATCTACGACCGCGTCCGCGAGAACTTCCGCAAGATGCGCCGGGTGGACCGTTTCACGGTGTGCAACGTGTCGCTGACCCAGACGCTGGGCAGGACCATCACGACCTCTGCGTTGACGCAGTTGGTGGTGGTCGCGATGCTGGTGGCCGGCGGCCCGCAACTGCAGGGTTTCTCGCTGGCCATGTTCGTGGGGATCATCGCCGGTTCCTATTCGACGATCTACATCGCCTCGGCGTTTTCGCTGTGGCTCGGCCTGGACCGCAAGGACCTGCTGCTGCCGGCCCCGGAAAAGCTCGAGGCCCAGGAAACGCCCTGAGCCGTCCGTTTCTACCGGTTACGCGGCGCTGCCGAGCGCCGGGCGGATCACCTGCAGCATCGCCTTGAGGCACTTGGGGTTCGCGGCCACGATGCGGCCGCTCTCCATCCAGTCATTGCCGCCGTCGAAGTCGCTGATCAGGCCGCCGGCTTCCTGCACCAGCAGGGCGCCCGCGGCGATGTCCCAGGGCTTGAGCCCCATTTCCCAGAAACCGTCCAGCCGTCCCGCCGCGACGTAGGCGAGATCGAGCGCGGCGGCGCCGGCGCGGCGGATCCCGGCGGTGTGCGAGGCGAACTGCTCCAGGGTCTGGAGGTAGGCCGGGAGGTGGCGGATCGAGGGTTCGCAGAACGGGATGCCGGTGCCGAGCACCCCTTCCTTGAGTCCGGCGCGCGTGCTGACGCGGATGCGACGTCCGTTGCGCTGGGCGCCCTGGCCGCGCGTGGCGGTGAACTCCTCGCGGCGCACCGGGTCGAGGACCACGGCGTGCTCGAGGCGGCCGTCGCGCACGCAGGCGATCGAGACCGCGAAGTGCGGGATGCCGCGCATGAAGTTGGTGGTGCCGTCCAGCGGATCGATGATCCACTGGTAACCGCCGGCGCGCGCGGCGTCGCCCGAGGCGCCGCTCTCCTCGGCGAGTATCAGGTGATCGGGGTAGGCCCTGCGCAGCTGGGTGATGATCTCGCGCTCGGCGGCCTTGTCGATCTCGGTCACGAAATCGTTGCCGGACTTGCGTCCCACCTCGATCATGTCGAGCCGGTCGGCCGCGCGCGCGATGATCTCGCCTGCCTTGCGGGCGGCCGCGAGTGCGATATTGACCATGGGATGCATGGGCGGGAAGCTCCTTGTGCGGACCCCGAAAAGGGCGCGCGATTATAGCAGCACGGCCGCGCGGAGCTTTGCAGGACGGAACGGGCCGCGCAAAATGCACGCTTTCGGACGCAAGGGACGGTAATGAGCGAGACGACGGACGAGGCCGCAATCGGGCAATTGCTCGCGCGGGTGCGCGTCGTGCTGGTGGGCACGGTGCATTCGGGCAACATCGGCGCGGCGGCGCGCGCGATGAAGAACATGGGGTTGCGGCGCCTGTACCTCGCCGCCCCGGTCGAATTCCCTCACCGCGAGGCCACCTACCGCGCGGTGCAGGCCGTGGACCTGCTCGAATCCGCGGTGGTCACGGCCTCGCTGGCGGAGGCCGTGGCCGACTGCAGCCTGGTGATCGGCACCAGCGCGCGCGAGCGGCGCATCCAGCTGCCGCAGCTCGGGCCGCGCGAGCTGGGACCGCTGTGCCTCGGGGAGCGTCGCGGCGAGGAGATCGCGCTGGTGTTCGGGCGCGAGGACTCCGGGCTCAGCAACGAGGAGTTGCGGCTGTGCCACTGGCACGTGCACGTGCCCACCAGCGCCGACTACAGCTCGCTCAACCTGGCCGCCGCGGTGCAGCTGCTGTGCTACGAGCTGCGCATGACCGCGCTGGAGCAGCAGGGAGCGCTGACGGCGCCGGACTGGGACGAGCCGCTCGCGACCGTCGAGGGCATGGAGCGTTTCTACGAGCACCTCGACGCGACGCTGGCCGATATCGGCTTCCTCAATCCGGCCGCGCCGCGCCAGCTGATGACGCGCCTGCGCCGGTTGTTCAACCGCGTGCGGATGGACCAGATGGAGCTCAATATCCTGCGCGGGATCCTCACCGAGATCGGCAAGACCCGCGCCGAGGCGCAGCGCGCATCCCCGCCCAATTCTTGACTGCCACACTCGGAATACGAATACTGGGACCCGAATCCACGCCAGGAACCCACGATGCGCCTGACCACCAAGGGACGTTATGCCGTGACCGCGATGCTCGATCTCGCGCTGCACGAGGGCGGGGGTCCGGTGAGCCTGTCCGATATCTCCGGGCGCCAGGAAATCTCGCTCTCCTACCTGGAACAGCTGTTCGCGCGCCTGCGCCGCAGCGGGCTGGTGAGCAGCGTGCGCGGCCCCGGTGGCGGCTATCGCCTGCAGCGTCCGGGAGCCGAGATCAGCGTCGCCTCGATCATCGATGCCGTGAACGAGAGCTACGAAGCCACGGCCTGCGAGGGCAAGGGCGGCTGCCAGCAGGGTGAAATCTGCCTGACCCACACGCTGTGGAACGACCTCAGCGAACAGATCCATTCCTTCCTCAACGGCATCACGCTGGGCGAACTGGTCGCGCGCAGCGATGTGCAGCGGGTCTCGCGGCGCCAGCACGAGCGCGGGACCCACGGCTCGCGCGAGCGCGTGGCGGGCGATATCAGCGTCACCGCGCTGAACTGAGAGCCTGCCGGCCACTCCCCGCGATGCGCCTGCCCGTCTACCTCGACTACCTCGCGACCACGCCGGTGGATCCGCGCGTGGCCGCGTGCATGGCGCAATGCCTGACCATCGACGGCAATTTCGGCAATCCCTCCTCGCGCTCGCACATCTACGGCTGGCGCGCCGAGGAGGCCGTGGAGCAGGCGCGGCGCGAGGTGGCCGAGCTGGTGGGCGCCGATCCGCGCGAGATCGTCTGGACCAGCGGGGCGACCGAGGCCGACAACCTGGCGCTAAAGGGTGTAGCGCACTTCAACCGGCGCAAGGGGCGGCACATCGTCACCTCGACGATCGAGCACAAGGCGGTGCTCGACAGCTGCCGCCAGCTGGAGACGGAGGGTTTCGAGCTGAGCTACGTGGCCCCGGACGCCGGCGGCATCGTGCAGCCCGCCGCGCTGGCGCCGCTGCTGCGCGAGGACACGATCCTCGTGAGCGTGATGCACGTGAACAACGAGCTCGGCACCGTCAACGACATCGCCGCCCTCGGCGCGCTGTGCCGCGAGCGCGGCATCGTGTTCCACGTCGATGCCGCCCAGGGCGCGGGCAAGCTCCCGATCGACCTCGCGGCGCTTCCGGTCGACCTGGCCTCGCTGTCGGCGCACAAGATGTACGGCCCCAAGGGTGTGGGGGCGCTGTACGTGCGGCGCCTGCCGCGGGTCTGGCTGGAGGCGCAGATGCACGGCGGCGGCCATGAGCGCGGCATGCGTTCCGGCACGCTGCCCACCCACCAGATCGTCGGCATGGGCGAGGCGGCGCGCCTGGCGCGCGCCGAAATGCAGGCCGAGGCCGGGCGCATCGCGGCGCTGCGCGACCGGCTGTGGGCGTCCATCGCGGACCTGGGGGGCGTGGGACAGAACGGCGACCCGGCACGGCGCGTGGCCGGGGCGCTGAACGTGCGGTTCGCCGGCGTGGAGGGCGAGTCGATGATCATGGCGATGAAGGACATCGCGGTGTCCTCGGGTTCGGCCTGCACCTCGGCCAGCCTGGAACCTTCCCACGTTTTGCGTGCCATAGGACTGGGCGACGAGCTGGCGCATGCGTCATTGCGCTTCAGCCTCGGGCGCTTCAGCACCGATGAAGATGTCGCGCTGGCGGCCGATACCATCCGCCGGGCCGTGACGCGGCTGCGGGGCAGCGCGGTGCCGGAGCCGGGGATGCTGGCCTGAAAGCCGGCATTATCGCGGCCTGATGCCCCTTACCGGGGGGGGCCGCGCGGTGCGTATAATGCCGCTCCTTTTTGGCCGGTGCGGCGCGGCTGCCGCACCCTTTTCACGATCCGGAGTACCGAATGACCCTCGAGCGCACCCTTTCGATCATCAAGCCTGACGCCGTGGCGAAGAACGTCGTCGGCGAAATCCTCTCGCGTTTCGAGAAGAACGGCCTGCGCGTCGTGGCCGCGAAGATGCTGCGCCTGACCGACGCCACCGCCGGCGGCTTCTATGCCGAGCACAAGGGCCGTCCGTTCTACCCGGCGCTGGTCGAGTTCATGACCTCGGGCCCGGTACTGGTGCAGGTGCTGGAGGGCGAGAACGCCGTGGCGAAGAACCGCGAGCTGATGGGCGCGACCAACCCGAAGGACGCGGCCCCGGGCACGATCCGCGCCGACTTCGCCCAGAGCATCGACGCCAATGCGGTGCACGGCTCGGACTCGACCGCTTCCGCGGCGCGCGAGATCGCGTATTTCTTCGCCGCCACCGAGCTGTGCGATCGCGCCTGAGGCGTCGGCGCTGTCGTCCATGGAAAACTCCGCCGCCCTGATCGCGAGCGACACGCCCCCGGCACGGGTCAACCTGCTGGGCATGCCGCGCGCGCGCATGGAGGAGTTCCTGGTCGCGCTGGGCGAAAAGCCCTACCGGGCGCAGCAGCTGTTCAAGTGGATCTACCACCAGGGCGTGGATTCCTTCGAGCAGATGACCGACATCAGCCGCAAGCTGCGCGAGCGGCTGGCGCAGTGCGCCGAGGTGCGCGCGCCGGAGGTGGCCGAGGAGCACATCTCCGCCGACGGCACGCGCAAGTGGCTGGTGCGCGTCACCGGCGGCAGCTGTGTCGAGACGGTGTTCATCCCCGAGGACGGGCGCGGCACGCTGTGCGTGTCCTCGCAGGTGGGTTGCGCGCTCGACTGCAGTTTCTGCTCCACCGGCAAGCAGGGCTTCCAGCGCGACCTCACGGCCGCCGAGATCATCGGGCAGGTCTGGATCGCGGCGCGT
This sequence comes from Pseudomonadales bacterium, assembly GCA_035433265.1. Taxonomy (GTDB): domain Bacteria; phylum Pseudomonadota; class Gammaproteobacteria; order Pseudomonadales; family UBA5518; genus UBA5518. The sequence continues at coordinate 51,243 of DAORUQ010000001.1, read as the reverse complement.
TCCTTTGGCCTGCCCAAGCGCGGTGGCCAGCGCAGCATCACCAACGTGGTGATGATGGGCATGGGAGAGCCTCTGCTAAACTTCGACAATGTCGTGGCGGCGATGGATCTCATGATGGACGACTTCGCTTACGGGATCTCCAAGCGCCGCGTGACGCTGAGCACCGCGGGCGTGGTGCCGGCGCTCGAGCGCCTGGCCGCCGTCAGCGAAGCCTCGCTCGCGATCTCCCTGCACGCCCCCAACGACGCCTTGCGCGACCAGCTGGTGCCGGTCAACCGCCGCTACCCGATCGCGAGCCTGCTCGATGCCGCGCGCGGCTACATGGACGCGCAGACCGACAGCAAGCGCGTGATCACGGTCGAGTACACGCTGCTCAAGGGTGTCAACGACAGCGTCGAACAGGCGCGCGAGCTCGCGGCCCTGCTGCGCGGCTATCCGTGCAAGATCAACCTGATTCCCTTCAACCCCTTCCCGCAATCGTCCTACGAGCGACCGAGCCGCAATGCCGTGAGCCGCTTCTGGAGCGTCCTCACGGAGGCCGGGCACCGCGTCACGGTGCGCACCACGCGCGGTGACGACATCGACGCCGCCTGCGGGCAGCTGGTCGGCCAGGTGCAGGACCGCACGCGGCGCAGCGCGCGCCATCGCGCGGCGCTTGCCTGCGATCGCGCGCCGGGGGTTCGCGCATGAGCGCGCGTGGCCCGGGCCCGTGGATCCGGCTGCTGGCGCCGCTCGTGCTGGCGCTGCTCGTGCAGGGCTGCGTGACCACCACCAATTCCACGTTCAAGGCCGACAAGCAGGCCGAGGTGGCCAGTCGCGTCAAGGCCGCGACCGATTACCTGAACCAGGGCAACACGGAAAAGGCGATCGTGCACCTCAAGCGCGCGCTGGAGCTCGACCCGAACGCCGCGCCGGTGCACGACACGCTGGCACAGGTGTTCTGGAAGACCGGCGAATACGAGCTGGCCCAGGAGCACTTTCGCAAGGCGATCGCCTCCGACCCGAAGTTCTCGCGCGCGCGCAACAACTACGCCGCCTTCCTCTACGAGCGTGGCGACACGCGCGGCGCGATCCGCGAGCTAGAGCAGGTGGTGGCGGACACGCTGTACGAATCGCGCGGCGCGGCGTTCGCGAACCTCGGGCGCGCCTACCAGAAGGTGGGCGAGACCGCGAAGGCCGAGGAAGCGCTCGCGCGCGCGGTCAAGATGGACCGGCGCCAGTGGCCGGCGATGCTCGAGCTCGCCGCGATCAACTACGACCGCGGCGACCATGAGCAGGCGGCGCGCTATTACGAGCAGTTCCGGCGCCTGGCGCCGCGCCAGACGCCGCGCAGCCTGCTGCTCGGCATCCGCCTCGCGCGCCTGGCGGGCGATCGCGATGCCGAGGCCAGCTACTCCCTGCAGCTGAAAAGCATGTACCCGGATTCCGCGGAATACCGGGAGTTCTCCAGTACTTCCAGCGAGCGCTGACACAACATGGCCCAGGAAGACACGTCGAGCACGGATCAGCGCAGCCCCGGCGCCATGCTGCGCGCGGCGCGCGAGTCCGCGGGGATGAGCGTGGAGCAGGTCGCCGACAGGCTGCACCTGCTGCAGTCCGTGGTGAACTCGCTGGAGAAGGACTGCTACGACCGCATCCGCGGCGAGACCTTCGTGCGCGGCTACCTGCGCAACTACGCGCGGCTGCTCGGCATCGACGCCGACGAGGTGCTGTCGCGCCTGCGCGTGACGAGCCCCGCGGGCAAGACCGAGAAGCGTGCGAGCGTGGCCAAGCGCGACCGCTGGCGCGGCGCCTCGGGTGCCGGGCGCGTGGGCATGGTGCTGGCGCTGCTCGCCGTGAGCGCGCTGTTCCTGTTCCAGAATCGCGAGCCGCAGGCCGCCGTGCGCGAGCCGGGCACCGCCGCGGTGACCGTCGACACCGCCAGCGGGCCGCAGGTGGTGCCGCTGCTCGCGCCGCCGCGCGCCGCACCCTGAGGCAGCGCCGCCCATGCTGCATCCATCACCCATCGTGCGCCGGCGCTCGCGCCGCATCATGGTCGGTTCGGTCCCGGTCGGGGGCGATGCGCCGATCTCGGTGCAGAGCATGACCAACACCGAGACCTGCGATGTCGCGGCCACGGTCGGGCAGATCAATCAGCTGGCCGCCGCGGGCGCCGACATCGTGCGCGTCTCGGTGCCGAGCATGGATGCCGCGGCCGCCTTCGCGAAGATCCGCCCGCAGGTCGGCGTGCCGCTGGTGGCGGACATCCACTTCGACTACAAGATCGCGCTCGCCGTGGCGAAGACCGGCGTGGACTGCCTGCGCATCAACCCGGGCAACATCGGGCGCGAGGATCGCGTGAGCGCGGTGATCGCGGCGGCGCGCGACAACGGCATCCCGATCCGTATCGGCGTGAACGCCGGCTCGCTGGAGAAGGAACTGCAGCGCAAGTACCCGGAGCCCTGCGCCGACGCGATGGTGGAGTCGGCGCTGCGCCACATCGACATCCTCGACAAGCACGATTTCCACGACTTCAAGGTCAGCCTGAAGGCCTCCGACATCTACATGACGGTCGAGGCCTACCGCAAGCTCGCGCCGCAGATCGAGCAGCCGCTGCATCTTGGCATCACCGAGGCCGGCGGCCTGCGCGCGGGCACCGTGAAGTCATCCGTGGGGCTCGGGATGCTGCTGATGGACGGCATCGGCGACACCATCCGCATCTCGCTCGCGGCCGACCCGGTCGAGGAAGTGAAGGTCGGCTGGGACATCCTGAAAAGCATGCGCCTGCGCGCCAAGGGCATAAACTTCGTGGCCTGCCCGAGCTGCTCGCGGCAGAACTTCGACGTGATCGCGACGATGAACGAGCTCGAGCGTCGCCTCGAGGACGTGCGCGAGCCGCTCGACGTGGCGGTCATCGGCTGCTACGTCAACGGACCCGGGGAATCGCGCGAGGCCCACGTGGGCGTCACCGGCAGCGCGCCGCGCAACCTGGTGTTCGTCGGCGGCAAGCCACATCACAAGGTGGAGTCCGGCTCGCTGATCGACGATCTCGAGCAGACAATCCGCGCCGCGCTGGCCGAGCAGGCCGCGGCGCGCGATTCCGCCGCCGGGAGCCTCATTGCCAAAGCCTGATTCCGGCTATACCGTGCGCATGTTTTTTTGCTCCGCCTGCCCCCGGCGCCGGCGGTTCGCCTGTTGAAACCGGAGACCAGCGCGTTGCAGCAACTCAGGGCCATCCGCGGAATGCCCGACATTCTGCCTTCCCAGACCCCGCTCTGGCAGCACATCGAGCACGAGGTGACGTCGCTGCTGCACGCCTATGCGTACCGCGAGATCCGCTTTCCGCTGCTGGAGCCCACGGAGCTCTTCCAGCGCTCCATCGGCGAGGTCACCGACATCGTCGAGAAGGAGATGTACACCTTTACCGACCGCAACGGCGACAGCCTGACGCTGCGCCCGGAGGGCACGGCGGGCTGCGTGCGCGCGGTGCTGCAGAACGGCCTGCTGCACACCTTGCCGCAGCGGCTGTGGTACCTGGGTCCGATGTTCCGCCACGAGCGCCCGCAGATGGGGCGCCAGCGCCAGTTCCACCAGATCGGCGTGGAGAGCTTCGGGCTGCCGGGGCCCGATATCGAGGCCGAGCACCTGCTGCTGCTGGCGCGCCTGTGGCGCCGCCTCGGCATCGATCGCCTGGTGACGCTGGAGATCAATTCGCTGGGCAGCAGCGTCGCCCGCGCGAATTACCGCGAGGCGCTGGTCGGCTACCTCGCCGCGCGCGCCGAGCAGCTCGACGAGGACAGCCGCCGGCGCCTGGGCAGCAACCCGCTGCGCATCCTCGATACCAAGGATCCGGGCACGCGCGAGCTGCTGGCGGGCGCGCCGCAACTCACCGATCATCTCGACGAGGAATCGCGCGAACACATGCGCGGCCTGCGCGAGCTGCTCGACGCCGCGGGGGTCGCCTATCGCGTGAACCCGGCGCTGGTGCGCGGCCTCGATTACTATGGCAAGACCGTGTACGAATGGGTCACCGACAGCCTGGGTGCCCAGGGCACGGTATGCGCGGGCGGGCGCTACGACGGGCTCGTGGAGCAACTCGGCGGCACGCCCGTGCCGGGCGTGGGTTTCGCGATGGGCTTGGAGCGCCTGGTGTTGCTGCTCGAGGTGGCCGGGAGCCAGCCCGCGGACCGCGCGCAGCCGCATGCCTACTGGGTGGTGGGCGACGCGGCGGCGCAGCGCTTCGCCTTCGTGCTCGCCGAGCGCCTGCGTGAGCGCCTGCCGTGGCTTCGGCTGCAGATGCATTGTGGCGAAGGTCGCATGAAGGCGCAGATGAAGAAGGCCGACCGCAGCGGCGCCTCGCTGGTGCTGATCGTGGGCGAGGAGGAGCTGGCCGCCGGGGAAGTCAGCGTGCGCGGGCTGCGCGAGGGCGGGCCGGAGCAGTGCCGCGTGGGCGCCGACGCGCTGGCGGATTACCTGGCACAACAGATCGTCACGCGCTGAGCGGTGGCGCACAGAGAGAGCGCAACGGGGAGAGATCGTGGATCCTTACGGTACTGAAGAAGACCAGATCAAGGCACTCAAGGAGTGGTGGGCGCGCAACGGCTCCTCGACCCTGATCGGCGTCGGGCTGGCGCTGGCGCTGGTGTTCGGCTGGCAGTGGTGGCAGCAGCGCCAGCAGGGCGCGAGCGAGCAGGCGGCCGTCACCTACCAGCAGCTGCTGCAGGCCGTCGATGCGGCGGCCGCCGACCCGATCCAGGGCACCACCGCCGCGCATCTCGCGGCGCAACTCAAGGAGCTGAGTCCCGGTTCGCGCTACGCCGACTACGCCTCGCTGATGCTGGCGCGCCTGCACGTCGGGAAGAACGAACTCATCGCGGCCGAGGCCGAGCTGCGCGCCCTGCTGGAGCGCCAGCCCGACGTGGCGCGCGGCGCGCTGGCCACACGCATCGACGGCCTGCTCGGGCGGTACGCCGATCCGCAGCTCGGCGCGCTGGCGCGCGTGCGGCTGGCGCGCGTGCTGCTCGCGCTGGGGCGCTCCGACGATGCCCTGGCCGTGCTCGATGCCGCGGGCACGGACGATTTCGCGGTCGAGAAGCTGGAGCTGCGCGGCGATATCCTGAGCCGGCGCAACGATACCGCGGCTGCCATCGCGGCCTATCGCGCGGCGGTGGAGCGTGCCGGCAGCCGCGAGGGCGCCACGGCGTCGCGCCTGCTGCAGCTCAAGCTGCAGGAACTGGAGCTGGGCGAGCCCGCCGCGGGCGCTGCCCCGGCGGCTGCGGATCCGGCAGCGGCGGATGCCACGACCCCCGACACGGGAGCGACCAAGCAATGATGATCGGCGAGAAGAAACGGCTCGGCCCGGCGCTGCTGCGGGCACTGCTCGCGGCATCCCTCGCGGGCATGCTGGGCGCCTGCGGCATGGTGGATTACGTCAAGAGCATCGGCGACGACGAAGAGGATGCCGCGCTCGCGCCGGCCGAGCTGGTGGAGTTCAGCCCCGAGGTGGACATCCGCAAGGTCTGGAGCACCGGCGTCGGCAACGGCCAGGGGAAACTGTACAACCGCCTGCAGCCCGCGCTCTACGGTGACGCGATCTATGCCGCGGCGCAGAACGGCACGGTGGTGGCCCTCGATGCGGCGAGCGGCAAGCGGCGCTGGAAGGTCGACGTCGATACCGAGCTCTCCGGCGGCGTGGGCGTGGGCGGCGACCTGGTGCTGGTGGGCAACACCCGCGGGCGCGTGATCGCGATGGAGAGCGCGACGGGGCGCGAGCTGTGGCGCGCGAGCGTGAGCAGCGAGGTGCTGGCTCCACCCGCGGCGGACTGGGACGTGGTCGTGGTGCAGACGCTCGACGGCAAGGTGACGGGCCTGGACGCGGCGACCGGCGCGCGGCGCTGGACGCACGACAGCAGCAATCCGCTGCTGACGCTGCGCGGCACCGCCGCACCGCTGCTGAGCGAGGGTGTCGCGTATGCGGCGCTCGCCAGCGGACGCATCGTGGCCATCAAGGCCGACACCGGCACGGTGCTGTGGGATGGCCGCATCGCCAATCCGCAGGGGCAATCGGACATCGAGCGCACCATCGACATCGAGGGCCGGCCGCTGCTGGTCGGCGCCAATGTGTTCGCCGTGACCTACCAGGGCAAGCTCGGCGGCCTGAACATCGCCAACGGGCGCCCGGTGTGGGCGCGCGATGCCTCGAGCTACGTCGGCATCGCCGAGGGCTTCGGCAATATCTACGTGGCGGAGGCGAGCGGCACGGTGAGCGCCTACGAGGCCGCGGGCGGCGCGCTGCGCTGGCAGAACGACCAGCTGGCACGGCGCCAGCCCGGCACGCCGGCGGCGATCGGCAGCCATGTCGCGGTGGCCGATTTCGACGGCTACGTGCACCTGCTGTCGCAGGCCGACGGCCATTTCGTCGGACGCGTGCGCGCCGATGGCGACGGCGTGCGCGCCGACATGGTCACGGGCAATGACATGCTGTACGTGTACGGCAACGACGGCGGGCTGCGGGCCTACCGTGTCGAGAGCCGCTGAGAGGCGCCACGATGCTGCCCGTCATCGCGCTGGTAGGACGGCCCAACGTCGGCAAGTCGACGCTGTTCAACCGTCTCACGCGCAGCCGCGATGCGCTGGTTGCCAACATCCCGGGGCTCACGCGCGATCGCCAGTACGGCGAGTTCCGCGCCGGTGAGCACCGCTTCATCCTGATCGACACCGGGGGGCTCAGCGGCGAGGAGGCCGGCATCGATGCCGAGATGGCGCGCCAGTCGCTGGCCGCGGTCGCCGAGTGCGACCTCGCGCTGGTGCTGGTCGATGCGCGCGCGGGCGTGACGCCGGCCGACCAGCGCATCGTTGCGCTGCTGCGCGAGAGCGGCAAGCCGTTCGTGCTGGTGGTCAACAAGATCGACGGCACCGATGAGCTGCTCTCCGGGGCGGAGTTCCACGAGCTCGGCGCGGCCACCATGTTGATGGTGAGCGCCTCGCACGGGCGTGGCGTGCAGCAGTTGCAGCAGGCACTGATCGACGCCTTCCCGGATGCCGGCGAGCCGCAGGCGCAGGAAGGCGAGGCGGGCGAGGAGCGCGTCAGGGTGGCGGTGGTCGGGCGCCCCAACGTGGGCAAGTCCACGCTGGTGAACCGCATCCTCGGCGAGGAGCGCGTCGTGGTCTTCGACCAGCCGGGCACCACGCGCGACAGCGTCTACGTCGATTTCGAGCGCGGCGAGAAGCGCTACACGCTGATCGACACCGCGGGCCTGAGGCGCAAGCGCAGCGTGCACGAGACGGTGGAGAAGTTCTCCATCGTGAAGACGCTGCAGGCGATCGCCGATGCCAACGTGGCGCTCGTGCTGGTCGATGCCAGCGAGGGTCTGTTCGAGCAGGACGTGCACCTGATCGGGCACGTGATCGAGAGCGGGCGCTCGTTGATCATCGTCTGCAACAAGTGGGATGGTCTCGGCACCGACAGGAAGGCCGCCCTGAAGAGCGAGCTCGATCGGCGGCTGATGTTCGCCGATTTCGCCGAGGTGCATTTCATCTCCGCGCTGCACGGCTCGAACGTGGGCCAGCTTTATGCCGCGGTCGATCGTGCCTACGCATCGGCGCGGCGCAAGCTGCCCACCAACCGCCTCACGGCGATCCTCGAGGATGCCGTGGCGTCGCACCCGCCGCCGCTGGTGCACGGGCGGCGCATCAAGCTGCGCATGGCGCACCCGGGCGGCAGCAACCCGCCGGTGATCGTGGTCCACGGGAACCAGACTGCGGACGTTCCCGAGCACTACCGCCGCTACCTGGAGAACGTGTACCGTCGCGAACTGAAGCTGGTGGGCACGCCGCTGCGCATCGAGTTCGTGACCGGAACGAACCCGTATGCGGGCAAGCGCAACACGCTGACGCCGCGCCAGGAATACAAGCGCAAGCGGATGATGCAGCATGTCAGGAAGAGCAAGCGCTAGCCCCCTGCCGGACCTCGACTCCCCCGCGCGCATCCGCGCCTTCATCGAGGCCTTCTACGCGCGCGTGCTCGCCGACGAGCGGCTCGCCCCGATCTTCCTCGACGTCGCTGCGATAGACCTCGCGAAGCACCTGCCGATCATCTGCTCGTACTGGGAGAAACTCATCCTGGGCAGCGACAGCTACCGGCGCCACACCATGAACATCCACCGCGCGCTGCACGCGAAGCAGAAGCTCGAGCCGGCCGACTTCGAGCGCTGGCTGGCGCTGTTCTGCACCACCCTCGACGAGGGCTACAGCGGGCCGCACGCCGAGCGCGCGCGCCGGGTGGCCGGACACATCGCGCACAACATGCAGGCGGCGCTGGTTCCCTGAGCCGCTGCGCGCCGCGCCCGCGTGCTTGATTGCCGGTTTGTCATTTGTCGCGCCTCCGGGCCCTCGCGTATCCTCTGCCGTCCTCCCACGGCCACCGGAGCACGCATTCATGCCAGCCAGGCATTTCAATCTCGCCGACCTGTTCGAAATTGTCGCCGACACGGTGCCCGAGCGCGAGGCGCTGGTCTGCGGCGATGCGCGCCTGACCTACGCGCAGCTCGAGGAGCGTGCCAACCGCCTCGCGCATTACCTGGCCGCGCAGGGGATCGGCGCCGGCGACAAGGTCGGGCTGTACCTGTACAACTGCAACGAATACCTCGAGGGCATGCTCGCCTGCTTCAAGGTGCGCGCGGTGCCGGTCAACGTGAATTTCCGCTACGTCGACGAGGAACTGTCCTACATCCTGAACAACGCCGAGATGGCCGGCTGCATCCACCACCGCGAGTTCGTGCCGCACCTCGCGGCGGTGCGCGCCGCCGCGCCGAAGCTGAAGACGCTGATCGCGGTGGACGACGGCACGGCCTTAGATCCGGCCACGATCGGCGCCATCGGCTACGACGCGGCGCTGGCGCAGGGTTCGCCCGCGCGCGATTTCGCCGAGCGCTCCGACGACGACCTGTTCCTGCTCTACACCGGCGGCACCACCGGCATGCCCAAGGGCGTGATGTGGCCGCACAAGGCGGTGTTCTACGCCGCGATGGGCGGCGGCGGCCACTTCCACCCGGCCGGGCCGATCGAGCAGCCCGAGGACATCGCGGTGCGCGCGAAGGATGGCTTCGTGGTCACCGGCATGGCGCTGGCGCCGCTGATGCACGGCGCCTGCTGGTGGTACGCCTGCATCCAGCTGCTGGCGGGCGGCAAGCTGGTGCTGAACCCGAGCCACCATCTCGACGGCGAGGAGGTGTGGGACATCGTCGCGCGCGAGCGCATCAATGCCGTCTCGATCGTCGGCGACGCGATGGCGATCCCGCTGCTCGATGTGCTGGCGCAGAACCCCGGGCGCTGGGATCTCTCCTGCGTGTTCAACGTGGGCTCGGGCGGCGCGGTGTTCTCCGAGTCCAAGCAGGCGAAGTTCCGCGAGCATTTCCCGAACGTGTTGATCACGAACTCCTTCGGTTCCTCCGAGGGCGGCCAGATGGGCATGGACAACGGCCAGCGCCGCGCGGACGCGGAGAACGGCCTCGGCAACGTGACGCGCACGCCGTACATGGACGTGATCGTCGAGGAGGAACTGCGCCACGCGCAGCCTGGCGAGATGGGCATATTCGCGCGCTCCGGCCACATCCCGGTCGGCTATTTCAACGATCCGGTGAAGACCGCCAAGACCTTCGTGACGGTCGAGGACAAGCGCTGGCTGCTGACCGGCGACTCGGCGCGGCTGGAAATGGACGGCTCGATCACGGTGTTCGGCCGCGGCTCGAACTGCATCAACAGCGGCGGCGAGAAGATCTTCCCCGAGGAAGTCGAGCAGGCGCTGAAGAACCACCCGGCCGTGTTCGATGCGCTGGTCGTCGCCACGCCCGACGAGCGCTGGGGGCAGAAGGTCACCGCGGTGATCTCGCCGCGCGGCGCGGCGCCCACGCTGGAGGAGCTGCAGCAGGAGGCGCGCAAGCACATCGCCGGCTACAAGGTGCCGCGCGAGCTGCACGTGGTCGGCGAGATCCCGCGCCAGCCGAACGGCAAGCCCAATTACGCGCGCGCGAAGGAAATCGCGCTGGCCGGCACGCACCGCGCGCCGTAGGAGCGGCCCATGGCCGCGACGGTCACGGCCGCGGGCAACGCCAATCGTCCCCGATTATCACGACAGGAAACACAGCCATGGAACAACTGAGCATCGGCACCGGCACCTGCCTCGTGGAGAGGGACGGACACACGCTGGTCGTGACCCTGAACCGCCCGGAGGCGAAGAACGCCTTCAACCCGCCGATGCTGGTCGGGATGTACCGCGCCTGGCGCCTGCTCGACAGCGACGACTCGCTGCGCTGCGCCGTGCTCACCGCGCGTGGCGACACCTTCTGCGCCGGCATGGACCTGAAGACCGGCCCCTCGGGCGGCGGCGCGGAGGCCGACGAGATCCAGGCGCTGATGAAGGACGTGCCGAACCTGCACTGGCAGGCGCTGCTGCGCGACAACCGCCCGCTGAAGCCGATCGTGCTCGCGGTGGAAGGCTACGCGCTGGCCGGCGGCACCGAGATCCTGCAGGGCACCGACATCCGCGTGGCGGCCGAGGACGCGGTGTTCGGCGTGACCGAGGTCGCGCGCGGGCTGTACCCGATGTCCGGCTCCACGATCCGCCTGCGCCGCCAGATTCCCTACTGCCTCGCCGCCGAGATCCTGCTGACCGGGCGCCACGTGACGGCGCAGGAAGCGCTCGAGTGGGGCCTCATCAACCGCATCGTGCCCAAGGGCAAGACGCTGGACGAGGCACTGGCGATCGCCGCCCAGATCGGCAGGAACGGACCCGTGGCCGTGAAGGCGGTGATGAAGTCGCTGCGCGAGCACGAGGAGTGCCTGGCGGAAGCCGACGCGATGCTGCGCTCCGACGAGGTGGGCTGGCCGGTATTCGCCACCGAGGACGCGCGCGAGGGCATGAAGGCCTTCAAGGAAAAGCGCCCGCCCGAGTTCAAGGGCAAGTGAACGCCATCCCGTCAGCCAAGGACCCTTCATCCATGACGACCATTGCAGCAGCAGTCACGGCGAAAGACGATTCCCTGAGCTTCGATGCCGCCGTGCTGGCGCGCCGCTCGGTGCGCGCCTTCCGTCCCGATCCCGTACCGCAGCCGCTGATCGAGCATGTGTTCGCGCTGGCCAACCGCGCACCCTCGAACTGCAACACCCAGCCCTGGCTCGCCGCGGTGGCGAGCGGAGCGGCCTGTGAGCGCCTGCGCCAGCGCTTCATGGCGGATTTCGCCTCGGGGCAGGTCTCGATGGACTTCCCTTATGCCGGCAAGTACGCGGGTGTCTACAAGGAGCGCCAGTACGACGCCGCCGAAAAGCTCTACGGCGCGATGGGCATCGCGCGCGAGGACAAGGCCGCGCGGGGCGCGGCGTTCATGCGCAACTTCGCTTTCTTCGACGCGCCGCACGTTGCCTTCCTGTTCATCCCGGACTGGGCCGGTGTGCGCGAGGCGGCCGACGCGGGCATGTACGCGCAGACGCTGATGCTGGCGCTCGCGGCCCACGGGCTCGGGAGCTGCCCGCAGACGGCGCTCAGCTTCCTCTGCGACCAGGTGCGCGCCGAGTGCGGCGTGGACGCCTCGCACCGGCTGCTGTTCGGCATCTCCTTCGGCTACGAGGACACCGCGAATGCGGCGAACGATTGCCGGCTCGGCCGCGCGGCGCTGGCCGACAACGTGCGCTTCGTGAGCTGAGCCCTGGAACGGCCACCCGCGCGGGAGCACACATGAGCGACACGATACTGAAGGAACTCGACGACGGCGTGCTGAAGCTCACGCTGAACCGGCCCGAGCGCAAGAACGCGTTCAATTTCGAGCAGTGGGCGGCTTTCGCCGACGCCATCGCCGAGGCGCAGGGCGACAAGCGCGTCGCGGTGGTGCTGGTGAGCGGCGCCGGCGGAAACTTCTCCTCGGGCACCGACCTCTACGAGTTCAGCGACGCCGGGGCCGACCATCCCTTCGCGCGCTGTGCGCGGCTGCTGTGCGATTTCGACAAGCCGCTGGTCGCCGCGGCCAACGGCATCGCGGTCGGCGGCGGCGCGACGCTGCTGTTCCACTGCGACGTGCTGTACGTGGGCGAGAGCCTGCGCATGCGCCTGCCCTTCGTGAGCCTGGGGCTGGTGCCGGAATTTGCTTCCAGCTACCAGTTGCAGGCGAACATCGGCGCGCGCCGCGCGGCGGAGCTGCTGTTCACCGCGGAATGGATCACGGCGACGCGCGCGCTGGAGACCGGCATCGCCACCGCGGTGCTGCCTGACGCGGAGCTGTTCGCGCATGCGCTGGCGAAAGCGCGCGAGATCGCGCAGTGGCCCACCAGCGCATTGCAGGAAACCAAGCGCACGCTGAAGGCGGTGCACCGCGCCGGCCTGCACGCCGCGCTGGCGGCCGAGGACGCGGGCATGGTGCGCAGCGTCGGCACTCCCGAGAACCGCGAGGCGATCGAGGCCTTCATCGCGAAGCGCCCCCCCGATTTCCGCCAGTTCCGCCGCTGACGGTGTGTCGCCATTCATGCCCGTAGGTCGCCATTCATGGCGACAGCAGCATCCGGGCAGGCACAAGTCGGCGTAAATGCCGCCCCACGGAATGCCGACCTAGGCCTTCCGTCCCACCCAGGTGCGCCACAGGATGATCACCAGGGTGAGCAGCGTGAGCGGCAGCACGAAGCCGAGCATGGCTTCGCGGTAATCGTCGAGCCGCTGGTGCGCGGTCGCCGCGAGCACCAGGTATAGCGTGTAGGCGATGTAGTAAAGCGCGAACACGCCGCCTTCCCAGCGCGCGATCAGGTGGCGGCGGAAGAACACCGGCAGGCAGGCGAGCGCCACGGCGGTCATCACCGGGATGTCGAACACCAGTGCCGCCTCGGCCACGTGGATGCCGGCGGGCGATAGCGCGGCGCTGAAGCCCAGCACCGCGAAAATATTGAAGATATTGCTGCCCACGATGTTGCCGACGGCGATGTCGCGCTCGCCGCGCAGCGCCGCCAGCACCGAGGTGGCCAACTCGGGCAACGAGGTGCCGGCCGCCACGATCGTGAGGCCGATCAGCAACTCCGAGACACCGAAGCCGCGTGCGATGCCGGTGGCACCCGCGAGCAGCCAGCGCGAGCCGGCCACCAGCAGCACGAGGCCCGCGACGATCAGCACCGCATTGAGCGCCATCGCACCGGCGCCACGCGCCTCCGGCACCGCGGGCACATCGCCATCGTCGCCCCGGCGCCCCATGCGGATCTGCATGTCGATGTAGATCGCGATCATCAGTGCCAGCACCAGCCCCTCGAGTCGGCTGATCGACTGGTCGAGCGCCATCAGCCACACCAGCAGCGAGGCTGCGATCATCACCGGCACATCGAAACGCACCAGTTGCGCAGACACCGCCAGTGGCGCGACCAGCGCCGAGAGCCCGAGGATGAGCAGCACGTTGAAGATATTGCTGCCCACCACGTTGCCCAGCGCGATGTCGGGCGAGCCGCCGAGCGCCGAGCCGACGCTGACCGCCATCTCCGGGGCGCTGGTGCCGAAGGCGACGACGGTGAGGCCGATGATCAGCGGGGGCATGCCCGCGGCCGCGGCCAGGCGCGAGGCGCCGCGCACCAGTATCTCGGCGCCCAGCACCAGCACCACGAATCCGCCGATCAGGAGAAGCACGTTCGACATGGACCTTTATCCCGGCTGCAAACTGCCGCGCACCATAGCCTGCCGCACCGCGGCAGGGAAGGGCGCGCGGCGGCAGGAATGCCCGCTCAGCGCGATGGCGCGCCGTCCTTGACCCAGCTGCGCCAGGCGATGAGCGCAAAGGTGAGCACTGTCAGCGGCAGCACGAAGCCGAGCATCGCTTCGCGGTAGCCGTCGAGGCGTTGGTGGCCGCTCGCCGCCAGCCCGAGGTACAGCGCATAGGCGACGTAATAAAGCGTGAACACGCCGCCTTCCCAGCGCGCGATGAGCTGGCGGCGGAAGAATACCGGCAGGCAGGCCAGCGTGACCGCTGCCATCACCGGGATGTCGAAGGCCAGCGCGGCCCCGGCCACGCGGATGCCGGTGGGCGCCAGCGCGGCGGTCAGCCCCAGCACTGCGAGCAGGTTGAACATGCAGCTGCCGATCACGTTGCCCACCGCGATGTCGCGCTCACCGCGCAGCGCCGCCAGCACCGAGGTGGCCAACTCGGGCAACGAGGTGCCGGCCGCCACTATCGTCAGGCCGATCACGAGCTCCGACACGCCGGCGGCACGCGCGATGCCGGTGGCGCCGGCGAGCAGCCAGCGCGCGCCGGCCACCAGCAGTACCAGTCCCGCGACGATCAGCAGCACATTGGCCGCGAACGCGGCGCGGCCGCGCGCCGCCGGTACGACGGGCACGTCGCGGCCGTCGCTGCGCCGGCCCATGCGGATCTGGACATCGAGGTAAATGGCGAGCATCAGTCCCAGCACCGCGCCCTCGAGGCGACCGATCGCGTGGTCCAGCGCCATCAGCCAAACCAGCAGCGAGACTCCGATCAGCACCGGCACATCGAAACGCACCAGCTGCGCCGACACCGTCAGCGGTGCGATCAGCGCCGAGAGCCCGAGGATCAGCAGCACGTTGAAGATGTTGCTGCCGACCACGTTGCCGAGCGCGATGTCGGGCGAGCCGCCGAGCGTCGAGCCGACGCTGACGGCCAGTTCCGGCGCGCTGGTGCCAAAGGCGACCACGGTGAGACCGATGACCAGCGAGGGCATGCCTGCCGCGGCCGCCAGGCGCGAGGATCCGCGTATCAGCAGCTCTGCGCCCAGCACCAGCACGACGAAGCCGCCGGCCAGGAGAACCGCGTCCATCATGATCCGATGCCACCCTGCTGCGTGCCGTTGCGCACGATAGCGCGAGCCGTTCCCTCCGCACAGCAGGGCATGTCAGTTGGCGCCGCCGTCGGCGTGCGCGCGGCAGCGCGCGGCGGCCTCGCGCAGCAGCTCTGCAAGCCGTCGCGCGGCGGGCCCGGTGGCCTCGCGCTCGGCCAGCACCAGGTAGAGCTCGGCCCAGCGCGTGGCGCCCTCGACCAGCGGCAGCGCTTTCAGCTGGCCGCTGTCGAGTTCCGCGCGGATCTTCTCGCGCGGCACCCACGCAAACCCCAGCCCGCGGCACAGCGCCTGGATGGAGGTGGCCGGATGCGAGACGGTGAGGCGCCGCTCGGCACCCAGCCAACCGGAATCCGCGCGCAGCCGCACCCCGGAATCGCGGATCACCACCTGCTGGTGCGCCCGCAGGTCCTCCAGGCGCAGAGCGCGCCCGATTTGATGCAGCGGGTGCGCCGGGTGGGCCACCGCGATGAACCCGAGACGCAGCAGCGGCTCGCCGAGAAAGCCCGGCGGCACCCGACCGGTGATCACCAGTTCGGCCTGCCTTTGCAAGAGCGCCTCGGTGCCGCCCGAGAGCACCGATTCCTGCACTTCCACGCGCGTGTCGGGACTCTCGCGGCCGAAGGCGGCCAGCGCCTCGAACAGGGCCTCCTGCGGAAAAATGGCATCCACCGACAGGCTCACGCGCGCGGCCCAGCCCTGCGCCAGCGTGTCGGCGAGATGCTGCAGTGCCGCGGCTTCCTCCAGCAGGTAGCGCGCGCGGCGCAGCAGGGTCTCGCCCCCGGGCGTGAGCACGGCCTTGCGCCCGGCCAGCGTCAGCAGCGGCAGGCCCAGCGCCTGCTGCAACTGCTTCACGCCGTGGCTCACGGTGGACTGGCTCTTGTGCAGCTGTTCGGCCGCCTGGGCAAAGCCGCCATGGTCCACCACGGCGGCCAGCAGGCGCCACTGTTCCAGCGTTGCAGTAGTCATCGATATTCTCGATCGTTTATAGCGAAGAATCGCGGTTTTCAATTTATCCAACGGATGTATTCTGGTGTCAATCCTTCAAACCGCACGGAGTGAGCGCCATGAACACCCGCCGCATCGACAAGATCCTCGACAGCCGCCCCACCTCGGACGGCGACGGCGTGAAGATCCGCCGCACGCTGGGCCTGCACCGCCACGACCTCGATCCCTTCCTGATGATCGACGAGATCCGCGCCGACGAGGCGGCGGACTACATGGGCGGCTTCCCGCCCCACCCGCACCGCGCATCGAGACCTTCACGCTGATGTTCGACGGCGGCTTCGAGCACCGCGACCACCTCGGGCATCGCGAAGCGCTGCGCGACGGCGGCGCGCAGTGGATGTCCACCGGCCGTGGCGTGATCCATTCCGAGATGCCGCTGGCGCAGGAAGGCCGCCTGCACGGCTTCCAGCTGTGGGTGAACCTGCCGGCGGCCCAGAAGATGAAAGCGCCCGAGTACGCGCAGGCCGATGCCGCCGCGCTGCCGCAGCGCGAGTTGCCGGGCGGCGCGCGCGCCAAGGTCTTCGGCGGGCGCTGGCAGCTCGAGGGCGAAGAAGTCGCGAGCCCGCTGGACCGCCTTGCCGCCGGCGCGCGGGTGCTGGAGCTCGTACTGCCCGCGGGCAGCGCCACGACGCTGCCGGTGCCCCCCGCGGAGTCGGTGCTGGTCTACGTGATCGACGGCGCGCTCGCCGGCGAACAGCCGGTGCAGGCCGGACAGACGGCTATCTTCGGCGCCGGTGATGCGCTCGCGCTGCACGCAGGCCAGGCCGGCGCGCGCCTGCTGGTGCTGGCCGGCCGGCCGCTCGGCGAACCGATCGCGCACTACGGGCCGTTCGTGATGAACACCGAGGACGAGATTCGCCAGGCCATCGCGGATTACCGCGCGGGAACGCTGGCGCAATGATGACCATTCAACAAGGAGAGACAGGCATGAACGTACAACAGGCGCTGGCGGCGCGCATTTCCGCCAACAAGTTCGACACCACCCACGAGCTGGCACCCGAGGAGGTGGAGGCACTGGTCGCCGCCGCGATGGAGGCGCCCTCGGCCTACAACATCCAGCACGCGCGCTTCCTGGTGGTGCGCGACCCTGCTGCACGCGCGGCGCTGCAGCAGGTGGCCTACGGCCAGCAGAAAGTGCGCGATGCCGCGGCCACCTTCGTGGTGCTGGGCGATACGCGTGGCGCCGAGCGCCTGCCGCTGATCGCCGAGCGCTCGCGCGAGGCCGGGCTGCTCGATGCGCCCGGCGCAGCCGGTTTCGCGGCGAGCGGGCAGGGTGCCTACGAAGGCAAGCCGGCATTTGCCCGCGAGGAGGCTATCCGCTCGGCCAGCATGGCCGCGATGGCGCTGATGCTCGCGGCCACGGATCGCGGCCTCGCCAGCGGGCCGATGATCGGCTTCGACCCGGAGGCGCTGCGCCGCGAGTTCCACATCGACGAGCGTTACCTGCCGGTGATGATGATCGCGGTGGGCCGCGCGGCGCCCGGAAACTGGCCGCGCAAGCCGCGGCTGCAGCCGGGCGAGGTGCTGGTCGATGACGCGCGGCCGGGCCTTGCGCACGCGTTCAGCTGAAGCGGCGGGCCTTCGAGATACGGTGGCGCTCAGCCGCGCGGCGCGCCGCGCAGCTCGTTGCCGCCGTCTGCCGCGAAGCTCTGCCCGGTGATCCACGAGGACTCGGGGCCGGCCAGGAAGCGGACCGCGGCCGCGACGTCCACGGGCATGCCGGTGCGTCCCAGCGGGATCAGCGGCTTGAACGATTCCACGTAGGCCGGGTTCGCGAAGAACGGGTCCATGCCGTCGGTGTGCGTGAGCCCGGGGCGCACGCAGTTCAGGCGGATGCCGCGCGAGCCGAGCTCGTCGGCCGCGACGCGCACGAAGTGGTCGAGCGCCGCCTTGCCGGCGCAGTAGCTCGACAGCCCCTGGAACGACAGCACGGCGGCGGTCGAGGAAATGAACACGAAGGCGCCGCCGTCCTTCATCAGCGGCGCGCCGTGGTGCACCGCGGCGAAGGCAGAGCCGACGTTGAGCTGCATGTCGGCCATGAAGGTCGCGAGTTCCTGCTCCAGCACCGTGCGGTAGCCGCCGCCGCCCACCGTGGCGACCACGATGTCGAGTCCGCCGCCGTGCGCGACCGCGCTCGCGAGCGCGGCCTGCACGTCGGCATCCGCGGTCGCGTCGCCCGCGTGCACGGCGATGCGGGCATCCGGCGCCTGCGCCAGCAGCCAGGCGCGCGCCTGCGCGAGCGAGGCGGCGTTGCGTCCCATCAGCGTGACGGCCGCTCCGTCGCGCGCGAGCGCGAGCGCGCAGGCCTTGCCGAAGCCGCCGGCGCCGCCGGTCACCAGTGCCGATTTTCCGTCCAGGGTGTTGCTCATCCGTAGTGTCTCCCGTGTCCAGGTTCTGTTCGCGATGCGACTCGCCGGGTCAGCGAAGTTTCCTGCCCCAGGCGCCGATGGCCGCGATCGTGGCCTCGACGTCGGCCGGGTCGCGGATGCTCCAGCCGAGCCCCAGGCTCACCATCGTCACGCCGATGCGGGCGAGCCGTTCCACGGGAGCGAAGGTGGCGTCCAGGTCCAGCCGACCATTGGCATCGAACTGCGCGAACAGCTGGTGGCGCACCTGCAGCGTGGCGGGATCGCGGCCGCGCGCGGCGAAGGCCTCGCCGATCAGCGCGATGCCCGTGGCGAGCGCGTCCTCGGGCAGGAACAGCGGTACCCAGCCCTGGCCGAACTCGGCGATGCGCTGCGCCGTGGCCGGCGTCGGTGCACCGCCGTACCAGATCGGCAGCGGCTGCTGCACCGGCGCGGGTACCGCGAGCACGTTGTCGAGCTCGACGGTGGGCAGCTTCAGCGTGACGCGCTCGCCCGTCCACAGCGCGCGGCAGGCGCGCACGGTGTCGTCCATGCGCTGGTTGCGCTGCGCGAAGGGGATCGCGCAGGCCTGGTACTCCTCGCGCTGCCAGCCCGCGGCCAGCCCGATGTCGAGCCGGCCGTTGGAAATGCGGTCGAGCGTGGCGAGCTGCTTGGCGAGCAGGGCCGGCGGGCGCAGCGGCGCGATCAGCACGCCGGTGCCGAGGCGCACGGTTTGCGTCACGGCCGCGATCGCGGCGAGGGCTGCGATCGGCTCCGGCCACGGGTCGTCGAGCGGCGCCGGGTACTCGCCGAAGGGGTAGGACTTGCCGTCGCCCATCAGCAGGTGCTCGGCGATGTCGAGCTGGTCGATGCCGGCCGCCTCGGCCCAGCGCCCCACGTCCATCAGCCGCGTGAAGTCGTGGCCGAACAGGCGGTTGTACTCCGAGGTGATCGTGATCGATATTTTCATGGGCCTGCCGTTGGCGTAGTCCAGGTGAGCGGCACGCTAACGCATCGGACATTAATGGTCAATAATGTCCGGGTAAAGCCAAAGGCAAGGAGGGCGTCATGGATAGCGCAAGTCAGTCCGCGGGCGGTGTGCGCGACCGGCTGCTCGCGGCGGCGGCCGAGGTCTTCGTGGCGCAGGGCTTTCGCGACGCGCGGCTCGCCCGGGTGGCGAAGCTCGCGGGCGTGTCGCGCTCGACGCTGTACGAGCACTTTCCCGGCAAGGAGCAATTGCTGCTCGCGCTCAACCACCAGTTGATCGACGCACTGCTCGCGCAGATGCGCGCCACCCTGGGCACGGCACCCACGGCGCGCGAGGGCATCCGCGACTGGTTGCTGACCGGCATCCGTCCCGGCGAGCGCCACCGCACGCTGCTGAAGATCATCTACGCCGACGCGGTCCAGCCGAGCCTGCTGCTCGACCGCGCGGCCGCGGCGCAATCGATACGCGATGCGCAGGCGTGGGTGCGCGAGGCGCTCGCGCGAGGCATTGCCGCCGGCGAGTTCCGCGCCGACATGGACGTGGCCCGCACCGCGCACAGCCTGCAGAACATCCACAGCCTGCTGACGCGCCAGGCGGTGGCCGACTACCCGCTGTTCGAGGTCGGCGCGGACGAGGGGGCGAGCATTCTCGAGTTGCTGATGCGCGGGCTCGGGGCGCGGGACTGAGAGCCCGGGAGTTTTTCGCCGGCCTGCCGCGGTCGCGGCCTGGCGGCTGCGGTGAAACAGGCCCGGGCGCTGAGTCGCGACGTGGACGCAGGGATTGCAAGTCCTTTACAAACAATCTCAACGTGAGATACCGTGCCGCTGATCGGAGATACCGGCATGCGCGTTATCAGCAACAAGGCGCTCACCGACTTCGCGACGCTGCATCCTGCGTCCGCGGACCCGCTGCGAACGTGGCGACACATCGTCGAAGCGTCGCATTTGCGTAACTTTGCAGATCTGCGGCGTAGTTTCAATTCGGTCGACCGGGTGGGTGATTTCTACGTATTCGACATTGCTGGTAACAGGTATCGGCTGATCGCTGCAATTCATTTTGACCGTCAGCTGCTGTTCATCCGGCATGTGTTCACGCATGCGCAGTACGACAAGTGGAGGAAGTGAGCATGCTTGCTGTCAAGGAACTCACACGCCATTACGAAGCACTTTGCGAGCAGGTGCCGCTGCGCCCGATTCGCACGAGGACCCACTACAGGCAGGCGGTACGTGCACTGAACGAACTGCTGGATGCCGGCGCGGGCGATGAGTACCACCCGCTGGCGGATCTGGTGGCCACGCTGGGGGAATTGATCGGCGACTACGAGGACGCACACAGGCTTCCGGAGGGCAGTGATCCCGTGGGGGTGCTTCGCTTCCTGATGCAGCAGCACGGCCTGACGCAATCCGGGTTGCCCGAAATCGGCAGCCAGGGCGTGGTGTCCGAAGTCTTGTCGGGACGTCGCGCGCTCAACGTGCGGCAGATCGATGCGCTGGCGCGGCGCTTCGCCGTGTCGCCGGCGGTGTTCATGCCGCGTGCCCCGGCAGCTCAGGGCAGGCGTTAGCCGCACCCTGAGCCCGATGATCGCAGCCTGCTGCATCGAGAACGTGCGCTGAGCCTATGAGGAGAAAGCTCGTGAGCAAAGACCGCCGGAATGTGTGCCCGGGAATCCGCGGGTGGATCCGCGCCCTGTCAATCATCGCGCTCCCGCTGCTTGGCGCCTGCGCCGCGCAGCGCACGCCGCCGGCGCCGGTGTGCACCGGCACCGAGACGCCCGCCAGTCGACTGTTCCTGCAGCAGGTCTCGGCCAC
The DNA here is from genome assembly GCA_035433265.1 of Pseudomonadales bacterium. GTDB lineage: Bacteria > Pseudomonadota > Gammaproteobacteria > Pseudomonadales > UBA5518 > UBA5518. The sequence continues at coordinate 30,286 of DAORUQ010000001.1, read as the reverse complement.
CGGCGCGATCGTGCGCTGGCACGGCGAGGCCGACGTGATCTGCGCCGGCACGGAAATGGAGCGGCTCGATATCCGTGTGAGCGCCAGCGAGGACGCCGGTCACCGCCAGGCGGTGCTGATCGGGCTGCAACCCGATACCGTGTACTACTACTCGCTCGGCGGCGCCGCCAGCGCGCCCGCGGGACAGTGGTTCCGCACCGCGCCGCGCGCGGGCCAGGTGCCCGCCGACGGCAACACGCATATCTGGATCCTCGGCGATTCGGGAACCGAGACCGAGGAGTTCATGGGGCGGGCCAGCCATCGCGGCGAGGCGCGCGCGGTGATGGAGGGATACCTGAAGTACAGCCGCGAACAGGCCGGCGACGAACCGCTCGACCTGTTGCTGCTGCTCGGGGACAACGCCTATCTCGCCGGCACCGACGCGCAGTGGCAGGGCGCCTTCTTCGATGTCTACGGCAGCCTGCTGCACCGCGTGGCGACCTGGCCCACGATCGGCAACCACGAGATGGGCGTCACGAACGTGGATGTATGCACGCTGTTTCCCGTGCCCGGCTGCGACAAGGGGCCGGTGCCGATGCCGCTCGGCGGCAGCAGCGAGTCGGCCGATCCGCGCAGCTACGACAGCGACGGCGACGGGCCGGATGCGGAGGGCTTTCCGTACCTGAACATCTTCGCGCTGCCCGCGGCCGGCGAGACGGGCGGCGTGCCCAGCGGCACCGAGCAGTACTACTCCTTCGACCACGGCAACGTGCACGTGGTCAGCCTGGATTCGCAGATCTCGAACCGCGACCCGGCGCAGCGCGCCGCGATGCGCGCATGGCTGGTCGACGACCTTTCCGCGAACCGGCTGGACTGGACCGTGGTGGTGTTCCACCACCCGCCCTACTCGAAGGGCATGAACCACGACTCGGACGTGGAGCAGGCCGAGATCGACATGCGCGAGACCTTCGGGCCGGTGTTCCAGGCGCACGGCGTGGACGCGGTCTACAGCGGCCACGCGCACTCCTACGAGCGTTCGTGGTACCTGCACGGGCATTTCGGCATGGCCGATACCTTCGATGCCGCACAACACGCGGCGCTCGACGCGGCCGGCGCGCCCGCGCTGGGGCAGGGCGAAGCGCCCTACCGCCAGCTGAGCCCCGCGAGCGGCGCCGACGACCGCGTCGTCTACACGGTGGCCGGCAGCGCGGGCAAGGCGGATACCGCCAAGCCCTGCCGGCCGGGCCAGCGCATGATGTGCAGCGACGAGACCTGGCTGGCGCACCCGGCGCACCGCACGTTCGACGGCGAGGAGCCGGGGCACCGCCCGCACGGGCTCGCGCTGAAGGGCTCGGTGGTGCTCGATGCCGGCAAGAGCACGCTGCGTTCGCGCTTCGTCGACGAGCACGGACAGGTGCTCGACGAATTCACGATCACGCGTTAGCCCCGTAGCTCAGGATGAATCCGGACCTGCGGCGGCATGTGTCCGGATGAATCCGGACCCACGGGGGCCGGCGCTACCGCACCCCCGTAGGTCGCCATTCATGGCGACAACAGCGCCAGCAGCAGCGGCGTGGTGATCGACGAGGCGAGCGTGGACAGCACGATGCTCGCCGCCACCGCGCCCTGCAGCACCTGGAACTGCGAGGCCATCAGGTAGACGTTCACGCCGACCGCGATCGAGGCGAGCAGCACCACGACCTGCGTTTCCAGCGGCGGCAGCCCGATCGCGCGCGCGATCGCCCACACCACCAGCGGCTGCACCAGCAGCTTGATCACGATGATCGCGCTTGCCAGTGGCAAACCTTCGCGCACGCGGTAGCGCGAGATGCCCATGCCGAGCGCGATCAGCGCGAGCGGCGCGGCCATCCCGGCGACCATGCCGAGCGTGGTGTCGAGGACGGCGGGCAGCGCGACGCCGCTCATGCCGAACACGGTGCCGGAGAGGATCGCGACCACCACCGGGTTCGTCAGCACGCTCTTCAGCGTGGCGCCGAAGCCGCGCGCGGAGAGCTCGCCGTGGCGCGCCCATTCCACGCTGACGGTCACCAGCGTCCACAGGATCAGCGAGTTGAACACCAGCACCAGCGCGACCGCGGGCAGCGCCGCTTCGCCGAGCAGCAGCCGCGCGATCGGCAGGCCGAGCAGCACGTTGTTCGAGAACACCCCGCCGAGGGCGAACACCGACTGCGATACGCCGTCGAGCGCGAACAGCTTCCACGCGACGAGACGCCCGAGCGCGAACACCACGAGGCAACTGCCGAAGAAGGCGACGAGCAGGCGCGCGTCCACCGGCGGCAGCGTCGACAGGCCGCTCATCAGGCGGAACAGCATGGCCGGCAGGGCGGCCGCGAACACGAAGCGCCCCAGCGCGTCGCCGATCGCATCGTCCCAGCGCCCGACGCGGATCAGGCCGTAGCCCGCCAGCACCAGCAGGAACAGCGGCGCGGAGAGCGTGAGCTGATGCAGCAGGTTTGCCATCAACGTGGGTTGCCATTCATGGCGACATCGGCATCGGGGCACGCACCAGTCGGCATGAATGCCGACCTACGCGCGGTAGCCCGTGATGTGCTTGGCGGCCTGGTAGGCGAAGGTCATCGCGGGGCCCAGGGTTGAGCCGGGGCCGGGGTAGGTCGGCAGCACCGGGGCGCTGCAGTTGCCTACCGCGTAGAGGCCGTCGATCGCGGAGCCGTCCTCGCGCAGCACCTGTGCGCTGGTATTCGTGACCAGGCCGCCCTGCGTGCCGAAATCGCCCGGGTCGATCGGCATCGCGTAGAAGGGCGCCTCGTCGATGGGCGCGAGGCAAGGGTTGGGCGTGACGCGCGGATCGCCGTAGTAGCGGTCGTAGTCGGCGTCGCCGCGCTGGAAGTCGAGGTCCTTGCCGCTGCGGGCGAACTCGTTCATCCGCCGGATCGTCTCCTCCAGTCCGGCCGGATCGATGCCGGCCTTGCGCGCGAGTTCGGCAATGGTATCGGCCTTGTGCACGAAGCCGGCCTCGAACCAGCGCTGCGGCAGCGCCCAGTCCGGGCGCATGCGGCTGTTGTACAGCGGTCCGACGATGTAGCTGCGGCGAAAGCGCGCGTCGAAGACGTGGTAGCTCGGCACGCAGGGATTTTCGTTGCTGTGCGTGGCGAACAGCGCCTTCTGGTAGGCCATGTAGTTTTGCGATTCGTTGGTGAAGCGCTTGCCGGCGGCATTCACCACGCAGGAGCCGGGGTAGGATTTCTCCATGATGCTGAGCCGGGGTGATGGCTCGCCGGGCACCGTGATCGTGGTGCACCACCACGCATCGCCCATCAGGCGCGTCGCCGCGCCGAGGCGCATGCCCTCGCGGATCGCATCGCCCGTGTTGGTGCGGATGCCGCCGCTCCAGCGCGCCTCGGTGGGCCTGGGCAGGTACTGCTCGCGCATCTGCTGGTTGTGCTCGAAGCCGCCGGCCGCGAGCACCACGCCCTTGCGTGCCTGCACGCGCAGGCGCTTGCCTTCGCGCTCGATCACCGCGCCCGTGACGCGGCCCTCGGCATCGGTGAGCAGCTCGACGAGCTGCGTGCGCAGCCACAGCGGGAGGTTACGTTCCATCATCGAGAGGCGCAGGCGCGCGATACCCGCGCAGCCGGTGCAGATACGCCGCGAGCGCCCCCACTTCAGCAGCCACGGCAGGTCGAGCACCGAGCGGATCACCAGCATCGCGGCGCGCTTCCACCAGCCCGGCAGCTGCGCGGTGAAGTCGTGCGCCTCGGCCTGCGTGATCGCGAAGCGGTTGAACATCCACATCATGTGGTGCGTGTCGACGAGGTTCGCGGCCTCGTCGCCGAGCTCGGACTTCATCAGCGGCTCGGGTTCCATCGAGCGGTGCCCGGTGCGCGCACCCGGCAGCATCGAGTAGTAGTCCGGGTACTGCGGCAGCGTGACGTAGCGCACGCGCGTGCGCTCGTGCAGGAAGTCGAGCATGCGCGGGGCGTTGTCGACGTAGGTCTCCAGCATTTCGCGCGGCACAGATTCCGCCGGCACCGTGGCCTCTAGGTAGCGCAGCGCGTCCTCGCGCGAATCGCTGGCGCCGGCGGCGCGCGCGTAGCGGTTGCCCGGCACCCAGACGCCACCGCCGGAGATCGCACTGGTGCCGCCGAACTTGTCGTGCTTCTCGATCAGCAGCACCTTGCCCGCGCCCATCTCGTGGGCGCAGAGCGCGGCGGTCATGCCGCCGTTGCCCGAGCCCACCACCAGCACGTCCACCGCGTGATCCCAGTTGCCGCCTGCCGTCATCGTCGTTCTATCCCGCGGTTGTTTCCGTTGCGGCGCATTGTAGCGGCTAATGTGGATCGGCATTTATGTGGGTCGGCATGAATGGCGACCCACGATCAATGGCGACCCACAAGGTTGCCGCGTCAGAGCATCTCGACCGCCACCGCCGTGGCCTCGCCGCCGCCGATGCACAGGCTCGCGATGCCGCGCTTCTTGCCGTAGTGCTTCAGCGCGTGCAGCAGGGTGACGATGATGCGGCTGCCGCTGGAGCCCAGCGGGTGGCCCAGCGCGCAGGCGCCGCCGTGCACGTTCACTTTCGCCGGGTCCAGGCCGAGGTCGTGGATCGCGATCATGGCCACCATCGCGAAGGCCTCGTTGATCTCGAACAGGTCCACGTCGCTTGCGCTCCAGCCGGTCTTCGCGAGCAGCTTCTGGATCGCGAACACGGGTGCGGTGGTGAACAGGTTGGGCTCGTGCGAATGGCGGCTGTGGGCCACGACGCGCGCCATCGGTTGCAGGCCGCGCTTCGCCGCCTCGGCCGCGGTGGTCAGCACCAGTGCGGAGCCGCCGTCGGAGATCGAGCTCGAATTTGCCGCGGTGATCGTGCCGTCCTTGGCGAAGGCGGCCTTGAGTTGCGGGATCTTGTCGGGCCTGGCCGAGAGCGGCTGCTCGTCGGTATCGACCACGGTGTCGCCCTTGCGGCCCTTGACCGTGACCGGCACGATCTCGTCCTTGAAGCGGCCCTGCTCGATCGCGGCCAGCGCGCGCGTCAGCGACTGGATCGCGTAGGCGTCCATCTGCTCGCGCGTGATGCCGCGCTCGTTGGCGGTCTCCTGCGCGAAGGAGCCCATCGCGCGCGCGGTGTAGGCGTCCTCGAGCCCGTCGAGGAACATGTGGTCCTTGAGCTCGGCGTGGCCCAGACGGATGCCCTGGCGCGCGCCGAGCAGCATGTGCGGCGCGTTGCTCATGCTCTCCATGCCGCCGGCGACCATGATGGCGTTGGTGCCTGCCTTCAGCTGGTCGTGCGCGTACATCACCGCCTGCATGCCGGAGCCGCAGACCTTGTTGATCGTGGTGCAGCCCGCGCTCTTGGGTATGCCGGCGCCGAGCGCCGCCTGGCGCGCCGGGGCCTGCTTCAGGCCGGCCGGCAGCACGCAGCCCATGATGACCTCGTTTACCGCTTCCGGCGCGATGCCGCTGCGCGCCAGCGCCGCGCGGATCGCCTCGGCGCCGAGCTGCGTCGCCGCCATGCCGGCCAGCGCGCCGTTCATGCCGCCCATTGCCGTGCGCGCCGCGCCCGCGATCACCACCGTCGAGTCGTCCATCGCCTTTCTCCTGTCAGCGCGCGTTCGCGCGAGTGCATCGGGTTGGGGAAATTCAGGGCCGGCATTTGGCCATATCGCCGGAGCGCACACAAGAATGATGGCCATTCGACGGGCCAAATGCGTGTCATGGCGAGCCCGGCTGGCCGCGAAAGAGCTTGCCGCGGGCGCGGGCGCGGTACTCCTGGGGGCTGCTGCCGGTGGCGCCGGAGAAGGCGCGGCTGAAGTGGCCCGGATCGGCATAACCGCAGCGGTGGGCGATCTCGCCGATGCCGAGATTGCTCTGGCGCAGCAGGTCGCGCGCGAGCTCGAGGCGGGCCGTGCGCACGAAGGCGAGCGGCGTGGTGCCCACGGCGGCACGAAAGCGCCGGTTGAAGGTACGGGTGCCCAGACCGCAGCGCGCCGCGAGCTCGGGTACGCGCAGCCTGGCGCCGGGATTGGCGAGCAGCCAGTCCTGCGCCATGCGGATCGCTTCGTCGGGGTGCGCGCCGGCATCGCCTTCCCCGAGGCCCTGCGCGCCGAAGGGCCGGCGGATTTCCGGCGAAAACTGGCTCTCGACCTGGCGCGCGGCCGCCGCGCCGAAGAATTCCCCGATGAAGTGCAGCGTCAGGTCGGCGGCCGAGTTGACGCTGGCCGCGCAATAGAACGGCCCGGAGCGCGTGATCAGGTGGCGCCGCTGCAGTTGCACGGCGGGGAAGCGCCGCGCGAAATCCTCGAAGAATGACCAGTGCGTGGTGGCCTGGCGGCCGTCCAGCAGTCCCGCGGCCGCGGGAAAATAGCTGCCCGTGCCCACGCTGCACAGCCGCGAGCCGCTGCGCGCGGCGCGGCGCAGGGCGCGCCCGATGCGCGGGTGGCGCTCGACGGTCGCCGCCGGCGCGCGCCACAGCGAGGGCACGATGATCAGTTCGGCCTCCTGCACGGCATCGGCGGCGAGATCCGCCTGCAGGCCGATCACCCCCGACATGGTGAGCACCTCGCGCTGCTCGGCGGCAACGCGGACCTCGAGGCCCGGCGCCCGGCGCGAATGCGCGCGCGCGTGCTGCGCCGCGGCGCGCAGCATCTCTACCGGCAGCACCAGGCTGGAGGCCAGTGCGCCCTCGATGGCGAGCACGATGACCCTGATCATGGGCGGATGGAAAATTCCCGGATTGGCTGGCCGGAAAGTTAAAGGCGATGACCAGAATTTACAAGCCGCCCCGCGGCCTTCGCCATAGACTGGAATCGATCCGTTGCGCGCCACCCACCCCGGCTGCCGCAGCCATCCGCAGTAAGGAAAACGCTCCATGTCCAGGCTTCCCGTCATCGCCGGATTCGGCGGCATCTCGCCCGCCGGCCGCAGTTCGGCCCACCACGGCTTCCGCCGCCTCGTGATCGATGCGCTGCCGGCGCCGCTGGCCGATGCCACCTGGCGCAGCCTGGGCGCGTTGATGAACGTTCCCGACAGCGACAGCGCCGCGGCGCGCGAGCACATGCGCGCCAACACCCTGGTGCGGCGCATCGGCGCGGAGCATTTCGACAGCGACGGCATTCCCTGGCACCGGCGCATGACCTGGTCGCCGGCCGAGGGCGGCATGCGCGTGAGCATCGGCATCGGGCAGTTGCCCGATCCGCTGCCCCCGGGGTGGCGGGTGCTCGCCACGCAGGGCCGCACGGCCGAGGTCCTGATCGAGGGGCCGACCGAGGTGCTGGTGCCGGCGGCGCGGCGCTCCGAGGTCAATGCCGCCGGGCAGTTGCCCACCGGATTCGACCCGCGCGCCCTCTACCCGGCACGCAGCCATCCGCGCGGCCTGCAGATGACGGTCTACGGCGCCTCCGACGCGCTGCACTCGCTCGGCATCGACTGGGACCTGATCCGCGCGCGCGTGCGTCCCGACCAGGTCAGCGTCTATGCCGGCAGCGGCATGAGCCAGCTCGACGGACACGGCAACGGCGGCATGATGGCCTCGCGCCTGATGGGCAAGCGCGTGACCTCCAAGCAGTGTCCCTTCGGCTTCGCCGAGATGCCGGCGGACTTCATCAACGCCTACATCCTCGGCAGCCTCGGCAACACCGGCACCAGCATGGGGGCCTGCGCCTCGTTCCTGTACAACCTCGCGCACGGCGTCGCTGACATCCGCTCCGGGCGCGCGCGCGTGGCCATGGTGGGCAATGCCGAGGCGCCGATCACGCCGGAAGTGATCGAGGGTTACGCCGCGATGGGCGCGCTCGCCACCGACGAGGGGCTGCGCGCCCTCGATGGCCTGGCGCCCGGCGTGGCGCCGGACCACACCCGCGCCTGCCGGCCCTTCGCCGATAACTGCGGCTTCACGATCGCCGAATCGGCGCAGTTCGTGGTGCTGATGGACGCGGAGCTGGCGCTGGAACTTGGCGCCACCATCCACGCCGCGGTGGCGGAGGTGTTCGTCAACGCCGACGGCTACAAGAAGTCGATCTCCTCGCCCGGTGTGGGCAACTATCTGACCATGGCGCGCGCCGCCGCGCTGGCGCGCGCGATCGTGGGCGAGGAATCCCTGCGCCGGCGCTCCTTCGTGCAGGCGCACGGCACCGGCACGCCGCAGAACCGCGTGACCGAGTCGCACATCCTCGACGAGACCGCGCGCGTTTTCGGCATCCGCGACTGGCCGGTGTGCGCGCTGAAGAGCTATCTCGGGCATTCGATCGGCGCCGCCGCCGCCGACCAGCTGGTGATGACGCTGGGCACCTGGGCCCATGGGCTGCTGCCCGGCATCCTCACCGCGGAGCGCGACGCCGATGATGTGCACCGCACGCACCTCGACATCCTGCGCCGTCACCGCGAGCGCGATGCGCGCGAGCTGGATGTCGCGATCATCAACGCCAAGGGTTTCGGCGGCAACAACGCGAGCTGCACGGTGCTGGCGCCGCACGTCGCCGCGCGCATGCTGGAGAAACGCTTCGGGCGCGAGCGCATGTGCGAGCACGCGGCGCTGAACGAGCGCGTGCGCGAGCGCAGCGCCGACTACGACGCGCGCGCCAGCAGCGGCCAGGCCGCGCCGATCTACCAGTTCGACCACGGCGTGCTGCACGGCGAGGACCTGGAGTGGGACGCCAGCCGGCTGCGCGTGCCCGGCTACGCGCAGGCGATCGATCTCGAGATGCAATCGCCCTACGCCGACATGCACTGAACCATCGCCGGCGCGCTTGCAATCGCGCGCCGATGATTGCAGTGTGGCGCGCGACATCGCCGCACAGGTCGTGACATGGACGCTATCGCCGCACTGCTGAGCCGCAATTCCGCCGCGCGCCTGGCCGAGCCCGCACCCGCGGGCGCCGCGCGCGAGCAGATCTTCCGCGCCGCGCTGCGCGCGCCGGACCACGCCCGGCTGCAGCCTTGGCATTTCCTGGTCGTCGAGGGGCAGGGGCGCGAGGCGCTCGGTGCGGCGATGGCGCGCGCGATGCAACGCCACGCGCCCGACAGTGGCGCCGAGGCGCAGGACAAGCTGCGCGCGAACCCGTTGCGCGCGCCGCTGGTGCTGGTGCTGGTGGCGCGCGTGCGCGACAACCCCAAGGTGCCCGCGATCGAGCAGGAGCTCGCGGTCGCCTGCGCGGCGCAGAACATGCTGGTCGCGGCGCACGCGCTCGGCTTCGGCGGCATCTGGCGCACCGGCCCCGTCACGTACACCGACGAACTGCGCGAGGAGCTGGGGCTGGCGGCGAGCGATCGCGTGATCGGCTTCCTTTACCTGGGCACGCCGGAAGGCACGCCCAAGCCGCTGCCGGCGCTCGACCCGGCGGCGCATTTCCACCGTTGGCCGCGCTGAGCGCTATCGACGACGACGCAACAGGAGTTCGCGCATGGATCTTCCCCGTTTCGACACGCTGGCGCTCGAGCTCGCCGATCACGTGGCGCTGGTCGAGCTGAACCGCCCGGACAAGGCCAACGCGATGAACGCCGCGCTGTGGCGCGAGCTAGAGGAGTGCTTCCGCTGGTGCGATCGCGAGCCGGCGGTGCGCGCCGTTGTGCTGGCTGCGCGCGGCCGGCATTTCTGCGCCGGCATCGACCTGCAGATGTTCGCCACGCTCGATGACCAGTCGCTGGAGCCGGGGCGGCGCGCCGAGCACCGGCGCCACCACATCGAGCGCCTGCAGGCGAACCTGACGGCGATCGAGCAGTGCCGCAAGCCGGTGCTCGCGGCGGTGCAGTACACCTGCATCGGCGGCGGCGTCGACATGATCAGCTGCTGCGACATGCGCTACTGCACCGCGGACGCGTATTTCGCGATCAAGGAGATCGAGCTCGGCATGGTCGCCGACGTCGGCACGCTGCAGCGCCTGCCGCGGCTGATCGGCGACGGCCTGATGCGCGAGCTGGCCTATACCGGGCGGCGCATGGACGCGGCGGAGGCGCAGCGCCACGGGCTGGTCAACCAGGTCCATGCCACGCGCGAGGGCATGCTGGCCGCGGTGATGGACATCGCGCGCACCATCGCCCGGCGCTCGCCGCTGGCGATCCGCGGCACCAAGGAGGTGCTGCTCTACGGCCGCGACCACAGTGTCGCCGACGGGCTGCGCTACATCGCGAACTGGAACGCCGGCATGCTGAGCGCCGACGACCTGACGCGTTCGGTGATGGCCGGCGGCAAGACCGACGAGCTCTCCTACGGCGACTGAACACGCCAGGCGCGCCCCCGAGTGCGGTCGCGGGCCCCGTTTCGGGCACGCATTCTGGCGTGCATTTTGCTGGACGTTGCACGATATCGGGGCCTGGCCCGGGGCATGCCTTTGGTCGGCGCCCGGACGCACCATTTGCGTGCGCGCATCGCCCCGATTGCACCAGCATAATGCGAAGGCGGTCGCCACCACGGGAGAAAGCGATGAGAGTCGACGGGATTGCACGAGGGATGCGCGGCGCGGCCGCACTGCTGCTCGCCGCGGGAGCGGCGCCGGTGCTGGCGCAGGACGGCGGGCCGGACGGCGCCAACACGGCGTGGATACTCACCTCCACGGCGCTGGTGCTGTTCATGACACTGCCCGGGCTGGCGCTGTTCTACGGCGGCCTGGTGCGCAGCAAGAACGTGCTGACGGTGCTGATGCAGTGCTTCTCGATCGCCTGCCTGGTCTCGGTGCTGTGGTACGCGCTGGGTTACAGCATCGCCTTCGGCACGGCCAACGCCTGGTTCGGCGGCTTCGACCGGGCCTTCCTCGGCGGCGTCGCCGAGAGCTCGCAGAGCGGCACCCTGCCCGAGCCCGTGTTCCTGATGTTCCAGATGACCTTCGCGATCATCACGCCGGCGCTGATCGTCGGCGGCTTCGCCGAGCGCACGCGCTTTTCGGCCGTGATGATCTTCTCGGCGCTGTGGCTGCTGCTGGTGTACGCCCCGGTGGCGCACTGGGTGTGGGGCGGCGGCTGGCTGCAGCAGATGGGGCTGCTCGATTTCGCCGGGGGCACCGTGGTGCACATCACCGCGGGCGTCGCGGCGCTGGTCGCGGCGCTGGTGATCGGCAACCGCAACGGCTTCGGCGTGACCGCCATGCCGCCGCACAACATGACGATGACGGTCACCGGCGCCGGCATGCTCTGGGTCGGCTGGTTCGGCTTCAACGCGGGCAGCGCGCTGGCGGCCAACGGCGATGCGGGCATGGCGATGCTGGTCACGCACCTCTCGGCGGCGGCCGGCGCGCTGACCTGGCTCGGCATCGAGTGGGTCAGGTTCGGCAAGCCCAGCGCCCTCGGCGCCGTGACCGGGCTGGTCGCGGGTCTGGGCACCATCACGCCGGCCTCGGGCTTCGTGGGCCCCGCGGCGGCGCTGGTGATAGGTACCACGGCGGGCACGGTGTGCTTCTTCGCCACGCAGTGGCTCAAGCGCGTGCTGAAGATCGACGACTCGCTCGACGTGTTCCCGGTGCACGGGGTCGGGGGCATTCTCGGCACGCTGGCCGCGGGGATCTTCGCGAGCAGCGAGCTCGGGTTCTTCAGCGGCCAGGGGCTGGCCGCGGGGCGCGGGATCGGTGCGCAACTGCTGATCCAGGCCTGCGGCGTTGCCGCGGTCGGCCTGTACACGGCGCTGATGACCTGGCTGCTGCTGCGCGTCGCCGGCGCGCTGGTGGGTCTGCGCGTCAGCGCCGAGGAGGAGACCGAGGGGCTGGACGTCGTGCTGCACAACGAGCGTGGCTATGACCTCTGAGCGCGGCGGGCGCGAGCTCGTGCTCTACCACACCGCGGGCTGTCACCTGTGCGAGCTGGCCGAGGCGATCGCGCTGCCGCTGGTGGCGGCGGCCGGCGTGCGCCTGCGCCTGGTCGACATCGCCGACAGCGATGCGCTGATGGAACGCTACGGCACGCGCATCCCGGTGCTGGCCAATGCGGCGCTGCTCGGCGAGGAAATCGGCTGGCCCTTCGACGAGGCCGCGGTGCGCGGCCTGCTGGCGGCGCTCAGCTGAATACGCTGCCTGCGTCGATGGCGCCGAGCGTTTCACTGACCCAGTGCAGGCTGTCCAGGTAGGCGCGCTCGGCGGCGAGCTGGTCGATGCCGTGCGCGGCGAGGATGCTCCACGGCACCCGCTCCCATGACCCGGTCTCGAAGGCGAGCGCCGTATCCAGCACGACGCCCATGCAGCCCTCGCGCGCGAGCAGCGCAGCGTGCATTTCGCCGCTGAGCGCCAGGCTCGCCAGCAGTTCGCCGAGTTCCGCGTCCATGAACGCATCGAGCGTGGACAGGATCCCTGCGGTGAAGCAGCGACCGGGAACGGCGCCGGTCGCGATATCGCCGAGCAGCTCGCAGAATCGGGCCCGGCGCATCGCGATGCGGGTGAGCTCCGAGGGCTTGCCGCCGATCCCGGCGAGCGCCACCAGGTAGCACCAGCCGCGCACGCGCTCCACGCCCAGGGCAAAGATCGCCTCGCGCACCGATTCGATCGGCTGCGCGCGCCGGTACATCGGCGAGTTGACCAGCCGGATCAGGTTGAAGCTGAGCACCGGATCGGCCGACACGGTGGTCGTCAGCTCGGGGATGCCGATGTCCGGATCGGCGAGCTGCGCCATCAGTGCGGCGATCGCCGGGCGCGCCGGCGCGCTGCGGCGCCCGTGCAGCAGCTGCGGTCGCGCGAGGAAAAAGCCCTGGAAAAAGCTGAAGCCCAGATCGACGCACTGGTTGTACATCTCCCAGGACTCGATCTTCTCGGCGAGCAGGCGCACGGGGTAGTTGCGCAGCTGGCGCACCTCGGCGCGCAGCTTCACCTCGCCGAGCTCGAGCACGTCGAGCTTCACGATGTCGGCCAGTTCCACCAGCGGCTCGAGCGACGGGTGGTGCTGGAAGTCGTCCAGCGCGATGCGGTAACCCTGCGCGCGCAGCCGGCGCACGCTGTCCAGCAGCTCCGGGGTGACGAGGACGTCCTCGAGCACCTCGATCACCAGGTGCTGCGGATCCACCGGCGGCGGGTTGATGATCAGGTGCTTGGTGAAATTGATGTAGGCCGGCTTGCCGTCGGTGATGTCCATGATGCCGGTGCCGCCAAAGGCGCTCAGCAGCACGCGCGAGGAGGCCTCGTCGCCATTGCGCATCTCCGCTGAATCCGGCGATATCGCGCGATACAGGAGCTCGAATGCCACGACGTTCAGCGAGGCATCGTAGATCGGTTGCCTGGCGAGCAGGATCGGCTGATCCGGCATGACGCGTTCTTCTCTGGTTGGGTATGGCGCGAATGCATGATTGCACCGCGGGTTGCGCCCGACAAGGGCGTCAGCGCGCGTTCGCGGCCTGCAGCGGCCAGGGATTGCGGATGAGTTGTTCGGCGGGCTGGACCACGGGTACCTGGCGGCCGTCGAGATAGGCGTAGATGACCGCGAAGCTCAGCACGTTCTGCACGTACTGGCGCGTCTCGCGAAACGGGATGGCCTCGACGAAACGGTCGTGCTCGACCGTCGCCGGGAGACGCCGCAGCCATTGCTTCACGCGCCCGGGGCCGGCGTTGTACGCGGCGGCCGCGAGGATGCGGTTGTGCTGGAACTCATCGAGCATCATGCGCATGTAGCGGCTGCCGATCACCACGTTGGTGGCGGGATCGAGCAGGTCCGCGCTGCCGCGGTACGGGATGCCGGCCTTGCGCGCGGTTAGCTCGGCCGTTGCCGGCATCACCTGCATCAGGCCGAGCGCCCCGGCCGGGGAGCGGACCGTGGCGTTGAGGGCACTCTCCTGGCGCGCGATCGCGTAGAGCCAGTCCTGCCCGACGCGCTGCTGGCGCGCCGCGCGCTCGAAGTCCTGCGCGTAGACCGTGGGGAAGCGCATCTCCAGCGCATTCCATTCCCCGGCCGCGATCAGCGTGCTGATCGCGAGCTGGTGCCAGCCCCAGCGGTGGGCGACGGCCGCGGCGGCGAGGCGTTCGGACGGGTTCATGGCACCGATGGTGTGCAGCCATTCGCGCCGCGACTCGAGGGTATCGCCGATCGACTGGAATTCGCGCGCGCGCCGGATGCCCGGATCGCGCTCCACGGCGCGCAGCTGCGCGTCGGAGACGGGCAGCGGCTGGTGCTGCATCGCGTAGGGGCGGCCGCTGCGATCGGCGGCGAGAAATCCGTAGTAGCTGCGCACGGCGCCGAGTTGCGTCCACGCGGCCTGCGCGCCGGCGCCGTCGCGGCTGCGCGCCGCCCAGTACTGCCAGCGTTCGGTGGCGGCCAGCGGCGCCGGCAGCAGGTCCAGCGTTGCCAGCACGTCGTCCCAGCCCTCGCCGCGCAGCGCATGGCGCACCGCGTCCTCGCCGAGGGCATCGCTGCGCATGCGCGCATCGAGCCCCATGATCCAGTGCATCGCCGTGCGTGGCGAGACCGCGGCGAGCGCGCTGGCGATGCGCGGCGCGGCGTTGCCGAGCGCGGCCGGATCGATCTGTCCGGCACGTGCGTACTGCTCGAACGCCTCGCGCGCGGCGTGCGCGTCGCGCGCGGCGAGACGTGACAGCCCGAAGGCGACGATCCCGGCGTGGCGCGGGTTGGCGCCGGCGAAGCGTGCCGGCTGTTGCACCAGCGCGGGCGTCTCGGCGACGCGCAGGAACAGTTCGGCGTCGGCGCGCGCCGGCGCGTCGAGGAAGCGCATGACGTAGCGCGCCAGTCCGGTCTGCCCGGCGGCCATCGCGGCGTCGAAACGCTGCCACGCCAGCGCCGGCGCGGGATTGCCACGCGCGTACCAGGCCTGGAACAGCCGGTCGCATGCCCTTGGCAGCGAGCGCGGTGTTGCCCAGATCTGCGCTGTCCTGCGGTCGGCCTCGACGCTCGCGCCGGTCTGCAGCAGCGCCCAGGCGTGATCGCAGCGCCGTTCGGTGTTCGCCGGATCCTCGACGTAGTGACGCAGGAATTCCGGCCAGCGCTCGTGCGAGGCGAGCAACGGCAACCATGCCGCGCGCAGCCGCGCCGCGGGCAGGCCGTTGCCGTGGCGCTCCAGGAAATGCTCCACCTCGGCTTGCGGCATCGCGGGCAGGCGTCGGCGCAGTTGCGCGAGCTCGAGGTAGGGGTAGAGCGGGTAGTCGGCGAGCTCGGTGCGCGCGCGCAGGAGGGGCTGCGGGTCACCGCGCTCGAGCGCGGCTTTGGCGGCGCGGTAGTGCTGGCGCTGCGCGGCGAGCAGGTCCGTGCCGTTGCCGGCGAACGCGCCCGCCGGTGCCAGCAACAGTGCGACCGACAGGATCAGGAAACGCATGCTGCAGGCCGGTGCCGCGGACCAGGGGAGGGGACGATCGCGCTGCGAGGCAGCGCCGCTGCCTCATTTTTCCTGCGATTTCACCCGCACGGCGAGCACGTCGCACTTCGCGCCGTGCAGCACGCCGTTCGCGGTGGAGCCCATCAGCAGCGAGAGGCCGTGGCGGCCGTGGCTGCCCACGACGACGAGGTCGGCGCCGATCTCCTCGGCCACGTGGTGGATCTCGGTCTCGGGACGGCCCACCACGAGATGGCGGTTCTTCTCCGGGATGTTCAGCGGGTCGCAGAGCTGCGTCATGTGCGTGCGCGCCTGCTTGTGGATTTCCTCCTGGATGCCGGAGAAGTCCATCGGGATGTCGCCGCCGTAGGCGAAGCTGAGCGGCTCGATCACGTGGATCACGCTGAGCTCGGAGCCGAAGGCATTGCGCAATGCCGCGGCGCGATCCACCACCTGGTGCGATTCGACGCTCAGGTCAAGGCCGAGGAGAATGTGACGGTATGCGCTCATCAGCGGTGTTTCCTTGATGTTGACCCTGCCGGAATGCCTTGGGCTACCATAGCTCAAAATTTGCCGGCGCCGCAATTGCCGCGCCCGCGGCGCGCAGGAGACGCATGCCGATGATGACGCCATTTCTGATCGTGATCGGGGTCGCGGCGCTGTTCGTGCTCGGCCCCGTGCTCGCGATGCGTCCTTCGCCGCGCCAGGCCCAGCTCGCGCGCCTGCGCGCGCGCGCAGTGGCCGCCGGCCTGCGGGTGCGCGTCGAGGCCGGGCGCAGCCGCGAATCCGTCGTGGACTACGTGCTGCCGTGGCGCCTGGACGATCTGCCCCAGGTGCGCGGGTTGCGCCTGCTGCTTCGCCGTGCCACTGACGGATCCTGGGAGGATGCGGAGTTCCTGGCCGCTCCCGCCGCTAGCCTGGGCGAGGTCTGCGCGGCCGTGCCCGCGGGCGTCTCGGGGCTGCGCAGCGTCGGGGAGGGGCTGGCGGCGCAGTGGAACGAGAAGGGGCGCGACGACGATGTCGAGCGCATCCGCGATGCCCTGCTCGGGCTGCGCGAGGCGGTGATCGCCCGTGCCGCGCAGGAGGAAGCGGCACGCGGCGCAAGGGACATCCGCACTTGACCCTGTAGGGGGCAGCCCGTATATATGGCGCCTCTTTTTTTCCTCCCTTCTCTATTTACCCTGGAAAACCGACAGCATCATGGGCAAGGCACTGGTCATCGTGGAGTCGCCGGCTAAGGCGAAGACCATCAACAAGTATCTCGGCCGCGACTTCATCGTGAAGTCGAGCGTGGGCCATATCCGTGACCTGCCGACCAGCGGTAATGCAAAGATGACCGATGCCTCGGAGCGGGCGCGCAGCGCCGCCGCGACGCGCAAGATGTCGGAAAAGGAGAAGGCGAAGCATCGCGAGAAGAAGGGGCGCGAGCAACTGGTCAAGCGCATGGGCGTGGACCCCGGGCACGGCTGGCGTGCCAGTTACGAGATCCTCCCGGGCAAGGAGAAGGTGGTCGCCGATCTGCGCAAGGCCGCCAGCACGGCCGATGAAATCTACCTCGCGACCGACCTCGACCGAGAGGGGGAGGCCATCGCGTGGCACCTGCGCGAGGCCATCGGCGGCGACCCGGCCAAGTACCGCCGCGTCGTGTTCAACGAGATCACGCGCAGCGCCATCAAGGAAGCCTTCGAGCGCCCGTCGCAGGTCGACATGGACCGCGTCAACGCGCAGCAGGCGCGGCGCTTCCTCGACCGCGTGGTCGGCTACATGCTCTCGCCGCTGCTGTGGGAGAAGGTCGCGCGCGGCCTGTCGGCCGGACGCGTGCAGTCGGTGGCGGTGAAGCTGCTGGTCGAGCGCGAACGCGAGATCCGCGCCTTCGTCCCCGAGGAGTTCTGGGAACTGCACGCCGATACGCTGACCGCCGCGAAGGAGGCATTGCGTCTCGAGGTGCGCCGCGAGGGCGAGCAGAACTTCCGCCCCGGCAACCGCGAGGAGGCCGAGCGCGCGGTGCGCGCGCTGGAGAAGGCGCGCTTCGTGGTCAGGGCGCGCGAGGACAAGCCCACGCGCACGCGCCCCTCGGCGCCGTTCATCACCTCCACGCTGCAGCAGGCCGTGAGCACGCGCCTGGGGTTCAGCGTGAAGAAGACCATGATGCTCGCCCAGCGCCTCTACGAGGCCGGCTTCATCACGTACATGCGTACCGACTCGACCAACCTCAGCGCCGAGGCCGTCGCGGCCTGCCGCGACTACATCGCCGCCACGCACGGCGAGCGCTACGTGCCGGAAAAACCCGGCGTCTACAGCAGCAAGGCCGGCGCGCAGGAAGCGCATGAGGCGATCCGTCCCTCGGACGTGACGCTGCTGCCCGATGCGCTCGAGGGCGTGGAGCGCGACGCGGTGCGGGTATACGAGCTGATCTGGCGCCAGTTCATTGCCTGCCAGATGCCGGCGGCCGAATACCTCAGCACCTCGCTCGAGGTGGCCGCGGGCGATTTCGAGTTGCGCGCGCGCGGGCGCATCCTCAAATTCGACGGCTTCCTGCGCGTGCTGCCCGCGGGACAACGCAAGGACGAGGACGTCGAACTGCCCGACGTGGCGGTGGGTGCCGAGCTGACACTGCAACAGCTCGTGCCCAGCCAGCACTTCACCAAGGCGCCGCCGCGCTTTACCGAGGCCACGCTGGTGCGCGAGCTCGAGAAGCGCGGCATCGGCCGGCCCTCGACCTATGCCGCGATCATCTCCACCATCCAGGACCGCGGCTATGCGCGCGTCGAGAGCCGGCGCTTCTACGCCGAGAAACTCGGCGACATCGTGACCGACCGCCTTGCCGAGAAGTTCACCAACCTGATGGACTACGGCTTCACCGCCAGCATGGAGGAGTCTCTCGACGAGGTTGCCTCGGGCGAGCGCAACTGGATCAAGGTGCTGGACGATTTCTACGCCGACTTCTCCACGCGGCTCGACGCCGCCAAGGCCGCCGACGGCGGCATGCGCGGCAATACGCCGGTCGGCACCGACATCGCTTGCCCGGCGTGCGGGCGGCCGATGCAGATCCGCACCGGCAGCACCGGCGTGTTCCTGGGTTGCTCCGGCTACTCGCTGCCACCGGCGGAGCGCTGCAAGGAGACCATCAACCTGGTGCACGGCGACGAGGTCGTGCACGACGAGGCCGACGAGGACGAGGAGGCCGAATCGCGGGTGCTGCGCACGCGTCATCGCTGCGGCATCTGCGGCACCGCGATGGACAGCTACCTCGTCGATGCGCAGCGCAAGCTGCACGTCTGCGGCAACAACCCCGACTGCCCGGGCTACGAGATCGAGACCGGCCGCTTCAAGCTCAAGGGCTATGAAGGTCCGCTGATCCCCTGCGACAAGTGCGGCGCGGACATGCAGCTGAAGACCGGGCGCTTCGGCAAGTACTTCGGCTGCACCGCGAGCGACTGCGGCAATACGCGCAAGCTGCTGCGCAACGGGCAGCCCGCGCCGCCCAAGATGCCGCCGGTGCCGATGCCGCACCTGAAGTGCCAGAAGGTCGAGGACTTCTACGTGTTGCGCGACGGCGCCTCGGGCCTGTTCCTGGCCGCCAGCCGCTTTCCCAAGAACCGCGAGACGCGCGCGCCGCTGGTCGAGGAACTGCTGTCGGTGCGCGAGCAGCTCGACCCGAAGTACGCCTTCCTGCTCGATGCGCCGGTGCGCGACGACGCGGGCAATCCGGTGCAGATCCGCTACAGCCGCAAGATGCGCCGCCAGTACGTGATGAGCGAGGTCGACGGCAAGCCTACGGGCTGGCGTGCCTACGAGCGTGACGGCAAGTGGGTGGTGAGCAAGGACGACTGATGCGCCCGGCACTGCGCGCTTGCGGGCGCGCGGCGCCGTGACGGGCTAGAATTCATCCGGGGCTGGCGGTTGTCGCCACCCGGCACCTGCTGGAGGACGCCCGTTTGGCGGCATCACTTCTGGAAATCGTCGAACTCGCCTCCGGCGAAGTCGTGCTGCGCCGACCCGGCGGCGAGGGCGAGCCGCTGGTGCGCATCCATTTTTCCGCCGATTCGCGCGAATACCTCTCGGACGCGCGGCTGGAGATTGCCAGGGCAATGATCGAGGCCGGTATCCAGACGGCCGCGCATCTCGCCGGCGGCGAGGCCGAGCTCGAATTCATCGGCGCGCGCGAGGACGGCGAGCGGATCCTTCACTAGGAATGCCGACCCACACGGAATGCCGGTTTACAGGCGCAGCACGCCGACGCTGATGCCCTCGAGCGTGAACTCGTGCTCGCGCAGGTCGACGCGGATGGGTGAGAAGTCGGGGTTCTCGGGCAGCAGTTCCACCACGTGACGGTCGCGGGTGCGGTGCAGGCGCTTCACCGTGACCTCGTCGTCGATGCGCGCCACCACGATCTGGCCCTCGCGTGCCTCCACGGTACGGTGCACCGCGAGCAGGTCGCCATCGAGAATGCCCGCGTCTTTCATGCTCATGCCGCTGACGCGCAGGAAATAATCCGCCGCCGGCGAGAACAGCCGCGCCGGAACCTGCACGTGCTGCTCGATGTGCTCCGCCGCCAGCAGCGGGCTGCCCGCCGCGACGCGGCCCACCACGGGGATGCCGCTCTCGCCGCTCAGGCGTATGCCGCGCGAAGCGCCCGCGGTCATCTCGATGGCACCCTTGCGCGCTAGCGCGCGCAGGTGCTCCTCGGCGGCATTGGCGGAACGGAAGCCGAGCTCGCGCGCGATGTCGGCGCGGGTGGGCGGATAGCCGGTGTCTTCGATGTAGTGCCGGATAAGGTCGAGGACCTGGCTCTGGCGTTCGGTCAGATTGCTCATGGATTGCGCCTCGGTCGAGCGTGTGTGCTGTAAGTATATACAGCCTGCTCGTCAGGACAAGCCCGGCGCCGCACGGCGTCGATCACTCGACCCAGTCGTCCTCGATGCCGATGCCGTCGGGCTCGATCTGGTTCAGCGCGCCGGACCAGTCCTCCGGGTGCATGGGTTCGTCGGCGAGCTCGGCATCTTCCTGCGCGAGTTCGAAACCGCTGCGCCAGTCCTCCGGCGGCTCGATGCCGGTGATCGTCATTTCGCGCCACGTATCGAGTTCGTATTCCTCCACCTCGCCGTCGAGGTGCTGGATCTCGACCGTCTGCTCTTCCTCGTCGTACGCCACGACTTCGAAGATGCTGCCCTGCTCGGTTTCCTGGTACCAATTACCGACGACTGGTCTGATCGTGGCCATGACCGGCTCCCTGGGAACTCATCGTTCGCGGTCAACATACCACTTTGGGTTATTCTGTCCAGCATCGAATGCTGCGCTGGATCAAACGGTGCCGCGCGCGATTCGCACGGGATCCGGACACGGGAGTTGCACGCAGAATGCAGAACGGCACGAGGCTCGCGATCATCGGTGGCAGCGCGGTGGAGCAACTGCGGGGCTTCGCCACCGCGCAGACCGTGCGGCACGCCACGCCGTGGGGCGAGCCGTCGGCGCCGGTGCATGCCGGCGCGTTTTGCGGCGTGCCCGCGCTGTACCTCGCGCGTCACGGCGAGCCGCACGCGATCGCGCCGCACCGCATCAACTACCGCGCCAATCTGCGCGCGCTCGCGGATCTCGGCGCGACACACGTGGTGGCGCTGAACACCGTGGGCGGGATCGCGCCCGCGGCCGCGCCCGGTTCGTTGTGGCTGCCGCACGACGCCATCGATTACACCTGGGGCCGCGAGGGCAGCTTTCACGACGGCGTGCTGCTGGCGCTGGATCACGTGGAATTCGCCGAGCCCTTCGACGCGGGCATGCGCGCGTTGCTGGGCGACGCCGCGGTCGCGGCGCGGGTGTCGCTGCATCCGCGGGCGGTCTACGGCTGCACCCAGGGGCCGCGGCTGGAAACGGCGGCGGAGATCGCGCGCCTCGCGCGCGACGGCTGCGACCTCGTCGGCATGACGGCGCTGCCCGAGGCGGCGCTCGCGCGCGAGCTCGGGCTGTCTTACGCCATGCTGGCGATGGTGGTGAACCGCGCGGCCGGCCTGTCGCCCGAGCCGATCACGCTGGCCGAGATCCGGCGCGAGGCCGCCGCCTGCATGGCGCAGGTGGACGCGACGCTCGAGTCCCTTGCCGCGCTGCTCGTATCAGGGTGAGGGCGGGGCCGCCGCGGCCGGTTGCGCGCCGGG
>DAORUQ010000001.1:0-8853 GCA_035433265.1 Pseudomonadales bacterium | reverse complement strand
CGGGAAACGCCTGCGGATTGGCGGCGCCAAGGGGATCCCAGGGCTCGACCTTCAGCACCACGCCGAACAACGGGTGGTCGATGTAGTGCACCTCGCCCGGCGCGACGCGCCGGCTCGCCTCGAGCAGCACGCTGCGCAGCGCGCGCGCCGGTTCGACACTGATCGCATCGCCGGCAGCCGGCGCGGCGGTATCGCTCGCCGTCATCGGCGCGGCCTCCGCGGCCGAGGGGTCGGCGATTGCGGCGAACGTGGCCTGCGGTACCGGTTCGGGCTGCGGCGGCCGGGGCACTGGCGGCAGTGCCACGCCGGCACCGACCGGGGGCGCCTGGCCCGCTGCCGCGTCGGCAAAATCGTTCAGCCACAGGTGCGTCGCGACGTGCACGAAGTTCGCGCGCGACACCGAGACGTAGCCCTCAAGTTCCCTGTGTTCGCCCCAGGGCCTGCCGCCGGTGACGAGGATGTGCTCGGCGCCATGGCCCGGCGCGGGCTGGCGCCAGGACAGGTGGGCGAGCACGCGATGGCCCGGCGAGCCGGCGAGGCGCGCGGCGGCATCGCCCAGCAGGCTTTCCGGGGACGCGAGCAGCGCGAAGGGAACCGGCGCCGTTGGCGTGACCGGCTCCGGCGTCGCCGTCGCCATCGTCGCCGCGGGTGCCGGCGCGTCCGGCGCGGGCATGCCGCCCGGATCGAGCAGGAAGCGCAGGGTAGCGGGGTAGGCGAGGGCGGGCTGTGCCGGCCACTGTTCGCCGGCCGCGCTCGTTGTGTCGAGGTTGCGGAACACGATCAGTTCGACCTGGATCCACGGCGCCATCGCGGCGGCCGGCGCGGGAATGTCCTGGGCCAGCAGCGCCGGTGTGGGCAGCAGCGCTGCCAGCAGCGCGAATGCTCGGTGTGCTCTCATCTGCCGGCTCTCCTGGCGGCCGCCTTGCGGGATTGCGATGCCGGGGGCGTGGCGCCGGCGCGCGGCGTCAGCAGTCGCGCCAGCAATTGCTCGACGCAGGCGATGCGCGCCTCCACGCCCTCCGTGGCCTCGATGAAACGCAGCCGCGTGCCGCCATCGAGCCGGTACCGGCGCGGATCGTGCTGCACCAGGTCCACGATCGTCAACGGGTCGACGCTGGTCTGGGAGGCGAACTCGACCACGCCCCCGTTCGCGGAGGCCTCGATCTTGCCGATGCCCAGCGGCTGGGCCGCGACGCGCAGGCGCGCGATGCGCATCAGCGTGCGCGTCGGCGGCGGAATCAGGCCGAAGCGGTCGATCATCTCGACCTCGAGCCGGTGCAGTTCCTCGTCGGATGCGGCCGAGGCGATGCGCTTGTACATGATCAGGCGGTTGTGCACGTCGGGCAGGTAGTCGTCGGGGATCAGCGCCGGCACGCGCAGGTTGATCTCGATCGCCGGGCGCAGCGCGAGCTCGGGCTCTACGAGGCGCCCGGAGCGCATCGCCTCGACGGCGCGCGCGAGCAGGTCCATGTAGAGGCTGTAACCGATGGCCTGGATCTGCCCGCTCTGCTCCTCGCCGAGCAGTTCGCCGGCGCCGCGGATCTCGAGGTCGTGTGTCGCGAGCAGGAAGCCCGCGCCCAGCGAATCGGTGCCCGCGATCGCGTCGAGGCGCTTCACCGCATCCGGTGTCATCGATTTCTCGTCCGGCGTCAGCAGGAAGGCGTAGGCCTGGTGGTGCGAGCGTCCCACGCGCCCGCGCAGCTGGTGCAGTTGCGCCAGCCCGAACTTGTCGGCGCGCTCGATCACGATGGTGTTGGCGCTCGGGATGTCGATGCCGGTCTCGATGATCGTGGTGCAGCACAGCACGTTGAAGCGCTTGTGGTAGAAGTCCGACATCACGCGCTCGAGTTCACGCTCGCGCATCTGGCCGTGCGCCACCGTCACGCGCGCCTCGGGTATCAGGCGCTCGATTTCCGCGGCGCGCCTGTCGATGGTCTTCACGTCGTTGTGCAGGAAGAAGACCTGCCCGCCGCGGCGCAGCTCGCGATCGAGCGCATCCTTTACCACGCCTTCGTCGTGGCGTTGCACGAAGGTCTTCACCGCCAGCCGGCGCGCCGGCGGCGTGCTGATGATCGACAGGTCGCGCAGCCCCGCGACGGCCATGTTCAGCGTGCGCGGGATCGGGGTGGCCGTCAGCGTGAGGATGTCCACCGTGGCGCGCAGCGCCTTCAGCTGGTCCTTCTGGCGCACGCCGAAGCGGTGCTCCTCGTCGATCACCAGCAGCCCGAGGTCGCGGTAACGCAGCTCGGTGCCGAGCAGGCCGTGGGTGCCGATCAGGATGTCGACCCGTCCGGCGGCCACGCGCTCGAGCACCTGCTTCTGCTCGCTCGCCGAGCGAAAGCGCGAGATCGAGTCGATGGTGACCGGCAGGTCCGCGAAGCGGTCGCTGAAGGTCTCGAAGTGCTGCTGCGCCAGCAGCGTGGTCGGCACCAGCACCGCGACCTGCTTGCCCGAATGCACCGCGATGAAGGCCGCGCGCATCGCGACCTCGGTCTTGCCGAAACCGACATCGCCGCAGACCAGGCGGTCCATCGCGCGCGGCGCGCACATGTCGTTCATCACCGCCTCGATCGCGCCGAGCTGGTCGGGCGTCTCCTCGAAGGGGAAAGAGGCCGCGAAGCTCTCGTAGGCCGCGCCCGGGTGCGCGAAGGCGTGTCCGGGGCGCGACTCGCGCCGCGCGTAGATCTCGAGCAGTTCGGCCGCGACGTCGCGGATCTTCTCCTGCGCCTTGCGCCGCGCGCGCGCCCATTGATCGCTGCCGAGGCGGTTCAGCGTCACGGCGTCGGTATCGATGCCGGTGTAGCGGCTGACCATGTCGAGCGCGGTCACCGGCACGAACAGCTTTGCCGCCTCGGCGTACTCGATGCACAGGAACTCGGCGCGCTCGCCGTCGACCTCGAGCGTCTGCAGCCCGAGGTAGCGGCCCACACCGTGCTCGAGGTGCACCACGGGCGAGCCGATGTCGAGCTCGGCGAGGTTCCTGATCGAGGTCTCGGCGGACTCGGCGGCGCGCGAGCGCCGGCGGCGCTGCATCACGCGCTTGCCGAACAGCGCCGATTCCGCGACCACCAGGCACGAGGGCTCGTCGAGCCGGAAGCTCTCGGCGATCGGCGCGATCGTGATCGCGCAGGGCGCTTCCCCGCGCAGGAACTCCTCCCAGCCGGCCACCGCCTCCGCCTTCACCCCGGCGCGCGCGAGCAACTCGACCAGCATCTCGCGCCGCCCCGGCGTCTCGGCGCAGAACAGCTTGCGCCGCGCCTGCGGCAGGGCCGCGATCGCGGCGATGCGCGCGACCGGATCGTCGCGCTTGCCGGCCTCGCGCGAGAGCGCCAGTTCGCCCGAGCCGAAGTTGTGCGCGCCGGCGCGCTCGGGCTGCTCCAGCGCGGTGAACTCGATGCGGGTGTGGCGCTTGAGCGCCGCGCGCAGTTCATCGGGCGCCAGGAAGACCTCGGCGGGCGCGAGCAGCGGGCGGGTGATATCGGAGCCTAGACTGCGGTAGCGGCCGTTGACCGCCTCCCACACCTGGTCGATCCCGGCGCGCGCGGCATCCTCGATGCAGAGCAGGCTCTGTTCGGGCAGATAATCGAACAGCGTGGCGCACTGGTCGAAGAACAGCGGCAGGAAGTACTCGATGCCGCCCGGCGCGATGCCGCGCGCGACGTCCTGGTAGTCGGGGCAGGCGCGGTGGTCGTTGTCGAAGCGCTCGTGCCAGCGGCGGCGGAACGCCGCGATCGCCGCATCGTCGAACGGGTACTCGCGCCCGGGCAGCAGGCGCAGGCGCTCGAGCGGCGCGAGCGAGCGCTGGGTCTCGGGGTCGAAGCTGCGCAGCGTCTCGATCTCCTCGTCGAACAGCTCGATGCGCACCGGGGTGTCGTGCCCCATCGGGAACAGGTCCACGATGGAGCCGCGCACCGCGAACTCGCCGTGCTCGTAGACATTGTCGACGGCGCGGTAGCCGGCGCGCGCCAGGGTGTTGCGCAGCTGCGCGACGCCCAGGCGCTGGCCGGGATCCAGCGCCAGCGAGGAGGCGCTCACGTAGGCCACGGGCGCGGTGCGCTGCATCAGGGTCGCGACGGGAACGATCAGCACCACCGGGTCGCCCTGAGCCAGGCGCGACAGCGCCAGCAGGCGGTCCGAGACCAGGTCCTGGTGCGGCGAGAAGCGGTCGTAGGGCAGGGTTTCCCAGTCGGGCAGGCGCAGCACGGGCTTGGCGGTGCCGGCGCCGGCAAGGAAGAAACGCAGGTCGTACTCGATACGCTCGGCCGTCGCGCTGCCGGCGGTCAGGACGACCATGGTGCCGGGGTGCTCGCGCGCGACGCTTGCCAGCGCGAGCGCGTCGGCGCCGGGTATCAGTCCGCCCCAGCGCAGGTGGTCGCCGGGACGCGCCCGGGGGGGCGACAACAGGGTTGTGTTCATGCGGGTGCCAGCCAGGGAGCCAGGGGATGCCGGCCGCTTTCTTGCGGCGGCAGTGACGACTGACCATAATACGCCGCCGCCGGGGGGACTTAGAAGGTTCCATGCCCGGCAGCGAACCGTCCCACAGCATTTCCGAGGCCACTGACGATGCCCGATCGCAAGCGACCGAAACCGGCGGACTACTTCTCTGACTGGAAGCAGCGCGAAGCGCTGGCCGAGGCCATGATCCCTGTCGTGGGCAAGCTGTATCGCGAGCGCAACGTCAAGGTCTACGTCTACGGCCGCTCGCTGGTGTCGCAGTCTGTGCTCGACATCATGAAGACCCATCGCTTCGTGCGCCAGGTCGAGCACAATGAACTGTCGGAGTTCGAGACCTGGCCGCTGGTCGAGGCGCTGGGCCGCCTCGAGCTGGGCACGGGCCACGTCGACATCGGGCGCCTCAGCGTGGCCTATGCGGCGGGCCCGCGCACGGAGGGCGTCTCGGCCGAGGCCTTCCTGCGCAAGGAACTGCAGGGGCTGATCGGCAGCACCGCCAAGCCGGTCGCCGCGCCGCGCGACGTGGTGCTCTATGGCTTCGGCCGGATCGGCCGGCTGATGGCGCGGCTGCTGATCGAGAAGACCGGCGGCGGTGACGTGCTGCGCCTGCGCGCCGTGGTGGTGCGCAAATCGAGCGACGACGACCTGGTCAAGCGCGCGGCGCTGCTGCGACGCGACTCGATCCACGGCTCCTTCAACGGCACGATCCGCGTCGACGAGGAGAACGGCTCCTTCATCGCCAACGGCAACGAAGTGAAGCTGATCTACGCCGATGCGCCCGAGAGCATCGACTACACGGCCTATGGCATCAACGACGCCATCGTGATCGACAACACCGGCAAATGGCGCGACGAGGCCGGACTGTCGCGCCACCTGCAGGCCAGGGGCGTGTCGAAGGTGATCCTCACCGCGCCCGGCAAGGGCGCGCTGAAGAACATCGTCTACGGCGTGAACCACGCCGACATCAGCGCGGACGACCGCATCATCACGGCGGCCTCGTGCACCACCAACGCGATCGCGCCGGCGCTGAAGGCCGTGGACGAGCAGTTCGGCATCGTCTCGGGCCACGTCGAGACCGTGCACGCCTACACCAACGACCAGAACCTGATCGACAATTTCCACAAGGCCAACCGCCGCGGGCGCAGCGCGCCGCTGAACATGGTGCTCACCGAGACCGGCGCGGCCAGCGCCGTGGCCAAGGTGCTGCCCTCGATGGCGGGCAAGCTCACCGGCAATGCGATCCGCGTGCCGGTGCCCGACGTTTCGATGGCGATCCTGCACCTCACGCTGAAGCGCCCGACCTCGGTCGAGGAAGTCAACGAGTTCATGCGCTGGGCCTCGCTGCACTCGCCGCTCAGCCGCCAGATCGACTACACCTCGTCGCCGGAAGTGGTCTCCTCCGATTTCGTCGGTTCCCGCGCCGCCTGCATCCACGACGCGCAGGCCACGATCGTGCAGGGCAACAGCGCGATCCTCTACCTCTGGTACGACAACGAGTTCGGCTACGCCTGCCAGGTGCACCGCGTGCTCGAACACGTCGCCGGCGTGCACTACGCGGTCTATCCGGACGCGACAACGGTGGGCTTCAGCTGGCCGAAGTCGCGATGAGACGCGAGGCGAGGCCCGCGCTGCCAGCGGCGGCGCGGGCCGGTTGATCGGAAAGGTCGGACGGGAGCAACAATGATCACGATTCGTCGAGGACTGGACCTGCCCATCAGCGGGGAGCCCGAGCAGCGCGTGCATGAGGGACCGCGGGTTCGCACGGTGGCCGTGCTGGGGCCCGATTACCATGGCATGAAGCCGAGCATGACTGTGCAGCCCGGCGATCGTGTAGCCAAGGGACAAGTACTGTTCACCGACCGCAAGGTCGAGGGCGTGCAGTTCACGGCACCGGTGGCCGGCACGATCGCCGCTATCAACCGCGGGCCCAAGCGCGTGCTGCTGTCGGTGGTGATCGACGTCGAAGGCACCGAGGAGCGGGAGTTCGAGCGCTACGAGGCAGCGGCACTGGCATCGCTCTCGCGCGAGCGGGTGTGCCGCAACCTGTGCGCTTCCGGGCTGTGGACCGCGCTGCGCACGCGCCCGTACAGCAAGGTGCCGGCCCCGGCCAGCGTGCCGCACGCGATCTTCGTCACCGCGATCGACACCCATCCGCTCGCGGCCGACCCCGCGGTGGTTCTTGCACCGCGCGCCGAGGAGTTCCGCCACGGCGTGCAGCTGCTGAGCGCGCTCACCGAGGGCAAGGTCTACGTGGTGAGCGGCGCCGGGGCCAGCGTGCCGCGCATCGAGGCCCCGCGCGTGGTGCACGAGGAGTTCGGCGGCCCGCACCCCGCCGGACTCGCCGGCACCCACATCCACTTCCTCGACCCGGTGCACGAACACCGGGCGGTCTGGACCGTCGGCTACCAGGATGTCGTCGCGATCGGGCATCTGTTCACTACCGGGCGCCTGCTCACGGAGCGCGTCGTCGCGCTCGCCGGCCCCGGTATCGCCAAACCGCGCCTGCTGCGCACCGTGCTGGGCGCCAGCACCGAGGAGCTCTGCGCCGGCGAGCTCGCCCCGGGCGAGCAGCGCATCATCAGCGGCAGTGTGCTCGGCGGGCGCCGCGCGCACGGCGCACTGGCCTTTCTCGGGCGCTACCACACGCAGGTCTCGGTGCTGCCCGAGGGGCGCGAGCGGCGTTTCATGGGCTGGATGTCACCGGGCGTCGACCGTCACTCGGTGATGGGCATCTACCTGTCGCGCTTCCTCGGCGGCAGGCGCTTCGCGATGGACACCTCGACCAACGGCAGCCCGCGCGCGATCGTGCCGATCGGCGCCTACGAGAAAGTCATGCCGCTCGACGTGCTGGCGACACCTTTGCTGAAGTCGCTGGTGGTCGGCGACGTGGAGACCGCGGTCAAGCTGGGCGCGCTGGAGCTCGACGAGGAGGATCTCGCACTGTGCAGTTACGTCTGTCCCGGCAAGTACGAGTTCGGCCCCATTCTGCGCGACAACCTCACCCGCATCGAATCGGAGGCCTGACATGAAAGCATTGCGGCGAATGCTCGACCGCGTCGAGCCGCATTTCGAGAAGGGCGGGCGATTCCACTCGCTGTATCCGCTGTACGAGGCGCTCGATACCTTCTTCTACGCCCCGGCCAGCGTCACGCGCGCCAATGCCCACGTACGCGACGGCATCGATCTCAAGCGCGTGATGATCACGGTGTGGCTCGCGGCGTTGCCGGCGATGTTCTGGGGCATGTACAACCTGGGATTCCAGGCCAACAGCGCGATGCAGGAAGGGGGCGTGCTGGTCAAGACCGACTGGCACGGCTGGTTGATCGGCCTGGCCGCCGGCTATGACCCGAACAGCATCTGGGACTGCTTCTGGCACGGCGCCTGCTATTTCCTGCCGATCTACATCGTCACCTTTGCCGTGGGCATCGCGTGGGAAATCCTGTTCGCCGCCGTGCGCGGGCACGAGGTCAACGAGGGCTTCTTCGTCACCTCGATCCTGTTCGCGTTGACGCTGCCGCCCGATATCCCGCTGTGGCAGGTCGCGCTCGGCATCAGCTTCGGCGTGGTGGTCGGCAAGGAAGTCTTCGGCGGTACCGGCAAGAATTTCCTCAATCCCGCGCTGGTCGGACGCGCGTTCCTGTTCTTTGCCTATCCCGCCGAGATCTCGGGCGACAGCGTGTGGACGGCGTTCGACTGGGCGGTGGTAGACGGCTACAGCGGCGCCAGCTCGATGGGCGTGGACGGAATGAGCGGCGCCACGGCGCTGTCGCTCGGCGCCAATGGCGGACTCGAGGCAATCACCGCGCAGTTTTCCTGGATGCAGGCATTCCTCGGCCAGATCCCCGGCAGCATCGGCGAGGTCTCGAAACTGGCGATATTGCTCGGTGCGGTGCTGCTGCTGTGGACCGGCATCGCGTCGTGGCGGATCATGCTCGGCGTGGTGATCGGCACCGTGGCGATGGGACTGCTGTTCAATGCCGTGGGCTCGGACACGAACCCGATGTTCGCGCTGCCGTTCTACTGGCACTTCGTGATCGGCGGCTGGGCTTTCGGCACGGTATTCATGGCCACCGACCCGGTATCGGCCGCCATGACCGACACCGGCAAGCTCGCCTTCGGCATCCTGATCGGCGTGATGGTCATGCTGATCCGCGTGGTGAATCCTGCGTATCCGGAGGGGATGATGCTCGCGATCCTTTTTGCCAACATCTTTGCGCCGCTGATCGACAATTTCGTGATGCGGGCCAACATCAACCGGAGGCTGGCGCGCCATGTCAACGGCTAGGAAGGAAACCACCGGGCGCACCCTGCTGGTCGCCCTGGTCCTGTGCATCGTCTGCTCGGTGATCGTGGCGGGCGCCGCGGTCTCGCTCAAGCCGGTGCAGACCAGCAACAAGCAGC